>CAZRRU010000100.1:0-8726 GCA_964602635.1 uncultured Gemmatimonadota bacterium | reverse complement strand
GTCGGGCCTGCCTGGGGCGACCCCGGCGAACGCGTCACTGAGCTGACGGTGGGACTCGAACCCACAACCTCCGGATTACAAATCCGGTGCTCTTCCAGTTGAGCTACGTCAGCAAAATCAGACCGCCAACATATGGAGTGATGGGAAATCCGTCAACTGAGGAAAAGTCGGTCCGCCGAGCGGGCTTCAGTCGGCTCGCGAGACCAGCTTCCAGCGGGTCCCCGCGGGACCGTCCTCCAGCGCTACACCTCTCTCCAGCAGCTCGCCCCGGATGGCGTCGGCCAGGCCGAAATCGCGCGCCGCCCGCGCCGCCGCGCGTGCGCCTATCCGCTCTTCGATCCACTCCTCGAGCTCGGCCGAATCGGCCTCCTCTTCCCGCTCGCGCAGCGACAGGACGCCGAACACGGAGTCGAAGTCGTCCAGCACCGCCCGCACCGCTTCGAGACCGGGCGCCGAAAACCGGTCCGCCCCGTCCAGCGCGAGGTTCGCCTCCCGCACCATCGTGAACGTGGCCCCGAGCGCACCGCTGACGTTGAGATCGTCATCCAGGGCCTCGATGAAGGCTCTCCGCCAGCGCTCCGCCACTTCCTCCAGATGCGCCGAGCCGGAGGCCGGAGCTTCGGCGACCGGCGCCTCTTCCAATCGCCGCCGGAGCTCGTACAAGCGTCCGACGGCCCGATCCGCGTCCTTGAGGCCCTCGAGCGTGAAGTTGAGCTGCGTGCGGTAGTGCGCGCTGAGCAGCAGATAGCGGATGGCCGAGGGACGGTGGCCCCGATTCAGCAGCGACTCGACGGTGTAGAAGTTGCCCAGTGACTTGGACATCTTCTCGCCCTCGGAGAGCAGGTGCTCGGCATGCAGCCACCAGTTGGAGAATTGCTTTCCCGTCGCGGCTTCCGATTGCGCGATCTCGTTCACGTGATGCGGGAAGATGTTGTCCACGCCGCCCGTGTGGATGTCGAGCGTCTCGCCGAGGTATTCCATGGCCATGGCGGAGCACTCGAGATGCCAGCCCGGCCGGCCGGGCCCCCAGGGCGAATCCCACACGGCTACGTCACCCTCGTGGCTCCGGGCGCCTCCCTTCCACAGCACGAAGTCACGCGGATTCTCCTTGGAGTAGTTCTCATCACCCTCGACGCGCCCGGCCGGACGCAGGGCATCCGGGTCGATGCTGGCGAGCCGGCCGTAGTCGGGAAACCGGTCGATGGCGAAGTAGACGGACCCGTCCATCTCGTAGGTGAAACCGGCCTCTTCCAGGCGGCGCACGAGATCGATCATCTGGGGCACGTGCTCTGTGGCACGCGGATTCCGCTCTACCGACTCCAGCCCGAGGGTCTCCCAGTCCTCGAAGAAGGAGCGCGTAACGGGGGCCGTGACCTGCTCGAGACTGAGGCCGCGGTCGATCGCCGCCTGGATGGTGCGATCGTCCACGTCCGTGAGGTTCATGACCTGCGTCACGCGATAGCCGCGCCACTCGAGGTAACGGCGCAGCAGGTCCTCCCAGGTGAAGGCGCGGAAGTTCCCGATGTGGGCGCGGTCGTACACGGTGGGCCCGCACGTGTACATACGGACGTGCCCCTCTTCAACGGGCTCGAAATCCTCGACCGTTCGTGTCAGAGTGTTGTGGAGACGAAGCGCCATCAGTCCCGGTCCGCTCCCGCCTCGGCGGACGCAGCGCCGTCCGGGTCCATCAGTGGCATGCCGGAATCCGGAGGCGGAATCGAGTCCGACGGCGTGGAATCCACAGCCTCCGGGTCCGCGTCCTCCGCCGCTTCTCCGGCTGCGGGAAATCTCTCCTGCCGCCAGACGTCGTAGTCCTCGATCCTCTCATGGTTGTCGTCGGCCCACTGTCCGGCGCAGGCCCCGACCTGCCGATCGTTGTGCCTCGCCAGTAGCGCGCGAAGCAGCCCGTCCCGGCGCGCGAATACCAGCTCGTCGAGCGGCGGGAACGGCGGGCCGCCGAACAGCGTGCGTGACAGGACCCAGCCATCGATGAATGACTCCACCGTCTTCTGTTCGAGCGCGAGAAGCGAGTCGCACGAGACATCCGGATCCGCCCCGCGGACCACGCGCATCCGTTGGACGGCGTAGTTGTAGTAGGCCCGGTCGGCCTCCCTCAGGTTGGCCGGTAGCCGCTGTAGGTCAGCCACCGAATCGTTGACCACGGTGATCACGTTCCAGGGATAGCTGGCTTCCGGGTCCTCCAGCGAAACCGTTTCCCTGCCCAGCGGGGTGTAGTAGAGGACCCGGGGATCTTCCTGCAGGTCCGCATACAGGGCCCTCGCCGTGTCGAGCATGACTCGAAGGGCCGTGGATTCGAACTGAACCGTGTCGCCGTTCTCCGCCCCTACGGTGTATTGCGCCGCAGCGGCAGCGGGAAGAATAAGGAGAAGAGCGCACGTGGCGGCCAACGTGGCTGCCCTGGGGTACTCCGCCGACATCGGGATATCTCCTGTGTCCAACGCCATTTCCTCGCCGGGCGAAAACCTAAGCGGGGCTTGGCGCGGGCGATACCCCGGGCGCGTCTATTCGACCGTCACGCTCTTCGCCAGGTTCCGCGGTTGGTCGACGTCACACCCTCTGAGCACCGCCATGTGATAGGCGAGAAGCTGAAGTGGGATCACGCTGAGTATAGGCTGAAGCATGTCGATGGTTGAGGGGACCGAGACCACGTGGTCCACGCGAGCCGCGAGGCCATCGTTGCCGTCGGATACAATGGCGATCACCTTTCCGCCTCTCGCCTTCACCTCTTCGATGTTGCTCGCCACCTTCTGATACACCGAGTCGGAAGGAGCGATGAAGACTACCGGCATGTTCTGGTCGATGAGGGCGATCGGACCGTGCTTCATCTCGGCCGCCGGGTATCCCTCCGCGTGGATGTAGCTGATTTCCTTGAGCTTCAGCGCCCCCTCGAGGGCCACCGGAAAGTTGAAGCCCCGCCCCAGGTAGAGGAAGTTCGCCTTGTCGGCGTACTGGCGGGCTATGCTCTCGATGGCTGCCGACTGCTCCAGCGAAGCCCGTGCGAGGTCGGGCAAGCTCTTCATCGCGGCCACGATCTCGCGTCCATCCGCGACCGACATGCCCCTGCGCCGAGCCAGGAAGAGCGTGAACAGGGCCAGGACGGTGAGCTGCCCCGTGAACGCCTTGGTAGAGGCGACCCCGATCTCGGGACCCGAGTGGATGTACACGCCGCCATCGGTCTCGCGCGCGATCGAGGAGCCGACGACATTGACGATTCCCATAATGGGGGCGCCACGAGACTTCGCCTCGCGCATGGCGGCCAGTGTGTCGGCGGTCTCGCCCGATTGTGAGATCGCGATCACCAGAGTACCGGCGGTGACGATCGGACGCCGGTACCGGAATTCCGACGCGTACTCCACCTCGACGGGAATGCGGGCGAATTCTTCGAGCATGTACTCGCCCAGGAGCGCCGCGTGCCAGCTGGTGCCGCACGCCGTGATCACGATCCGGTCTACGTTCTGGAGAGAGTCCTCGAGGGATAGCAGGCCGCCCAGCTTGGCCGTCCCCTCCTCTTCCAGCAGGCGACCTCGCATGGCGTCACGAATGGTATCGGGCTGCTCGAATATCTCCTTGAGCATGAAGTGCTCGTAGCCGCCACGCTCGATCTGTCCCAGGTCCCAGTCCACCCGGCTGGCCTCACGGCGAACCCGGCGGGGCTCTTCTCCGTTGCCCGACCCCGAAATGTCCAGAAGGGAGTGCCCGTCCGCCGTGAGGACGGCGAGCTCTCCGTCGTCCAGATAAACGACCTGCCGGGTGTGCCGCACCACCGCCGCGACATCCGAGGCGGCGAACATCTCGCGCTCGCCATTCTCTCCGATCCCGATCAGGAGCGGTGAGCCCAGGCGCGCCACGACGATCTTTCCGGGATCATCCGCGTGGATCACCACGATCCCGTAGGCGCCCTCCACGTGAGACAGCGCCGCAGCCACCGCTTCCTCGAGGTTCCCATCGAACGTCTCTTCGATGAGGTGACAGAGAACCTCCGTGTCGGTCTCCGTGCGGAACCGGTGCCCCAGCTCCTCGAGACTGGTGCGCAGGACCTCGTGGTTCTCTATGATCCCGTTGTGAACGAGGGCCACCCGGTCGGAACCGTCCGTGTGCGGGTGCGCGTTGACCGTGGTCGGCGCGCCATGCGTGGCCCACCGGGTATGCCCGATCCCGAGCGACCCGACGAGCGGTTCTTGTTCGAGCTGGCCCTCGAGCTCCGCGATCTTGCCCGCAGCCTTCCGGATATCGAGTGAGCCGTCGTGGATAGTGGCGATGCCGGCCGAGTCGTACCCCCGGTACTCCAGGCGTCGCAGGCCCTCCAGGATCAGGGGCTGCGCTTCCCTCGGTCCGATGTACCCTACGATTCCGCACATACGATCAGCCCACCCCCGCTTCTACGCATCGACCTGCTATCCCGGCCAGCTGCTCGGCCCGGTCCAGGCTGGGAGCCTCCGCGATGATGCGGAGGATCGGCTCAGTGCCTGACGGCCGGACGTGCAGCCACTCACGAGCTTCGGGCCAGGCCATCCGCAACCCGTCTTCCGTGTTCTCCGCGGCTTGCCCGGGAGCGGCGGAGCGGACACGCCGATACAGCTCTTCGGGGTCGAGCGCCCCACGCTCGACCTTCCGCTTCACCATGTGATAGCGGGTGCGCCCCGCCAGCAGCTCGTCCAGGCTCGATTCCTCCACGGCAAGCAGGTTGAGTACGAGTGCCGCGGCTACCGCCGCGTCGCGCGTGAGGTTGAGGTCGGGAAGCATGACTCCCCCGTTTCCCTCTCCACCCACCATCGCGCCCACCTCGACCATTTTCGACGCCACTCGAGCCTCGCCGACGGGAGCCCTGTGGAAGGGCACGCCCGCGCGCTCGGCCACCTCTTCAATGGACTGGCTGGACGAGAGATTCGTCACCAGCGGGCCGGGAGAGCGTCCCAGCACGTACTCGGCCGCCAGGGCCAAGGTCCAATCCTCCCCCACCGGGTCACCCGAACCGTCCACCAGGGCGAGACGGTCGCCATCCGGATCGACGGCCATGCCTATCTCGGCCCCACTGGATCGGACGAGCCGAGAGAGCTCGGCCAGGTTCGCCGGTATCGGCTCCGGATCCCGTGGGAAGAGTCCGTCCGTCGCCAGTCCGGTGCCCTCGACCGTGCAACCGAGCCGTCGCAGCAGCTCGGGGACGACGGCTCCGCCGGCGCCGTGCACGCAATCCAGCGCCACCACCGGCGCGCGGCTTCGAATGGCCTCGACGTCCAGCACGGGGAGCGAGAGAATCCTGTCGATGTGGTGCTCCGCCACACCTTCAAGCGTTCCGCCACTCCCGAGTCCGCTCCAGTCCGCGAGCTCTGGGCCGCGCTCGAACAGCTCCTGGACCGCCAGGCCTGCCTCCGGAGTGACGAAGGCTCCCTCTCCGGAAGCCAGCTTCAGCCCGTTCCACTCGATCGGGTTGTGGGAGGCCGTGAGCACCAGACCACCGACGGCCCGCTCGTCGTCGCGCGCGGCCAGGAGGATCGTCGGGGTAGGGACGATGCCCACGTCCCGCACGGCGACACCAGCAGCCCTCAAACCGGCCGCGGCGGCGGCGGAAAGCAGGTCGCCGGAGGTTCGCGAATCGCGACCGACGATCACGTAGGCACCTGGATCAGCGGCCGCCCCGGTCATCTGCAGGTGACGGCCGAACGCGGCGCCGTAGCGCACGGCGACCTCCGGGGTCATGGTCGACCCCACCACTCCTCGGATCCCCGAGGCCGACACGATAAGTGGGCCTGTCCCTGTCAAACCGGATACCTGTCGTCCGCTCGCTGTTGTGGGGTGCTCCGCTTCACGTCGGCTAGCACCGACTCACGGACCTGCAAGGGGTGGACCGCAGTTGGACTGCCGCCGGAAGGTTACCCGGTGTGATGGGGAGCGTCAACGCCGCCGACCGGGTGGCTCGCACCCCCGCGGGATGGTCTTCCGCGGCGCGGCTTCGACGGCACGGGTGAGGCGGACATCGGCGTGTCCGCCAATCGATGGATGCGCCGCATGACGGCGCGCACGTCTCCCCCGGAGATGGTAGCGGCGGCGTATCCCCGGCCCCACCGGATCGTGTGGCCGCTGGTCTGGAGGGCGAATTCCGTCCCCGTTTTCAGCCTCGACATGAGGGAAGCGGGCGAGTGACCCGGCTTGAGTCTGAGAAGCAGATGAACGCGGTCCGAGAACGCCCGCACACAGATCGGCTCGGTGTCGAGCCTGCGGCACAGGGTGATGACGTGGCGTTCCACGACCGCGACCGCGTCCTCGGAAACCAGCGGAATCCTGCCCAGGGTGGGCCACACCAAGTGGCAGTAGAGTCGGTGCGCGGCCCTCCCGGGAACGCCGTCCATGCCGTCCATGTTGAGGTCCATGTGCGGAAAATGGACCGTCGACTCATCGGTGGCTCATCGCCCGTTCGCCCGCCGCCGGGCGGCTCCATATCTTCTTCGTTCATCTGTTCCAGGACCACGGAGGCCCTGCATGACTGTGCTTGAAGGTGACGGTTTCGGCACGCGAGCGGTTCACGCCGGTCAGTCTCCGGATGACGAGACGGGCGCGATCATGACGCCGGTGTTCCTCACCTCCACCTACGTACAGGACGGTGTCGGGCAGCCGCGCCAGGGGCACGAGTACGCGCGTGTCACCAACCCGACCCGCACGGCGATGGAGGCCAATCTGGCGTCCCTGGAGGGAGGACATCACGGGGTCGCCTTCGCGTCGGGCCTGGCCGCGATCGAGGCGATCCTGAAGGCCAACCTCAGTGCCGGCGACCACGTCCTGTGTGGGGACAACCTGTACGGCGGCAGCGAGCGACTGTTCCGATTCTGGGAGCGCTACGGCCTGCACTTCGACTACGTGGACACGTCGAGCACCGCGGAGATCCGCTCCGCCATGCGGCCAGAGACGCGGATGGTATACCTCGAAACGCCCACGAACCCGTTGATGGTCCTCACGGACCTGGCGGCGAGCGCCGAGATCGCGAGGGAGGCCGGTGCGTTGCTCGTGGTGGACAATACGTTCGCCACGCCCGTCCTCCAGAGGCCCCTCGAGATCGGGGCGGACATCGTGGTCCATTCGACCACGAAATACCTGAACGGACACAGCGACGTGGTCGGAGGCGCCGTTGTCGTCCGATCCGATGACCAGAACGAGCGACTGAGGTACCAGCAAATGGCCACGGGCGGCGTGCCGGGTCCCCTGGATTGCTGGCTGATCCTGCGGGCCGCCAAGACGCTTCATCTGAGGATGAAGGCACATTGCGAAAACGCGCGGGTCGTCGCGGATTACCTGGACGCGCATCCGGCCGTGGACCGAGTGCTGTATCCTGGCCTGCCGTCCCACCCGCAACACGAGCTGGCTCGACGCCAGATGAGCGGCTTCGGCGGCATGATCACGATCGACATGGGCTCGGCCGCACGGGCGGATGCGCTGGCCACGGGCACGCGCCTGTTCGCGCTGGCCGAGAGCCTGGGAGGGGTCGAGAGCCTGATCTCGGTTCCGGCACTGATGACGCACGCGTCCGTTCCGCCGGACCGGAGGCGCGCGATGGGCCTTACCGAAGGGCTCGTTCGCCTCTCGGTGGGTGTCGAAGACGCGGAAGACCTGGTGGCCGACCTCGATCGCGCTCTGGCCGCCGTGGCCTGACCGCCGACGGCCCCGGCAACGGACGGCGTGAAA
Source organism: uncultured Gemmatimonadota bacterium (assembly GCA_964602635.1). Classification (GTDB taxonomy): domain Bacteria; phylum Gemmatimonadota; class Gemmatimonadetes; order Palauibacterales; family Palauibacteraceae; genus Benthicola. The sequence goes on along the minus strand of CAZRRU010000100.1, from coordinate 1,031 downwards.
CCGGCTCGAGGCCGATCGCGTACCGGATGCTGTACGGCGAACCGAAACCGACGGACGGAGTGATATCATGGATGAGACGGGCAACGAGAACGGCAACGGGAACGGTGAGGACCTGGAGGAGGGCGGAAGCCTCGCCTCCACGGGCAACGGAGGTTTTCAGCGCCGGATCCTGACCGAGATCAGCCCCCAGGCCTGGGAGCACCCCGCGGATCGCGCGGCTTTGAACGCCCTGCGCAAGATTCCGGGATTCGACCTGGCCCTGCGCAAGATCTTCGGCATGTTCGGAGAGCGCGCCATCCGGCTGGCCTTCAAGGCCAACGCCGTGCGCGTGTCCGAGAAGCAGTATCCGTGGATTCACGAGCGGACGCTTCGAGTGTGCGAGATCATGGATCTGAAGGAGATCCCGGAGGTCTACGTCTCGCAGACCCCGCTGGTCAACGCGGGGGCAGTCGGGATGAGCGACCCGTTCATCGTCCTCAACTCGTCCATGCTCGAGGTGCTGGACCACGACGAGGTAGAGGCGGTACTCGCGCACGAGGTCGGCCACATCCTCTCCGGACACGTCTTGTACCGGACGCTCCTCCTTCTGATCATGCGGCTTGCGATGTTCCGCTATCCGATCGCGGGCCTGGCGCTGCTGCCGATCCTGTGGGCCCTGCTCGAGTGGTATCGGAAGTCCGAGCTGTCCTGCGACCGCGCGGCCCTGCTTGCCGTGCAGGACAAGGACATCGTGATGAGCAGCCTCATGAAGCTGGCAGGTGGTACGCGGGGAGAGACCCTGGACCTGCAGGAGTTCATCGCGCAGTCGGAGGAGTATCGCGAAGGCGGCGACCTTCTCGATTCGGTGTACAAGGTCCTGAACGTGATCGGGGCCACGCACCCGTTTTCGGTGGTTCGGGTGGCGGAGCTTCGAGACTGGATCGACACGGGCATCTACGACAAGATCAGGGCTGGCGAGTACGCGCGCCGGTCCGACGAAGACCTGAAGCCGTACCGCGAGGACCTGGCCGAGGCGGCAAAGGGCTATACGG
>CAZRRU010000099.1:0-41269 GCA_964602635.1 uncultured Gemmatimonadota bacterium | reverse complement strand
CAACGCAACGGCCTTGGCCGCGATGACGTGCTCCAGGGGACCACCCTGCATCCCCGGAAAGACCGATTTGTCGATCGCCTTCGCGTGCTGTTCCTTGCACAGGATCAGGCCGCCCCGCGGTCCCCGTAGCGTCTTGTGCGTGGTCGTGGTCACAATGTCCGCCCACGGAACCGGTGACGGGTGAACTCCGGCCGCTACCAATCCCGCGATGTGCGCCATGTCCACCAGCAGCATCGCGCCGACCGAGCGGGCGATGCTTGCGAAATCCTCGAACGGAAGCGTCCTCGGGTACGCGCTGGCGCCCGCCACGATCATGGCAGGCCGCTCCCGATGGGCCAGCGCGGCAAGCGCGTCCATGTCCACCCGCCCGTCTTCCTCACGCACGCCATACGGAACGACATCGTACAGCCGACCGCTGAAGTTGACGGGAGAGCCGTGCGTCAGGTGACCTCCGTGCGACAGGTCCATTCCAAACAGCTTGTCTCCCGGCTGCAGAAACGCGAAGTAGGCCGCCATGTTGGCCTGCGCTCCGCTATGCGGCTGGACGTTCGCGTGATCCGCCCCGAACAGTTCTTTCGCGCGCTCGCGCGCCAGGTCCTCCACCACGTCGACGTACTCGCACCCGCCGTAGTAGCGCTTTGCCGGATAGCCCTCGGCATACTTGTTCGTCAGAACCGAGCCCATGGCCTCCAGCACCGCTCCGGATACGAAGTTCTCGCTCGCGATGAGTTCGAAGCCCTCGTGCTGCCTGACCGCCTCCGCCTTGATCGCCGTGAAGATCTCGGGATCCACGACCTCGAGGTGGTCGCAAGCGGGAGCTACGTCCGTCTCTCCGGGGCGAATCGTGTCGTCTGCCATCTCGTTCACACGTAGGTGCGATGCAGCTGCGTGACGGCATGAACCCGCCGCAACGCGACTTCGTCGGCGGCCTCCGCACTCGTGATCCCGTCCGCCTCGGCCACGTCGAAGATCGCCAGCAGCGTGGAGTAGATTTCTCCAGCCTTCCGCTTCGATCGCTCGAGAGTCCAGCCCGCGAGCTCGGAGTACACGTTGATCAAACCACCGGCGTTGATCACGTAGTCCGGTGCGTACAGGATTCCCTCCTCCTCCAGCATCGAAGCGTGGCGGGCCTTGGCCAGCTGGTTGTTCGCCGCCCCGGCCACGATCTGGACCCGTAGCCTGGGAATCGTATCGTCGTTCAGGATCGCTCCGAGAGCGCACGGCGCGAACACGTCGGCATCGGCGTCGTACACCTCATCCACGCCGACCGCCTCGCATCCGAGCTCGTCGACACAGCGCTGGACGCGTTCGGCGTCGATATCGGCTACGAAGACCTTCGCGCCTTCTGCGCGAAGATCCTCGGCGAGGAAATACCCGACATGCCCCGCGCCCTGGATCACCACGGACCGTCCGGCCAGGTCGTCGGTGCCAAACTTCTTCAGCGAGCACGCCTTGATACCGCGGTACGTTCCATACGCCGTAACTGGCGACGGATCGCCCGACTTACCCGCCATGCCGACGACGTGCTCCGTCTCCATGTGGATGTAGTCCATGTCCGCCACGGATGTGCCCACATCCTCGGCCGTGTAGTACCGCCCGGCCAGTGACTCCACCGCCCGCCCGTGTGCGCGCATGATCATTTCACGCTGCTGCGTTCGGTTGTCGCCGATGATGACTGCCTTGCCACCGCCGAGGTTCAGCCCGGCAACGGCCGCTTTGTACGTCATGCCGCGCGACAGGCGCAGCACGTCAATGAGCGCAGCATAGTCGGACTCGTATCTCCAGAACCGGGTGCCGCCCAGAGCCGGCCCCAGGGCGGTGTTGTGTATGGCGATGATTCCCTTGTATCCGCTGGACGGGTCATACGTGAAGACCACCTGCTCATGGTCGTGCCGGGACATGAGATCGAACATCTCGGCCCTGTCCTCCGCCGCCTCCACGCCCTTGGCCACGTCACTGGTTTGGGTGCTCACTTGTCGTTTCCTCTCTCCAGGTACAGTTCCCGCGCTATGATGATTCGGTGAATCTCGCTGGTTCCCTCGTAAATCTCGGTCACTTTCGCGTCCCGGAACAGTCTCTCAACCGGGTATTCCCTGCTGTATCCGTAGCCGCCGAAGATCTGGACTGCCTGGCGCGTGACCCAGGTCGCCGTCTCGCTGGCACTAAGCTTCGCCATGCTGGACAGCTTCCGCTTGCGGGCCTCGTCCGCGTCGTAGGCCAGGGCGGCCCGGTACAGGAGTCCCCTGGATGCCTCGAGCCGCGTGGCCATGTCCGCCAGCTTGAACTGGATACCCTGAAACTTGGAGATGGGCCGTCCGAATTGGACCCTCTCCTCGGCGTAGTCCCGCGCGTAGTCGAGGGCCGCCTCGGCTATGCCTATCGCCTGCGCCGCGATTCCGAGCCGACCGCCCTCGAGCGCCTCGAGGGCATACTTGAATCCCAGGCCCGGCTCACCTAGCAGGTGCTCGGGGCCCAGGTAGAGATCCTGAAGCGTGACCGCCACCGTCTCCGACCCGCGCAGGCCCATCTTACGTTCTTTCTTGCCGGGAATGTAGCCGTCGGCGTCCGTCGGCACGAGGAACGCCCCGATCCCCCGCGATCCCTGCCGATCCGCCGGCTCGTCCGTCCGGACCATCATCAGGATGACGTCTGCCGACGCGCCGTTGGTGACCCACATCTTGGAACCGTTCAGCCGCCATCCGTCACCATCGCGCGTGGCCTGCGCCGTGATCGCCGCCGCGTCGCTTCCGGCGTCCGCCTCGGATAGTGAGAACGCGCCGAGAAGCTCCCCGCGGGCCATGGGGTTCAGCCAGCGCTCTTTCTGTTCATCGGTTCCGTGGCGAAGCAGCGTCTGCGTTGGGAGCGAATTGTGGACGCTCATCGACACGGCCACCGAAGCGTCCCCCCAGGCGATCTCTTCGAGCACGTAGAGGTATGTCAGCATGTCGAGGCCCAGTCCGTCGAACTCCTCCGGAATGAGCATGCCGAGGAAACCCAGCTCCCCGAGCATCTGGACCGGCCGCAGGTCGAACGAGTCTTCGTTCGCGTCGCGCGACCCGGCGCCCGGTCGCAACTCATTCCGAGCGAACGTCCGGGCCAGAAGCAGGATCTCGCGCTGCTCCTCGCTGAGCCGCGCCCCGGCGTGAGACCTACGCATCGCCGTACCCGTAGAATCCCCGCCCGCTCTTTCGGCCCAGCCGACCGGCGGCCACGTACTTGGAGAGGAGCGGGCACGGCCGGTACTTGTCGTCGCCAAGGTCTCTGTGGAGGACCTGCATGATGAACAGGCACGTGTCGAGGCCAATGAGGTCCGCCAGAGCCAGCGGGCCCATCGGATGGTTCATGCCGAGCTTCATCACGGTGTCGATCGCCTCGGGCTCAGCGACGCCCTCCATCAGGCAGTACACCGCTTCGTTTATCATCGGCATGAGGATCCGGTTGGAGACGAACCCCGGGAAATCGTTGACCTCGACGGGGGTCTTCCCCACCCGCCGACACAGCGCCACGGTGAATTCCGTAGTCTCGTCATCCGTTTCCAGGCCCCGGATCACCTCCACCAGCTGCATCATCGGCACCGGATTCATGAAGTGCATGCCAATGAATCGCTGTGGCCGGCGCACCGACCCCGCGATCTCGGTGATCGAGATGGAGCTAGTGTTCGAAGCGAGGACCGTTTGCTCGTCGCACAACTCGTCGAGGCTACCGAAGATCTCGAGCTTCAGGTCACGGTTCTCGGGGACCGCTTCCACCACCAGCGGAACGGAACCCAGTGAATCGAGATCCGTCTTGGTTTCGACGCGCTCGAGGGCCGCTCGCGCATCCGCGGCTTCAATTCGGTTCTTCGCCAGTTGCCGGCTGAGGTTCTTTTCGATGCCCGCGCGGGCGCGCTCCAGGGCCTCGGGGACCGCGTCCACCAGGATCACGTCGATCCCCGCGAGCGCGAACACGTGCGCGATGCCGTTGCCCATTGTCCCGGCGCCCACCACCCCCATCGCCTTCAGTTGACCGGTATTCATGCTCCCTCCGATTCGATTCGCCGCGCGTCCGAGTCCCATCGACTCGGGCTGCCCGGGTCCACCGTTCCGATCATTGGTCCAAGAGCCAGGACGGCCGGATCCCGGGACAGACGGGGGGTTCGTGCTGTCCAGGCGATCCCAGCGAGCTTTGCCAGGGTGAGCAGCAGGCCACCCTCCGGGCCGTACTCACCGCCAGTCCACTTGGTTGGTCGGTCAGCCGCGACTGCCAAACGCAACGTCTTCCAGTGCAAGAATCCAAGCAAGATCCCGGCCAGCAGGGTGTTGCCGGTTGCCACCCACCCGACCACCGGTTTTGCCCCCTCGGAGGCCTGCGAAGACCAGCGCCGTAGCACCGATCGCCACCGCCGGACCGCGACCGCGCGACCATCTGAAACGGACGGCCTCTGATTGCGAACTGTTCGACGAGCGCCGCAAGAGTCAATAAGACAGTCATATAGCGCATCGGACCGGAAGTCGCCCCCCCGGTCGACCCGTGCGCGAAAGAGATGGCTACCGCGCCAGCGCCGTGGTCCCGACGACTGCGATTCCAAGGACAAGACCGAAACTGAGGCCCCACATGAAGTCCCGCACGGCTCCAGACGTCGAGGCGAGGCCGAGGGAAGCGGGCGCTCTCGACTCCACGCCGGACATCATGACCCAAGTGGCGAGCAGTGCCGCCACGCGCGCTGCCCTATCCTACGCTCCCGCCGTCACCTCCCGAGACCACACGGCGCAACGCTCAGTCGGCGCGGCGCGCCCGGCTCCAGCGCACGACCGCCAGCACCAGAAGCACCTTGAGAGCGTCGCCCAACAGGAAGGGGCGCACGCCCGTCGACGCGATCAGGTCGCTTCCTCCCAAGATGCCCAGCCAGGCGAGGCCACCGAGATGGATCACACCGAGCGCCAGCCCCAGCCACAGCGCCGCACTGAACCACTTCCGAGCCCCGGAGTGGGCCATCCCGGAGATCGCGGCGGCGACAGGAAACGCCAGCAGGTACCCGCCGGTGGGTCCCAGGAGGTACGCCGCACCCCCACCTGCCGCGAAGACGGGCAGGCCGATCAGGCCCGCGGCCAGATAGGCGACCTGGCTCGCCGCTCCGGCCCGCGACCCGAGCAGGGCGCCCGCGAGCAGAACGGCCACCGGCTGCATGGTCATCGGAACCGCCGTGCCGGGCAGCGGCACGCTCAGCCGAGCGGCGACGGCCGTCAGCAGCGCGAAACCGATGATTCCCAGGACGACCCCGGGCGCGCGTGTCGCGGCCCCGGTGACCGGCGTATGGACGGAACGTGCTGCCTCTCGACTCATACTCTCTCCACGCTGAGGGCCACCGCGTTTCCGCCTCCCAGGCACAGAGTGGCGAGGCCCTTGTCCACATCCCTGTCGCGCATCGCGTACAGGAGAGTCGTCAGTATCTTGGCCCCGGAAGCGCCTATCGGATGTCCGAGGGCTATGGCGCCACCCCGGACGTTGACCCGATCCATATCCATCTCGAGCGCTCTCGCGTCCGCGATCGCCTGCACTGCGAATGCCTCGTTGGCTTCGATCAGGCCGTAGTCATCGATCGTGGTGCCTTCGAGGACCATCAGCCGTTGGACCGCGTCCACCGGCGCGAAAAACAGGTCTCGCGGGGCTGTCGCACCGACCGAATATGCCGTGATTCGACCGAGGATGTCCAGACCGTTGGCCCGTGCGTAAGCCTCTGACGTAACGACAAGAGCAGCCGCTCCGTCGTTCAAGCCCGGAGCGTTCCCTGCCGTCACCGAGTGCTCTTCCACCTCGGGCGGCGCGTCGCCACCAAACGCCGGCCGCAGCTTTCCCAGAGCTTCCACCGTGGTGTCACGCCGGGGGGGCTCGTCCGTATCGACTACCGTCGTGCCCTTACGACCTGCGATCTCCACCGGTATGACCTCCGCCTCAAACTCTCCACCGTCGATGGCCGAGACGGCCTTCATGTGGCTCTCGTAAGCGAATTGGTCCTGGTCCGCCCGGCTAACGTCCGCCTTCATCGCCGTGTACTCCGCGTGTCCTCCCATGTGGCAGTGGCCGAACGAACACCAGAGGCCGTCATGGATCAGGGCGTCGACCAGCGAGCGATCGCCGAATTTGACGCCCCCTCGATACCCCTGCACTAGGTACGGCGCGTTGGACATGGACTCCATCCCCCCGGCGACGGCCACCTGCTGGTCGCCCGCCCGGATAGCCTGAGAGGCGAGCATCACAGCTTTGAGGCCCGAGCCGCACACCTTGTTGATCGTCATGGCGGGTATCTCGTCAGGCAGTCCCGCGCCGATGGCCGCCTGCCGGGCCGGGGCCTGACCCACGCCGGCCTGCACGACGTTGCCCATGATGACTTCCTGGATGTCCGCCGGCTTCACCCCCGATCGCTCGACGACGCCGACGATCGCCCGAGCGCCCAGCTCTGCCGCGGTGAGCCGCGAGAGTCCGCCGAGAAACCTCCCGGTCGGCAGCCTGGCCGCACCAACGATCACGGCCTTCCGCTCCATATCGCTCATTTCAGCCACTCCTCGCATCCCTGCCCGCGCCGCGTGTCCGCCAGTCCCACGATTTGCCAGGCTTCTCCCACCCTGGCGATCAGGAACACGTTCACGCCGCAATGCGACAGGTTGCCGTTGTAATGAAAAGCGTAGGGGGTAATGACTGTTGCGAGATTGTCATCGATCCGGATCTCGGCGGGACCTATTCTCTCGTCAAACGCGCCCGGCTCGGCCTCTCCCACGGTCTTCACGAACCCGTCGATCGCTCCGAAGCCGACCCCGGCCTCGCCGTCCCGAACGCCTGAGCTCGCCATCTTGCTCATCTCCGGGTGAAACAGCTCCCGGACGGCCGCCGAATCCGCCGTCCGCATCGCGTCGAACAGGGCGTCCACCACGGCCTGCACCTCGTCTTCCGCGTTCTGCGCCAGAACTGGCGTCGCGAATCCGCCCAGCAGCAGCGCCACTATCAGTGTCCCGATCGCGATTCGTCTCATCCTGTCTCCTCCTGGTTGGGTCCGCCCGGCGAGGGCGTGCAGAGACCCGCCGTCATCGAACCAGGCCCGTGTGTTCGCCCCGCACCGCTTCCGGCACGATCGCGTTCTCCTGCACGTCCGTCAGAGCGCAACCGACTCCGCCACCTGGCGGAGCTACGGCCCGCCCCCAGGCGACGAACGGATCATGCTCGAAGGCCAGCAGCAACCCCTCCTCGGCTGCCCGGGTCAGCAGGACCCGCTTGCTCTCGAGCGTGACCATCGGCTCCACGTCATAGCCCATGATCCACGGCAAGGGGAGGTGCGCCGTCGTCGGGACCAGATCGGCCAGGTACAGGAGTACTTCGCCTCCGAGGTCGATTCGGACCGACTGGTGATGCGGAGTGTGCCCGGGTGAGTGTACCAGCCGAATACCCGGTACCACCTCCGTGTCCCCGGCGACCAGCTCCAGGCACCCCGCCGCGGCGAGGGGTTCGAAGTTCTCGGGCATGTAGCTGGCCCGGACTCTCTCGTTCTCGAGGCGCGCGAACGCGTACTCTCCGCGATTGACCACGTATCGTGCGTTTGGGAAGGACGGCCGAATGGTCCCCTCCGGGTCGCGAACGGTACCACCGCCCGCGTGATCGAAATGCAGATGAGTCGCTACCACGAAATCGATATCTTCGGGCTCCAGCCCCAGCGCGCCGAGAGAGGACTCCAGGCGTGTCGGATCGCCCTCGTTGGACACGCCATATATCGACTTGAACTTGTCGCTCTCCTTGCTGCCCAGTCCCGTATCGATCAACACGGTGGCCTCGTCGGTCTCCACGAGCAGGCACCGCATCGCGAGCGGGATGCGGTTCCGATCGTCGGCGGGAGTCCGCCGAGCCCACAGGGGCTTGGGGACCACCCCGAACATCGCCCCGCCATCGAGCCACAGGGAGCCCCCATCGACCGGCCTGACCCGTGCCCGGTCCCCCTCGAGCTGCATCGATTCAGGCACTCCACCCCTCCATGGAGTCCGCCGGCGGACCCGGCGGGACCGGTCTTCCGCCGACCCAGTCCTCCAGCTGATCCCAGTAAACGATGCCCTGCCGATCCGCAGCCTCGAGCATGCGAAGGAGGATCATCGCCGTGGCCCGAGCATCATCGCCGGCACGGTGCCGGTTGACGATGCTCACGCCATAGTAGCGCGACAGTGAGTCCAACCCCCGGCGGCGCAGTCCCGGAACGACCCGACGGGCCATCCGCACTGTGCACAGCCGAGGCCCCTCCGGCATTACCGAGTCCGCCATCCGCAGCTCCTCCGCCACGAATCGCCAGTCGAAGCCTACGTTGTGGGCCACGAAGACCCTGCCCTCGAGAGACTCTCGCACGCTCCGCACGATGTCCCGGAAGCGGGGAGCCCGCTCCACCATCTCAGGCTCGATCCCGGTCAGTCGAGTCACCCAGCGCGGGATCCACGCCTCCGGATTCACCAGCGTCGTGTATTCGCCGCGGATCTCTCCATCCTCCACGAATACGGCCGAGTACTCGACGATCCGCGCCCCCCTGGCGGGGGAGCTGCCGGTGGTCTCCACATCGACGACCGCGAACCTCGTGTGGGACAGTTTCATGCGACCGTTGAAGACCGGCTGTTCGACCAGCCGCCACACGCCTTCCGCATCGACGCTGAAACGCCCGTCCTCGCCGAGCAGATCGAACACCAGCCGTGACGCGAGTCCAGGAGGAGCCTGCATCAGGCCAAACACCTCCCGTGCCAGCGCGGGGGTCTCGATTGGCTCCCGGCTCACCGTCTCCAGGGCACGCTGGACGAGGGGAGTGTGATGAGTGAAGCGGAGACCCTCCGTACTCACAGTTCGTCTCTCAGGATCGGCATCGTCATGCAGCGGGGACCTCCGCCCCCCCGCACCAGCTCCGATCCCTCGAAGCCGACAACGAATCGCTCGTCGGCTTCCAGCTCCACGTCGCCCGTAAGGAAGTCAACACTACGTACTATCTTGAATCCGCCTTCTTCATGTAACGCTTGAAGCGTATGCTCATTGCGATCGTACGCGAGCACCTGACCAGGCCCGACCGCGAAGAAGTTGCATCCGCTGGCCCATTGTTCGCGCTCCTGCATGGTGCGCCGGTTACCACCGCATGGGATCGGCGCCAGGGGCAAATCCAGGTCCTTGAGCGCCCCGAACAGGCTGGGGGCCTCGCTCACTCCAGCGGTCCCCTTTCGGATCTGGAGCACCGGCAGGCGGGTGGGTCCCGTGAAGTAGGGTGGGAAGACGCAGCACAGGTCACGGTCCAGCATCGTGAAGATCATGTCCAGGTGGATCGCGGCTCTGTGCTCCGGCATGAGAACGACCACGATGTCGGTGATTTCCGTCTTCCGGAACACCTCCTCGGCCAGGGCGTCGATGCCCGCAGCCGTCGTGCGTTCAGACATTCCCACGGCCAGCAGATCCCGACGGAGCACGTGCACGTCTCCCCCCTCGACCCGCACGTTGAGCCTCCGCTCGTGCGCCCCGTCGAACAGAATCCCGGAGTTGGCCAACTCCGGGTGCGTCCGGAACAGAGTCCAGGCGAGAATCTCCTCGCTCCACCGCACCTCGTGCTTCATCGAGGCCACCATCACACGGTCCCCGATCACGGCCGCGGCATCCCGGGTGAAGAACATGTTCGGGAGAGGTGGAAGCGTATACCCGGCCTCGTTGACGAGTCGAGCCAGGACGCCGCCCGAGGTCTCTTCCCCCTCGATGAACAGACGCGCGATCTCCTCCGGCTTGGCCCCGCCCGCCCGGGTCCCGAGGGCACCATCGGACTGGTCGAGCAGGTAGTCCCTGGCCTCGGGGACGCGAAGGACATCGGCCAGGAGATCAGCGATCTCGTGTACCTCGGCGAACCTGGAGAGAATCGCTGCGAACCGACTGTGCTCGCGCCGCGCGAACTGGAGATCCAGAATGTCGTCGAACAGGTAGTCCGCGCGATTTCCGGGCGTCACCACCGCGAGCTCGGGCCCCGGCGTGTGGCAGATGACCGTCCTCAGCCGACCGATCTCGTTGTGGACGCCGATCATTCGATGTCGTCCGCCAGCCGGTCAGCTGCCCGCCCTGCCGCCGTCACCATGTAGCACAGGCCTTCGAGCTCCAGCGTCACGTCCATCTCGCGCATCGCCACGCCGCGAGGCACATCGAGCTTGACTGGAGCGAAGTTGAGAACCGCGCTCGCGCCGGCCCGCACGGCCCGAGTGGCCATCTCCTGGGCCGCCTCGACAGGCGTGGCGATGATCGCGATGGATACCCCGCGATCCGCGAACGTCTGCTCGAGTTCGCTCAACGGCTGAATACGGATCCCTCCCAGCTCGAGTCCGAGCTTGGCCGGGTCTACGTCGAAGGCAGCCGCGACGTCGAATCCCCTCTGAGTGAAGAACCCGTAGCCCAGAAGAGCGGAGCCGATTTTTCCGACGCCGAGCACGGCGACGCTCCAGCGATTGGTCAACCCGAGGATCTCCTCGAGCTGCACCCGCAGGTCATGGACGGCGTACCCCTGCCCGCGCTTGCCGAACGACCCGAAGTGACTGAGATCCTTCCGCACCTGCGCGGCGGTCGTGCCGGTGGACGCCGCCAGCTCACGGCTCGAAACGACCTCTTGCTCCCGGCGGTCAAGCGCCCTGAGCCGACGCAGATATCGTGACAGGCGCCGTACGGTCGAGTCAGAAATCTTGCGTGCCATGGTCTCGTTTGTGAAAGAGATCACAAGAACATAGGTGACTCTACGAGTCTTCTCAACTCGCCCCGGCCAGGCGGGACGCCAGGTCCACGAACTGATCCGGCGTGAGCGTCTCGGGACGCGCCCGTGGGTCCACTCCCTCGGCTTCCAGTATGCTCTCGATGGCGTCAGCCGCCAGGTCGTACTCCGGGGCCGACCTGAGAATCCGTCCCAGCTGTTTGCGGCGGCGTGAGAACGCCACCCGCGTGAGAACGCGAAGGTCCTCCTGCCTTTCCCTCCCAACCGCGTCCGGCCTCGGCTCGACCACGATCACGGCCGAATCGACATCGGGAATGGGACGGAAGGCGCGCCGGCCAACCCGAAATACGATCCGCACGGTGGCGCGGGCTTGAACTCCGATGGACAACGCTCCGTAGACCTTGCTTCCCTCGCTGGCGGCGATGCGCTCGGCCACTTCGCGCTGCACCAGCAGGATCATCCGCCGCGGCATCGGGTCCATCTCGAGAAATTGGAAGATGAGCGGCGACGTGATCCCGTAGGGCACGTTGGAGATCAGCAGACCCCCGGCCGATCCGAGAAGCTCCGCGAGGTCGACCTCGAGCGCGTCTCCGTGAACCACGCGAACTTCGTCGCGGTCCTCGAAACGATGTGCCAGGTCCGCGGCCAACTGATCGTCCTTCTCGACGAGCACCAATCGAGCGACGCTGCCTGCCAGCAGATCTGTGAGTTCACCATGCCCTGGCCCGACCTCGAGCACCGTGTCGTCCGGTCCAGCTCCGAGGCCCGCGACGATCTTGCGTCGGATGTTGTGGTCGATCAGGAAATTCTGACTCAGGGACCGCTTGGCTCGAACCATGGACTACTTGACCACCAGAGCCGTGCGATCGTCAGCGGCCATGCCACCGGGCGGCTGCGCCAGCTCGAACACCCGGTCCAGCACTTCCTGAGCGCTGGCCCTGGATCGCTCCATGGCCATCCTGGTCAGACGCTCATCGGACCACATCCGATCGCTCTCGAGGCACTCGCTGATTCCGTCGGTGAACATGAGAAGCATGTCCTCGCCCTGCGTCCACTCCACCTCCCGCCGCGAATAGGCGTCGAACTCAGCTATACCGAGAGGCGGGTTCAGCGCCTCGAGACGCTGCACACCGGTCGAGTTTACGCGAAACGCATGCGGATGTCCGGCGTTCGCATAGTGCAGACGCCCGGCCGCGGGATCCACCACGGCGTAGCACAGAGTCATATACATCTCGGTGGATTCGAGCTTGCGCACCAGTTCATGGTGAATGCCGCGCAGGACCTCGGCCGGATCCTCTCTTTCGCGAACCGTAATGGACGCCGCGCTCATAGTCAGGGCCATGATCAGTCCGGCGGAATACCCGTGCGAGCTCACGTCTCCGAGCATCACGCCGAGTCGATTTCCGGGCAGTCGGAACAGGTGGTAGAAGTCTCCGCCGACCGACTCAGCGGGCTCGCACCTGCCGGCCACATCTGCCACACCGGCGAAGTCACCCAGGTCGGGCAGGAGCTTCATTTGCAGATGATGCGCGAGTTCCAGCTCCACCAGCATCCGTTCCTGCACCAGGCTCTCTCGCACCAGCCTGTCGTTCTCGATCGCGGCCGCCAGGTGAGCCGCCACCGTTGCGGCCAGATTCGCGTCCGCCTGGGAGAAGGTCTTCCTGGTCTCTGCGCCCCGGGCCGAGAGGACTCCGACGGGAAGCGTGCTGCCATGAAGCGCCGAGTGCCTGAGCGGCACCGCGAGGAACGTGCGGTCTCCCTCGCCTGCGGCGCGCCCCCGGCTCGGGCGAACCTGGGACACCTGCAAGCGCAGCGCCCTGTCGACCCACTCGTCGTTGTCGGGCGAGGGAGGTGCGGCCAGTATCGGCGCCGCACTTCCGCCGACAGCGAGTCGGCGCAGTTTCGAGTCGCTCTCCTGCACCCAGACCGAAGCACGGTCCGCGGTAAGGACGTGGGCCAGTCGGTCGAGCAGCCGGCCTGCTGCCCGCTCCAGGTGAATGACAGACCCGAGTGTTTCTCCAACGGACGTCAGCAGATCGAGTTCCTCGTACCGATCTGTGAGCTCGGCCGAGAAGAACCGGGCTTCCGTTTCCGACGCCACGAGCCGGCTGGCCGATTCGCGGAGCAGCGCCACGTGCCGTCGATCTTCGTCACTCGTGACCGGGGCGGTCGCCAACCTGATGCGCACGGAAGGCATGATCGGCCAGGTGGATTCGGTGAACGCAGCGCCGGGAGAATCGCCCAGGGAGTCATGTGCCGTCACCGCTCCAGCATCGGATTCGATCACGAGGCGGAACCTGACCCCGGTCAGACGGTGGCAGGCAGCCAGGTACTCCTCCAGGCGGTCACTGCGGAGAGGCCCCTGGACGTCAGCCAACCCGCTGCCCGCCGGATCCGAATTGGACTCCGTCACTCCTGCGGGCTCAGGATTCGCTTCATACTCGGCTTCCATCGCCTCAGTCCCTCAGGGTCAGGGTGATGGAGTTACCGCGCTCGTTGAACCGGACGTCGTCTGCCAGGGACCTCAGCAGGAACAGACCCCGGCCGTGGCTCCGCTCACGGTTCTCGGGGCGCGTCGGATCCAGCACCGACTGTGGGTCGAATCCCGGGCCCTCGTCGGTGACGGTGACCTTCGCGGAGCCCGGTCTGAGCTCCGCCAGCACCCGGACCAGCTTCTCCGGATTCTCCCGATTTCCGTACAGAATGGCATTGGAAAGAGCCTCGCCCACGGCAATCCGCAGGTTGAGGGTAGCTCGCGATCCCGAGAACGCCAGGCGTTCGCACGCCTCGACGACCTCGGCTACCACCTCTCGCACGAACCGCACGCTGGAAGGAAACTCGAACTGAAGATTGCCCGTCAGGCCGCCCGGGCGCCTCGCCCGGGTTCCGCCTTCACCGGCGACGTGCCTGGCCCACTTCAGGCGCAGCTCGTCCGCGTTGATGGGGTAAAAGAGATAATCGCCGCAGCCGGCGGCCAGAGCCGGGATCAGGCCTCCTACCGACACGTTATCGACGATAGCCACGAGTTCAGTGTCTCTGCCAAACGCGAGCCGGGCGTCGCGCACCGACTGTCCGATATCCGCCAGATCGATGAAGACTATACCGGGCGCGCTCTCGGGCCATTCGGTGCGGTCCGAGGCAACGGAGCAAGACGCGCCCAGGGGGCGCAGTTCGGCATACAGGCTCTCGGCCACCTCGGGGCGTCCGGAGCAAATGAGGGCCGTGGCTGGAGAACCGGGCACGGCTCAGAACTCGCCGATCGCCCGAGCGCGGGTGTCCGCAATCTGGAATAGCGTGTCCAGCTTCGTGAGCTCGAACAGCGTCCGAAGATCTTCGTTCAGGCCCGCGAGACGCAGCGCGCCACCCGACTCCCGGATCTTCTTGGACAGGCTCACGAGCACTCCCAGGCCGCTCGAGTCAATGTAACTGGAGCTCGTAAAGTCGATCAGAAACCGACGGTCGCCGGCTTCCAGTCGTCCGAGCACCGTTTCCTTGAGCTCGTGGCGGTTGCCCACGATCAGCTCGCCGCCGACTTCCACGATCGTGACACCATTCATTTCGGTGATCGAAAACATTGCAGCCCTCTGCCTTCAGGGTGATCCATGGTTCGGCCATTGCGGCGCTGCCGATAGCAATGCCGTGATGTACGCCACATGTACGATGTCATCTGTTGACGCTCCACGCGACAGGTCGTTGAGCGGCCGGGCGAGTCCCTGGAGGATGGGCCCCAGGGCGTGGGCCCCCGCCATCCGCTGCACCAGCTTGTAGCCTATGTTGCCGGCGTCCAGGCACGGAAACACCAGAACGTTCGCGCGCCCGGCAACGCCGGACCCGGGAGCCTTTCTCCGCGCCACGTCAGGCACCAGCGCCGCATCCACTTGCAGTTCGCCGTCACAGATGACGTCGGGCGCGCGCTCACGAAACTGACGCAGGCCATCCCGGACCGTCCTGACCGAGTCGCCGTCAGCAGATCCGAGGGTGGAATACGAGAGAAATGCCACCCTGGGCTCGTCTCCCACCACCAGACGTCGCGCCCTGCACGCGGATTCGGCGATCTCAGCCAGCTGCTCTGCAGTGGGGCTCGGAACGACGGCCGGATCCGTAAAGGTAAGCACGTCATCCGGGCTACCTTGCTGGGGCACCATGTAGAAGGAACTCGATACCGTGCTTATGCCGGGAGCCGTCCCCAGGATGCGCAGGCCCGCTCGCAGCACATCGGCGGTGGAGGTCTTCGCTCCGGCGACGACTCCGTCCAGGCTCCCTCTCGAGAGCTGGGCGACCGCGAAGCGCAGCGTGTCGACGGGCCCTCCCGCGCTGAGCTCGGGAAGCAGGTCGATCACCTCACCTCGCCTGCCCGGTGCATACGGATCCAGGACCTCGGCCCCGGCCTCGACCAACCCGTCGTCGAGCCCAGCTGCCGATTCGACGACCACGGGCCGGATCGCCCCCTCCTCGGCCAGGCGCCGGATCGCAGCGCCTGTCCTCGATTCGGCCGCTTCGGGAAACCCGATCCGGGCGCCGGTACCAGCCGCCCGCTCCCGGAGATTGGCGAGAAAGCTCACTCGCCCGTCACCGTCGTCCCGTAGATCCTGGCGAGCGCCCTGAGCACCTCCGTTGGCACGAAGTCCGAAACGTCGCCTCCGAGTCGGGCCACCTCGCGGACCAACGAAGAGCTGAGGAAGGTGTAGCTGCTGGCGGGAGCCATGAAGATCACCTCTATCTCGGGCCACAGCGACCGGTTCATCAGTGCCATCTGAAACTCGTACTCGAAGTCGCTCACGGCCCGGAGCCCGCGGACGATCAGGCGCGCGCCGCTTCGACGCGCGAAGTCCACCAGGAGCCCCTCGAAGCAGACGATCTCCACCCTCGGCTCGTCCGCGTAAACCTCTCGCATGAGCGTGACGCGATCGTCCAGCGAGAAAGTCGGGTCCTTCACATGCGTGGCGCTCGCCGCGATCGCCACCAGAACCCGGTCTACGAGTCTCAGGCTGCGCCGGATGATGTCGTCGTGCCCGAGAGTCAGTGGATCGAATGATCCCGGGTAGATGGCGATTCGCTCGTCATCCATGAATGGCTCCTTCGGTCGGATCCAGGAAGATCGACAGGACGGTCTCTCCGTAGCGCCGCTGCCAGTAAGGCGCGCTCGGGAAATGTACGCCGGAAGCGTGTTCCACACACAGGATACTCGCGAAAGGTGCGCGACCGAAGGTCGAGACGAGCCGCATGGCTGCATCGCCCGAGTATGGCGGGTCAGCAAGTGCGATGTCCCAGTCGGTCGCAGCGTCACGGGTCATGCCCGCGACCACACGGTGAGCGTCGGCGGCTCGCACTTCAGTCCGCTGACCGACCCCGAGCGTCTCGATATTCCCCTTCAACACCGCGAGAACATCCCGATTCGACTCGACGAAACATACCCGGGCGGCGCCCCTGGACAGAGCCTCGAGGCCGAGGGCCCCCGAACCGGCAAACAGGTCCAGCACCTGGCTGTCCACGATTCGATCCCCGAGGACACTGAACCATGCCTCCCGCACGGCCTCGCGTGTCGGGCGCGTCGAGCGGCCGGCCGGCGCGCGGATGCGGCGACCACGCAGCTCGCCGGCAATGATCCGCAGGCTCACGACCCGGCCGGCCGAAAGTCCATCACGCGCGCCTGCACCTCACGCCGTCCGTTCCAACTGTTCTCCGCGATCTCGAGCGCGACGTCCGCCTGCCCCGCAGATCGAGCTTCCCTGAGGCGGCGACCCATGCCGAAGCCGATCGCCGGCACTCTCTGGTCTTCCCCCACCAGCTGAAACTTGAGGTGTCCCCCATCGTTGCCGACCCGTTCCACCCGATCCAGCTCCACGCCGCGCACCAGGAGGACCGGGCTCGGGTTCCCGGAACCGAACGGAGCCAGGTGGCCAAGCCACCGAAGGAGCTCTGACCCGACCCGGTTCAGCGACACCTCCAGGTCCAGGCGCAGCTCCTGCACCGGCTCTCGATCCCACAAATCGCGCTGAGCCAGATGGCGGAGGCGCGCCGCCAGCTCCTCTACCCGCTCCCTCCGCACCGTGAGGCCCGCGGCCATTCGATGCCCGCCGAATCGCTCAAGCATGGGCTCGCATTCCTGGAGGGCGTTGAACAGGTGGAACCCTTCGATCGACCTGCCCGAGCCCCGCCCGACATCGCCGTCGAAGGAAATGACTATCGAAGGCCGGTGGCAGCTTTCCACGAGGCGGGAAGCCACGATCCCGATCACCCCCGGGTGCCAGTCGTCTCCCCACAGGACCACGGCACGGTCCTCTTTCCGAAGGCGTGTTCGGAGCTGCTTCTTCGCGTCCTCGTATACCCTCGTATCCGTCAGCCGGCGTTCTGCGTTCTGGCGCTCCAGATGATCCGCCAGGCGCCGAGACTCGTGGGGATCGCTCGAGAGAAGGAGCTGCAGCCCCGTGTCCGCCTCGGCCATCCGGCCCACGGAGTTGAGCCGCGGGGCAATCCGGAACGAAATGTCCTCGGCTTCAATACCACGATCCGCCTCGATCCCGGCGTTGGTCAGCAGCGAGCGAAGCCCGGGCTTCCGGGTGCGTTCGAGCACACGCAGGCCGGCACGTACGAGAATTCGATTCTCACCGGTCAGCGGCATCTGGTCGGCCACCGTGCCGAGGGCCACCAGGTCCAGGTGCTGATTCAGACGCGGAGACTCGACGCCTGCTTTCTCGTACAGTCCGGACAGGAGCTTGAAAGCGACGCCCACACCTGCGAGGTCGCGGAACGGATAGCGGCTGGTCGGCAGCATCGGGTCCACGACGGCCACGGCCGCGGGTATGGCGCTCCCCGGCCTGTGGTGGTCCGTGACGACGACGTCGATCCCCATCGACGCTGCCTCGAGGACCGCATCCGTCGCCGTCACGCCGCAGTCTGCGGTCACGATCAGCGACGCCCCGAGCTCCGCTGCCTTATGGAGCCCCGGAGCGGAAAGGTCGTAGCCATCGCGCGTCCTGTGTGGAACGAAGGCCTCGGCCCTCCCTCCGATCTCCCGCAGACCCAGGGTCAGCAGCGCCGCGGCAGACATCCCGTCGGCGTCGTAGTCTCCGTGGACCAGGATCGTCTCGCCGCTCGACAGGGCCCGCTGGATACGCTCTACCGCCCGGTCCATGTCCGGAAGCTCCCACGGAGAATGAACGGCGGCGAGATGAGGACGCAGGAATGCGCGCGCCTCGTCCGTCGATTCCACGCCGCGCCGCAGGAGCACACGGCACACATCACCGGGCAGCCCCAGCGTCCCGGCCAGGGCCGTGACCTGATCTTCCGGAAGCGGAAGCGGCATGATCCAGCGGCGCGCACCCGCGCGGCTGCGACTCACGGCACCACCTTCCACACGAGGGTCCTGGAATGCGTTCCAGGATCCCGGCCGCGGGAGGTCAATCCGCGATATGGAGGATGACGCCGCAGGTCTCGCATACGACCAGCACTCGCCCTGCTCGGATCACCTGCTGCGTCTGAAGCGGAATCGCCGTGTAGCAATGGCCGCAGACACCATCCACCAACGGAGCCAGTGGGCTGTCCGCCCTTCCCCTGCGCACGGTATCGTACAGACTTCGGGCCCGCTCATCGATCCGCAGCGCCCGGTTGCTCCGTTTGTCGAGATCGATCGCGATCTCCTCTTCCAGACGCCGGCGCTCTTCGTCCAGCTCGCCGAGGCGGTCCCCGTACTCCTCCTGACGGCTCGCGATATCCCCCTCGAGGTCGGTCAGCGCCGAACGGGCCGTCTCCTGATCCTGCATCGCGTCCAGGAGATCATCCTCGGCCGCCTCGAGGTTCTGCCTCGCGGCATCCACCTCGGCCCGTGCAGCCGCGTGTTCCCTCATGTTGTGGACTTCCTGTGCACGCGCCTGCAGCCGTTTGAGCGTCGCCCGACCGGCCTGCACGGTCCGCTCGGTGTGCCGGAGTTCGGCGTCGGCCGACTCGAGACGCCCCTTGAGCGCCACCGTGTCTTTCTCCAATGTCTCCAGCTCGCTGACCAGCCGCTCGGATTCGGCCCGCAGAGCAGAGATCCTTCGCTGCCTGTCCCCGATCAGCGCATCCATTTCCTGAAGCTGGAGAAGACTCTCCACCGTGTTGCCTTCCATGTCCCCCCTGTCTTCCGCGAATAGCGTGGTTCGGCCCTCAGGTGCGAGCCTTTTCCGAATATCGTCTCATGAAGCTCAAGGGAACGCCGGCTCCCCTGAGCTCTCGCGCCACTTGCTGCTTCTCCACGAGCAGGCGCCTCGCCTGATCTTCCTCCGCCAGGTCCAGCTCCCGGTCGATCTGCGCCAGGCGATCCAGCTTGGCCCGGTGGGCAATCCGGCGAACCGTCTCCTCGAACGCCTCACGAGGATGCACGACCTCCGTATCGTCATCCTGCAACTCGCTCCACAGCGGAGACACCTCGTCGGTGAGCGCGAGCTCGCCGACCCCCGACACCCGGAGAGACCGGTAGATGCGTCGGAGGGAGTCGTCACGAAAGTGCCGATCCTCCAGTCCGCTCTCTACGGCGACCTCCAGGAGGTCCCGGTCCCTGGCCAGTAGAAGCATGAGAAAGCGCTCCACTGGATCCACGCGTGCCGGCCCCTCCTCCGCTTGCGAAACGGTCTCGCGCCCGCCTCGTCCGACGGTCCCCGGCCGGGCTCGCGGCACCATTCGCTCACGAGCGACCTCGCTGACCAGCGTGTCGCGCCGCACACCCGTACGCTCGGCCGCACGCCCGAGGTAAATGTCCAGCAACGCCGGGTCCTTCACCGAACGGAGAGTGCTGAGCAGGCCATCGACGGCTCGACGCTTTCCCTCGATGCTGTCCAGGTAGCCCTGTCGCTCGAGTATCTGAAGCTTGCGCTCCAGGACGTCGACCGCGTCCCCGAGATAGCGGTGCAACCCCTCCGCCCCCTCGCTCCGAATCACGGAGTCGGGATCCTCTCCGTCCGGGAAGGTCACCACCATCGGGTGACAACCGGCGGCGAGCAACACGTCTCCAGCCCTGAACGTCGCGCGCAGCCCGGCCGAATCACTGTCGTACAGAAGGTAGACCCGGTTGGCGTACCGCTTCAGGAGATCGGCCTGCTCGGACGTGAGCGCCGTTCCAAGGGGCGCGACGGCGGTCGGGAAGCCACCTATGTGCAGGGACAGGGCATCCATGAAGCCCTCGGTCACCAGCGAGTGCTCTTCCCGCCGGATGGCGTGCCTCGCGCGGTTCAGGCCGTACAGCGTGCGGCTCTTGTGGAAGATCGGAGTCTCGGGGGAATTGATATACTTCGGCGTGTGCTCATCGGTGGCGCCCAATGTTCTTCCACCGAATGCGATCGGGCGATCCCTCAGATCGCGGATCGAGAACATCACTCGCTTGCGGAATCGATCGTACGGCTCGTCGGCTTTCTCGCTCGTTGCGAGCAGCCCGGCCTCGAGCAGATCGTCGTCGCTGATTCCGCGCGCGTGGCCCGCCTCCCGGAGCTGACGCCACCCGTCCGGTACGAAACCGAGCCCGTATTCCTCAGCGGTCTCCGCCTCGACTCCCCTCCCCGACAGGTACTCGCGGCAGGAGCGGCCGATGTCCGGATCCAGAAGCATGGACCGGAACCACTCTTCCGCGAACGCCGTGGCCTCCCGCAGATGCGCGAACGGGTCTTCCCGATGTTCGGAGTCCTCCGGGACTTCGATGCCCACCCGGGCAGCGACCTGCCGAACCGCTGACGGAAAATCGAGGCCCAGGTGCTTCATGAGAAAGGAGAAGACGTCGCCGCCCTCACCGCAAACGAAGCACTTGAATATCCCGCGGGCAGGGTCCACAGAGAAGTTCGGCCCCTCTCCGCCATGCAGGGGACAGGGGCCTCGGTACGTCTTGCCGGATCGTTTGAGTTGGACGAACTCGCCGCACACCTCCAGGATTTCGGCGCGCTCCCGGATCTCCTGAACCAGCGCGTCGCTAACCATCAGCTATCGCTGCCCCTTTCGCCGGGGTAGCCGCGGCACACCTCAATCTCTCGCTCGTCCTCCTCTCAGTCGATCAGGCTCCCGAACTCGACTACGGTAACGCCGGAGCCCCCTTCCTGGAAACCTCCGGGCCGGCTGGAACGCACCCGCCCGTCCAGCTCGACGATCCTCGATACCTCGTCCCGCAAGGCGCCGGTGCCTTTCCCGTGGATGATCCGCAGGCTGGGCACGTCGTTGACCACCGCGGCATCGAGTCCCTGGCACAGCACCGACTCCACTTCCTCGACGCGTAGACCCCGCAGGTCCACCTCCGTCGCGGGAGCGATCTCCGGAAGGGGCGAGGATGCAACCGGCGTCCTGCTCTTGCGCTCGCCTCCCGTGTGGACCAGGTCGCTGAGCGGGAGGGTGAACCGTATGCCTCCGGATTCGAGAACCGCCTCTTCACCTCGGATCTCGAGCACTTCCCCTTCGACGGACAGCGACCTCGAGCGGGCCCCCTCTCCGACGACGAGCGAAGTCGGACCGGTCGGTCCGGGCGGCGACACGGACTCGTCTGCCGTGCGACTGTCTCGCAGCAGCTTCTCTACTCGCGAACGCGCACCGCGCACTGCCACGTCCAGAGGCTCCACGTCACCGGCCTGCTCGCTCGACGAGCCCTCGGCCGTCTTCCGCAGGCGCTCGACCTCGACCTCTACCGCGCGGCGCGCGTCGAGCAGATAGCTCTGCGCCCTCTTCTTCGCCTCTACCTCGATCTCCTTCTCCCGCCGCCCGAGGCGCTCCACGGACTCCTCCAGGCGCTGCTCCGTGTCACGCGTCCGCCGGGCCGCCAGCCGGGCCTCGACCGCCAGCCGATCCACCTCCGCCTCCCGCTCCTCCAGGTCCCGCAGCAACGCCTCGATCCGCCGCTCACCGCTGGTCAGCCTCGATCGGGCCGCCGACAGGACATCCTCCGGGAGTCCCAGGCGTCCGGCGATCTCGAGCGCATAGCTGCGCCCGGGCCGGTCCCGAAGCAGCCGGAAGGTGGGTCGCATGGCTTCCGTGTCGAACTGGAGAGACGCGTTGACGATCGACGTCTCGTGGATCGCCAGGTCCTTGAGCTCGCCCAGGTGTGTGGTGACGACGGAGAGTCCTCCCTGCCCCGCCAGGCGGAGCAGGATTGCCGCCGCAAGGGCTCCGCCCTCCGCGGGGTCCGTATTGCCACCCAGCTCGTCCACCAGAATGAGAGCGTCCCGGCCGGCTTCCTCGAGGATGTGGCGCAGACCCTCGACCTGCGCGCTGAACGTGGACAGGGAGGCCTGTATGGACTGTTCATCCCCGATGATGGCGTAGAAAGACCGGAAGAGCGGAAAGTGCGTGCCCTCGCCGACGGGCGGCACTATTCCCGACTGCGCCATGGCGGAGAGAAGGCCGACCGCCTTGAGCAACACGGTCTTTCCGCCGGCGTTGGGTCCGCTGATCAGAAGAACGCGCTCGTCTGATTGGAGGTCCAGGTGAAACGGAACTACCGGCTCGCCGCCGGTCTCGAGGAGCGGGTGCCTGGCCTCGACGGCTCGATAGGCCACGTGCCCGGGCAGCCAGTCGGCAGCCGTCACGACCGGTCGGGTGCCCCCATGAGCCAGTGCATAGCGGGCCCGCGCACACAGGCTGTCCGCACGGGCGAGCGCGTCGAGGCTCTCCGACAGAGCTTCCGCCTCCGACCGCAGGAGCCCCGTCAGCTCCCTGAGAACGCGGTGGATCTCGCGAGCCTCCGCTCGCTCCAGTTCCGCGATTCGGTTCATGGCTTCGATCGCCTCGGGCGGCTCGACGAAGATCGTCCGGTGGGTCGCCGACTCGTCGTGAACGATCCCGCCGACGAGCGACGTGCCCTCGCGTCGGACCGGCACGCAGTAGCGGCCGGCCCGCAGGGTCACTGATGCGTCGGGGACCTGGAGGCGCTCGGGCAGCTGCCTCACATACCGCTCGAGGCGACGCACCAGGGCGGACCGACTCCCGCGCAGAGACTTGCGCAGTCGGCCAAGATCGGCCGAGGCAGCGTCGGCCAGCCCGCCATTCGGATCGAGCGACCGGTCGAGCCGCGACTCGACGTCAGGCAGACGGACCATGCGATCGGCGATACGGGCCAGCCGGGGCAGATCCTCCTGGAACTTGCGCAGGTCCGCCCGGGCCAGACGTGAGGCCCTGAGCAGGTGCAGGAGACTGGCCAGCTGGTCCACATCCAGGACGGCACCCTCCACCCCGACCGTCTTGACCAGCCGCCCGACATCCGGGATCGGAGGTGGCGACCATCGCTCCAGGCGCAGAACCAGACCGATCATCTCGTCCACGGTGGCGAGCGCCTCCTGCACGGCCTCCAGTTCCCGCCACGGACGGAGTTCCAGCACATCCGCACGTCCCGGCTCGGACGTCGCATGGACCGCGATCCGCTCCAGAACGCGCGGAAACTCCAGAACCGCGAGCGCGTGCTCCTCGGCCCGCCCCTCGAACTCCTCCCGGTTCAACCAGTCCTCCGGATCAGCCCGGAGGCCATCGCATTCGCCTGCCGCCGAGGACGTGTATGTGAAGGTGGAAGACGCTCTGTCCTGCCCGTTCCCCCACGTTGGTCACGGCCCGGAAACCTGATTCGGCGATTCCCTCGATCCGGGCGACCTCGGCAGCGGCCAGCATGAGCTCGCCGGCCAGGTGGCCGTCCTCGGCATCGAGAGAGTCCACGCTGTCCACGTGTCGGCGTGGTATCACGAGCACGTGGACCGGCGCCTGGGGCTGGATGTCCCGGAAGGCCAACCACGACTCGCCTTCGGCCACTACGTCCGCCGGGATCTCGCCACGGATGATCCGACAGAACAGACAATCATCGCTGACCATCGACTACCTCCCGCTCCTCTCGTCGGCGGCTCACCCGGCGACTGCCAGGCGGCAGGATCTTCCGGGCAGCTACCCGGCCCGGAACGTGCGACCAATCTGATTCCGCAGCGAGGCGGTCGCCAGCCCGCCAGCGGCGTCGCCGGACCCCGTCGCACCCCGAGGGGCGGCCGGATGTATGGCGCGCAGCCCCATTTCGCGGTATGGTTGCGCGGGATCCCGTCCGTGCCTGGACTGGGATCGTAAGCAATCCTGTTTTGCGACCACGGCAAGGAGTTTCCTTGGCCACACAGGGCGCACCCGGCCACGCACCCGAGACTCAGTCCCCCGAGAAAAGGGTCCGGTTCGTCGAGGCACGCGCCGAGCGACAGCCCGGCTCCCGCGTGCGCGTCAGCGTGGAAATGCGTTTCGAGGGTCGCTCGCATGTCGCGGAAGTCGAGGGAATCGGCACGGAGACGATCGAGATTCGCCTGGCTGCTCTCGCCACGCTCGAAGCGATCGCCGAGGTGTCAGCCACCCCGCCGTTTCGACTGGTGGGAGTGAAGCAAATGCACGCGTTCGACGCCGACGTCATCCTGGTGGCGCTACGCGATCCCGATTCCGATGGTCCGCGCTACATAGGAGCGGTACCCGTTCGCACGACCCACGTGGCTGCCGCCGCCGCGGCCGTAATGGACGCTACGAACAGGGTCCTGTTCGGCGGACACCTCGCCTACGAAGAGGGAACGGCCTGACTCAGGCCGGCCCTTGACCGACGAACCCGAGGCGCCGAGCCACGCCTTCCGCCAGCCCACCTCGCCCGAACGCTGCCGAGCGACTCGACCACCGCCACCAGCCGTTCTGCAACTCCCACAGGGGAAGTTCGATCGCTTCCGCCTCCGCCCGGCCCATGAGGGCGTCGAGCTCCGCGAGGATGCGCTCCTCATCCGCCCGTGATACCGAGTTTTCCAGTTCATCCAGGGTCGATCGAATCCCCTGGATCACCTGATCCCAATTCGAGTTCGTCCGGTCCGCAGCATCGCGCTCGGCTCCGATCGCCGCCCGGGTTTCGGGACGAAGATCGGCCAGCTCGAATTCCACCCATCCCTGCAGGGCTTCGGGCCCGACCGGCCGCACCCGGACCCTCACGTCGTGCGGGCCGCGCGCCAGGGCCCTGCAATGGAACACACGGTGCTCCCCGGTCCTCATGTCGGTGATTCCCACCGAACCCGCAGCCGCCCTCGCGTCGGGCCCGGAGGCGGTCGCCCACGTACCCGCCACCTGCCACGCTTCGTAGGCCGCCTCCGAAACGTCTGCCGCTAGACGGGCGCCCCATGCCGCTGCAAGATCCAGCGCTTCGACCCGGGTCGCCCGGCTGTCGGCATCCAGAACCTCGCCTCCGTTCGGCGCCTGCGGACCGTTTCCGCGGGCCTCCGCTAGGGAAGCCAGGAACGGCTCCCTGAGTCCTCCCTCCCCGACGGACTCCGCCAGGTCCAGGGCCCGCGCGGCATAGCGCAGGATCTGTCGCGTCTCGATCCCGGCGAGGTCGTTGAAAAACCAGCCGCAGCTGGTGAGCATGAGCATCGAACACCGCTGCATCTCCAGGAGGCGAAGCGCCAGCGTCCGCTCGTCGTGGCTGCGGCTCGTGCACCACGTCTCGAGGAAACGCGTCCGCTCGGCTTCGGTCCCGAGTATCGCTTCGATGTAGGCGTCACGCGCTCTCCACGGATCGGAGAGGACCGCTCCGCCCCGGTCCTCGAACACCCGGGCGAGATCGTTCGAGAGAGCGTCGAGCGCGTCCCGCAGCGGGGCCCGCCACGCCTGGTTCCATTCAGACTCGCCACCCGTGGAGCAGCCACAGTCCGAGCGCCAGCGCTCGACGCCGTGGGCGCAGCTCCACGATGTGTTCTCGCGGATCTCTACATCGTGGACCGGAGGGTTCTCCGCCAGGAACTGAGCGTAGTTGGTGAGACGGACCCCGGGCTCCGACTCGAAGCGTTCCAGGGCCACCGCGAGGGCCATGTCTCCGTGCCCATGATGGTGCCCATAGGTCTCCCCGTCGGTGGCGATGTGAGCCAGTCGGGGACCGCCCGTTCCACTCTCGTGCGCCAGGCCGGTAAGCCAGGAAGCCAGCGCTTCTCCGTCTTCCAGGAGCTTGTCGAAAGCCACCGCCCGTGAAGCCGCACCGTCGTAGAAGAACAGAGCGATCTCAAGCCCGGAGGGCAGAGACTGGCGGTACGCCACCGTGGTATCCAACCCGGAATCCTCGAGGTCCTGCCAATCGCCCCCGGGCGCCCGCACGCGGACGGCCTGGTGCGGAGCCAGGATCGTGAACCGGATTCCGTGCTCGGCCAGCGCTTCGAGCGTATCCAGGTCAACGGCCGTTTCGGGCAGCCACATCCCCTCGGGCGCTCGTCCGAATCTGTGCCTGAAATCCGATACGCCCCATGCCACCTGCGTTCGCCGGTCGCGAGGTGTGGCGAGCGGCATGATCATGTGATGGTACGGCTGCGCGAGAGCCGACCCATGTCCGCCGAAGCGCTCGAGACTCTCCACGTCAGCCGCGAGGACCGTTCCGTGCACCGCCGGAGCGCTCGATTCCATCCACGCGAGGAGCGTCGGTCCGAAGTTGAAACTGATGGACCCATAGTTGTTCCGGATCGACCGGATGCGTCCGTCACCATCCACTACTCGGGCAGCACCGTTGGGGACGTAGGACTCGACCGTAATTCGCTCGTTCCAATCGTGAAACGGGCGGGCCGAAGGCTCGGGCTCCACTTCCTCGAGCCACGGATTCTCGCGCGGAGGCTGGTAGAAGTGTGCGTGAATGCACACGTGCGCTTCGCTCACGGAACCTCCCCCTCCGCTCGCAGAAAGACCACGGCGAGGGGCGGAAGCGTGAGATCGAGCGACCATTGGCGGCCGTGGAACGGACGGGCTACCGCCATCGCCTCGCCGAGGTTGCCCACCCCGGAGCCGCCGTATCCTTCGGCGTCGCTATTCAGGATCTCCGTCCATGCGCCTCCCAACGGCACGCCGACCCGATAGCTCTTTCGAGGCAGGGGCGAGAAGTTGCAGACCACGAGCAGAGGCGAGGTCCCGTCCCGGCGGCAGCGCAGGAAGCTGATGACGTTCTGCTCGTGGTCATCCGGAGCCACCCATTCGAACCCGGCGCTCTCGCAATCCAGCTCGTACAGGGCCGGGTCCGCCCGGTAAAGTCGGTTGAGATCCGCTACCCAGCGCAGGACCCCCGCGTGGAGCGGATCCTCCAGTCGATCCCACTCGAGCTCCGAGTCGTGGTTCCACTCCGCCCGCTGCGCGAGCTCCGCCCCCATGAACAGCAGCTTCTTGCCCGGCTGGGCGTACATGCACCCGTACAGCACCCTGAGGTTCGCGAACTTCTGCCATTCGTCACCGGCCATGCGGCCCCACAGCGATCCCTTGCCGTGCACGACCTCGTCGTGCGACAGCGGGAGGACGAAATTCTCCGAGAATGCGTACAGCTGGCGAAACGTCAGGTCGTGGTGATGCCACTGTCTGTGAATTGGATCCAGGGCCATGTAACGCAGGGTGTCGTTCATCCAGCCCATGTCCCACTTCAGGCCGAAACCGAGGCCTCCGACATCCACTGGACTCGTAACACGCGGCCAGGCGGTTGACTCCTCGGCGTAAGTCTGCGTGCCGGGGTGTGCTCCGTACGCTTCACGGTTCACATCCCGCAGAAAATCGATCGCCTCGAGGTTCTCCCGGCCTCCGAACACGTTGGGAATCCATTCTCCCTCCCGTCGCGAGTAGTCCCGGTACAGCATCGAGGCCACCGCATCGACCCGGAGCCCGTCCGCGTGGAACACCTCGAGCCAGTAGAGCGCACTGCTGACGAGAAAGCTCACGACCTCCAGGCGGCCGTAGTTGAAGATCCAACTGCTCCAGTCCGGGTGGAAGCCCATCTTGGGGTCCTGATGCTCGTACAGGTGCGTGCCGTCGAACACCGCCAGACCGTGATCGTCGCCGGGGAAATGGCTCGGCACCCAATCAAAGAGGACGCCGATGCCCCGACCGTGCAGGTGGTCCACCAGGTACTTCAGATCCGCCGGCGAGCCGTAGCGGGCGGTCGGAGCGAAGTATCCCGTGACCTGGTAACCCCACGACCCGTAGAACGGGTGCTCCGATACCGGCAGGAGCTCGACATGCGTAAACCCGGCCTTCTCCACGTGGTCCGCCAGGCGATGCGCCATCTCCCGGTACGAGTAGAACCCACCACCCGGGGGGCGCATCCATGACCCGAGGTGCACCTCGTAGATCGCGATGGGCCGGTCGAGCGCGTTGTGCGCGGCCATCGACCGGCGCCACTCGTCATCTCCCCACACGTAGTCGTCTTCCCACACCATCGAGGACGTCGCCGGTGGATGCTCGGCCGACCGACCGACAGGATCCGCCTTGTCGCGCCAGCTCCCGTCCTCGGCCTGGATCCTGTACTTGTAGCGCTCGCCAACCCCCAGTCCGGGGATAAAACCTTCCCAGACTCCGGAGGTGCCGCGCACGGCCAGGGGGTGGGCGGTCCCCTGCCAGCCGTTGAAATTCCCGACGACCTGCACGGCCCTGGCGGACGGGGCCCACACGGCGAAGAAGACACCTGGACCCGCGCCTGGATCGGCGGCGTGACTGCCCAGCTTTTCCCACAGCCGGTAGTGTCGCCCCTCGTTGAACCAGTGCAGATCTTCGGAGGTGAGCAGCGAAAAGTCGTGCCGGACCACACCCTTGCGGCGAGCCGAGCTCACGAGACCCCCTCCGGCCGCCGGACCGCAGCAAGTATCCGCACGTCGAGCTCGACTTCGGCGATTCTCATCAGCGGCTCCAGGGACACCGTGCTCCGGCGGGGCCGGGTTCGGTCTCCGAGTCGTGGCTTTCAACGTCGGACCCCCCGGCCGTCAGCGGCAAAAGGGGGGCACGTCGCCAACGCCAGAACCTACCGCTGAGGAGCGCCCACCGGGAGTCCCGCTCGTTCCCCCCGTGGGAGGTGCGCACCGCTCTCGCCCGTGGTATCGTGGTGGCGTCGAGCGCCCGGACCGCCCGGGACCCCGCTTCCTGACCGACACACGAGAAGTGAACACACGCATGAAGACCCCCGCACCCGATACCCGGGCCGAGGAGGTTCGTGACGCGGTTTCCCTCCAGGAAATGACCGTCGAAGAGCTCTCCATCCAGACGATCCGCACCCTGGCGATCGACGCGATCCAGAAGGCCAATTCAGGCCACCCGGGAGCGCCCATGGCTCTCGCCCCGGTGGCGTACCTGCTCAGTCGGGAAATGCGATTCAATCCGCACAATCCGACCTGGTTCGACAGGGACCGGTTCGTCCTGTCGGCAGGACACGCCTCGATGCTCCTGTACGCGATGCTCTACATGACCGGCTACAACCTGTCCCTGGATGAAATCCGCGCCTTCCGCCAATGGGACAGTCGCACGCCGGGACATCCGGAGCACGGGCTGACGGCGGGAGTCGAAACCACGACCGGTCCCCTCGGGCAGGGCATCATGACGGCGGTCGGAATGGCTGTGGCCGAAGCCCACCTGGGCGCCGTGTACAATCGGCCGGGACACACCGTGGTCGATCACTTCACCTACGTGGTGTGCAGCGACGGCGACCTCATGGAGGGTGCCTCGCACGAGGCGGGTTCGTTCGCCGGCCACCTGCGCCTCGGCAAGCTGATCGCGATCTACGACGATAACCGGATCACGATCGACGGATCCACGGACCTCACGTTCTCCGACGACACCGCGTCCCGATTCCGGGCGTACGGATGGGACGTGCAGGATCTCGGGGACGCGGCCAACGACCTCGCCGCGATCCGCGGCGCCCTGGCCGCGGCCCGTTCGGAGACCGAGCGACCTTCGCTCATCATCGTCCGGTCCCACATCGGATTCGGTTCTCCGAACAAGCAGGACACGGCCGGCGCGCACGGTTCGCCGCTCGGGGAGGACGAGGTCGCGCTTACCAAGAAGGCGTACGGCTGGCCCGAAGATGCCCGTTTTCTCGTACCCGAGAGGGCGCTGGAGCACATGCGGGAAGCGGTGGCACGAGGGGCCGCTGCAGACGGCGAGTGGCGGGCTCGATTCGATGCCTACAGGGCAGCGTATCCCGAGCTGGCCGACCAGCTCGAGAGCGCCCTCGAGGGTCGGCTCCCGACGGAATGGGACACGGATCTGCCCTCGTTCGACGCAGCCGACGGGCCCATGGCGACGCGGAAGGCCTCGGGAGCCGTGCTCAACGCGATCGCCGACCGTCTGCCGTGGCTCGTCGGGGGAAGCGCGGACCTGGCCCCGTCCAACAACAGCCTGATCCGGACGTCCGGCGACTTCGGTCCGGCGGACTACTCCGGTCGCAACATTCGCTGGGGGATCCGGGAGCACCTGATGTGCGCTGCCTCGACGGGTATGGCGCTGCACGGAGGCTTGCGTCCTTACGCCGCCACGTTCTTCGTGTTCACCGACTACGCCCGGCCGGCGATCCGGCTCGCGGCGCTGATGAGGCAGCCGGTCATCTACGTGATGACGCACGATTCGATAGGCCTCGGAGAGGACGGTCCCACCCACCAGCCGATCGAACACCTGGCGGCGCTGCGCGCTATGCCGGGGCTCAGAATCATCCGCCCGGCGGACGCCAACGAGACCGTCGAGGCGTGGCGCGAGGCCATCGTGCGGCGGGACGGTCCCACAGTGCTCGTTCTGACTCGGCAGAGCGTGCCGGTGCTTCGAGTGGACGGACCCGGCCGGGCGATAGGACTGAGAATGGGAGCCTACATCGTCGAGGACGCGGACGACGCCGACCCGGATCTGATCCTCATCGCATCGGGATCGGAGGTGGCCCTGGCGCTGGAAGCCCGACACGCCCTCGCGGCGGCCGGCGTGGCGACACGGGTCGTCAGCATGCCGAGCTGGGAGATCTTCCGGGAGCAGGATACGGCCTACCGGCACGAGATTCTCCCACCCGCGGTGAAGAACCGGCTGGCCATCGAAGCCGGAGTGTCCCTTGGTTGGAGGGAGTGGGTAGGGGACCAGGGAGACGTGATCGGCATCGACACCTTTGGGGCGAGCGCCCCCGCCGAAGTGCTGTTCGAGCAGTTCGGATACACCGTCGAGAACGTCGTGGCGACGGCCCGGCGGCTGCTGGAGGACGAATGAGCCGGGTAGCGATCGGTTCCGACCACGCCGGGTATCGGTACAAGCAGGTCCTGGCGGACCACCTGCGGTACGCGGGTCACGAGGTCATCGACCTCGGCACGGACGGCCCGCAGTCCGTGGATTACCCCGACTACGCCCGCGCGGTGGCCGAGTCCGTAGCGCGCGGCGAAGCCGAGCGCGGGATCCTGGTGTGCGGAAGCGCCGTCGGCGTCTGCATCGTGGCGAACAAGGTGAGGGGGATCCGCGCCGGCGTGTGCCACGAGACGTACTCGGCTCGCCAGGCCGTGGATCACGACGACATGAACGTCCTTTGCCTGGGCGAACGCGTGATCGGCATCGAGGTGGCGCGCACCGTAACCGACGCCTTCATGGCGGCGAGCTTCTCGGACCAGGGGAGGCACCGCCGGAGACTGGACAAGCTGCTGGCCGTGGAAAGCGATTACATGTCCCAGGGTACGGAGGGTTGACCATGGAGATCCTCCTGGACCTCCTCGAGCACGGGCAGAGCTACTGGCTGGACAACCTGACCAGGGGGATGATCCGCGACGGCACGCTGGAGCGCAGGGTGAGCCTCGAGGGGCTGCGGGGGGTAACCTCGAACCCCGCGATCTTCCACAAGGCGATCGCGGCGAGCCGTGACTACGACGAGCAGATTCAGGCCCTGGCGGACGAGGGGGCCTCGGTAGAGCGGATCTACGAGGCTCTGGTAGTCACCGACATCCAGGAGGCGTGCGACGTCCTCCGCCCCGTGTACGAGTCCTCGGACGCGGTGGACGGATACGTCAGTCTCGAGGTCTCCCCCTACCTGGTTCACGATACGGTCGGCTCTCTGGAAGAAGCTCGCCGTCTGTGGGCCGCCGTGGACAGGCCGAACCTGATGATCAAGATCCCGGGGACCCGCGCCGGCGTGCCCGCGATCGAGGAACTCCTGTACGAAGGAATCAACGTCAACGTCACCCTTCTGTTCGCAGTGGATGCCTACGAGGAAGTGGCCCGGGCATACATGCGGGCGTTGCAGCGCCGGGCCGCCGAGGGCCAGGCCCTCGATTCCGTCGCGTCCGTGGCCAGCTTCTTCCTGAGCCGGATCGACGTCCTGGTGGACGCTCTCCTCGCGCATCACGTCGCGTCCTCCTCCGCCTCGCCGGCCGCTCAGGACCTGTACGGCCTGGCTGCCGTGGCGAGTGCGAAGCTGGCCTATCGGAGCTATCGGGCCATGGCCGGCGAGACGGGGTGGCAGGCCCTGGCAGACTCCGGGGCGAGACCGCAACGCCTGTTGTGGGCGAGCACCAGCACGAAGAACCCGTTGTACGATCCAGTCCGCTATGTCGAGCCGCTGATCGGACGTGACACCGTGAACACCATGCCCGAGGTCACGATCGAGGCGTTCGCGAAATCCGGACGGATCGAAGCCGATTCCGTCGAGCAGGGAGTGGAAGAGTCCGAGCGCGTGTTCGGGGACCTCGCGCGGATCGGAATCGACATGACGGCGGTCAACGGGCAGCTGTTGGCCGAGGGCGCCCAGAAGTTCCTGGATCCGTTCGACGCTCTGCTGACCGGCCTCGCCGTGCGGCGAGCAGAGGCGCGCGAGGGTCGCAGGGTCGAGGTTCAAGAGCCGGCGGACCCGGCGCCGGGACTCTCCGCCTCCCTGGCTGCCCTGCACGAACAGCGCTTCGCTTCCCGGCTCGCCGCCCGCGACCCCTCGCTGTGGCCCGGAGACCCGTCAGTCCGGGGCGCCATCGCCAACCGTCTCGGGTGGACGCGCGGCGCGGCCGATGCCGCGGCGCTCCTTGCCGACTTGAAGGCATTCGCTGACGAGGCACGCTCAGAGGGCATGCGGGACGTGGTGTTGCTCGGGATGGGCGGTAGCAGCCTGTGCCCCCTCGTGGCAGCCCGTTCGTTCTCCGGCGGTGACGGGTACCCGCGGCTCACCGTTCTGGACTCGGTCGATCCGGCATCCATAGCGCGGGTGGAAGAGGCGATCGATCCCGAGCACACCCTCTTCGTGGTAGCCAGCAAGTCGGGCGGCACGATCGAGACCCTGAGCCTGTATCGATACTTTCGGGACAGCGTCGAGCGAGAGGTTGGATCCGCTGCCGGAGGTCACTTCGTCGCGGTGACCGACCCCGGCTCCGCGCTTATTTCCGAGGCCGCTCAGTCAGGCTTCCGGCGCGCCTTCGAGGCCCCGGCCGACGTCGGAGGAAGGTACTCCGCTCTGACCGTTTTCGGTCTGCTGCCTATGGCCCTGACGGGAGCCGACGTCGAGCGTGTCGTGGAATGGGCGCGCCAGCTGGAGTACGAGTGCTCCCCGGGCCTGCCGGAGTCGGCCAACGCGGCGGTGAGGCTCGGGACGGCCATTTCGCTGTACGCGAAGGAGGGTCGGGACAAGCTCGTTCTCACAGCCTCCCCGAGTGTGGCCTCGTTCCCGTTGTGGGTCGAGCAGCTGGTCGCGGAGAGCACTGGAAAGCAGGGCCACGGCATCGTCCCGGTGACGGACGAGCCCCTTGCGGCGGCTGACGTTTGCCCTCCGGATCGGGTGTTCGTGCACTACTCGGTGGAGGGCGACGAGGATGGCTCCGCCGGGAATGAGCTCGACGCGTTAGCGGCGGCGGGCCACCCGGTGTACCGAATTTCCCTCCCGGAACCGGAAGCGCTGGGAGGCGAGTTCCTGCGGTGGGAGATCGCGACGGCGGCGGCGGGCGCGATGCTCGGGGTGAACCCGTTCGACGAGCCCGATGTGTCGGCTGCGAAGCAGGCTACTTCGGATCTGCTCGAGCGGCGGGCAGACGAGGGAGGGTTTCCATCCGCCACCGCCCGGGCCGCCCTCGACGGAGTGGAGGTGTTCGTGGCGGGCGACGGGACGCCCCCCGGAGATTCCTCGGTGGCGGCAGCACTCTCGGAGTGGATCGACACGCGCTCCGACGGCGGGTACGTGGCGATCCTCGGCTATTTCGACCCGAGTCCGGAGCGTGATGCGGCCGTGGCTCGCCTCCGTGACATTCTGCGGGCGCGCACCGGCCTGGCGACCACATTCGGGTACGGTCCCCGCTACCTGCACTCAACGGGACAACTGCACAAAGGCGGCCCCGCTCGGGGCCTGTTCCTCGTGCTCACGGCCGATCCGATAGAGGACCGAGCGATCCCGGGAAGCGATTTTACCCTCGGGACGCTGCAGCGCGCGCAGGCCCTGGGAGATGTCGGGACCCTGCGCGAGCGTGGACGGAGCGTCCTGCACGCACACCTGGGATGGTACGTGGACCAGGGTCTCCAGACCCTGGCGGATGCGCTGGATACGACGGCTCGATAACCGACCGGTCCGACCTCCGGCGTCACCTCCCGGTTCGGATCAGCCGGCGGGCGGATCCCGATCCGGGATAGCCGCCGAGATGCGCACGGCCTGCGCCGCGAGGAACGTGACGAGAGCCACGACGCCCAGGATGACGGCCATCCGCATCCAGTCCTCCCCCTGACCTCGTCTCTCCGACACGAGGCGGACCAGCGTCCGCACCCACTCGAGTCCCCCGAGCACCAGCGCGATTCGCAGTGTCACCCGGGCCCAGGGTTTGCCCACCAGGAGCAGGAGCGGCAGGAGCAGGCTCAGGACGGCGAGGATGTTGTTCCCCGCACGGCTGAAATGCGCCGCCAGCAGCAGGCAGGCCAGCACGATCAGAACAACTCGAAGACTCTTCATGTGCGGATCTTCTCCCGTCAGGAAGCCGCGGTCAACGGCGGGGCTCACGACCGAAGCCGAAGTCGGCGGCAAAGCACGTCGCGTCCAGATAGACTGGTCCGTCTTCCACGATCTCTCCGTCCACCAGGCTGGCCGGGCGACCGGCCGAGACCTCGCATCGCACGTCGTCCTTCAAGTGGGCGAACGCCGCCGTGCCAGGTCCGTCAGCCGTCGCGTCGATGTCCTCGGTCCAGCCTGATCTCGCGAAGGCGGACCGAACGGCCTCGGCCGGCTCTGCTCCCGCGGGCACCGACTCGATGTCGGCCCGCAGACTCACCGTGCAGCGCGGCTCGGGGGCTCCGGGACCGCCCGGATCCGCCACCGCCTGCGGCGCCCCGAGCTCTTCCGCCCGTACGGCCGCCGCGATCTCGCCACAGGCGCTCCGGACCCGCGCGAGACGGCCCGCGGCCGCCCGTTCGAGCGGAAAGAAGGCCGATGGAGACCGGGACAGACGCATCTGGTCGGTGAGTCGGGCCACCAGGTCGGGGTGGGCGGCCGCCACGTCTGCGGACTCGAACGGATCGGCGGACAGATCGTACAGCTCTACGGCCTCGTCCGGGTCCTCTCGCACGGCCTTCCATTGGCCGGAAAGCAGGGCCTGCCCCCCGTGGTATTCCCAGTACAGCAGCTCGTGCGTCGCCTGGCCCGCGGCATCGCCTGTCAGGACCGGCACCATCGAGAGGCCGTCCGTCTCCTCGGAGCGAGGCGCGCCGGCGATCTCGGCCAGCGTCGGCAGGTAGTCCCAGAAGGCCGACACGTGGTCCGACACCGCGCCCGGCTCTACGTGTCCGGGCCATCGCACGATCAGCGGAACCCGGATCCCGCCCTCGTACAGGGTGGTCTTCAGACCGCGCAGACCCGCCGTACTCTCAAAGAACTCCGAGTCGGTACCGCCGTTGAAGGTGGGACCGTTGTCGCTGGTGAAGATCACGACGGTGTTGTCGGCCACTCCCATCTCCTCGAGCGTTCGCAGTATGTCGCCGATTCCCCGGTCCATACGGGTGATCATCGCGGCATATGCCGCCCGCGGCGTCGGGTGCGGGAGGTATCCCCGGTCCCCCGGGTAGGGCGTCTCCGGGAACTGGCCAGCGTATTCGGCCACCGACGCGTCCGGGACCTGGAGCGCCACGTGAGGAACGGGGAACGGCAGGTACAGGAAGAACAGCTCGCCCGCGTGCCCCCGGACGAACGCCACCGCATCCTCGATCATGGCGTCCATCGCGTAGGTCTCACCCCGGTACGCCGCGTACGCTTCGGGATCGGTCGGATCCGCGGTTGCCGCAAGGCGCTGATGAGCCCTGAATGGCGGGTTTCCGGGCAGCGTCTCCCGCACGCCGTCTCTCCACAGGTGGGTGGGGTAGTAGTTGTGGGCCTCCCGCTGGCACATGTACCCGTACCAATGATCGAACCCCTGTTGATTGGGCTCGCCGCTGTCGCCGGGCCCTCCGAGGCCCCATTTCCCGATCGCGGCCGTCACGTAGCCCGCGTCCTGCAACACCCGCCCGATCGTGTACGTCCCCTTGGGAAGTGGGTGATTCCCCTCGATCAGCGTGTCGCCCCACACGTCGCCCCGCTCGTTCATCTCGTCGTTGTCGCGGACCGCGGCGTGACCCGTGTGGAGACCCGTCAGGAGCGTGGCTCTTGAAGGGGCGCATACGGGGCTGCCGGAGTAGTGCCGGGTGAAGCGCATCCCCTCCTCCGCCAGCCGATCCAGAGTCGGTGTGCGGATCCGCTCCTGGCCGTAGCTTCCCAGCTCCCCGTAGCCCAGATCATCCGCCACGATCAGCACGATGTTCGGCTTCGGCGCGGGCCGTTCAGGTCCGCAGCCGGCCAGGCCAAGAGCGACAATGCCGAAGACGGTCAGTAGCTTTGTTAAAAACAAGTTAGGCCATAACATCTCATGTTATTGCTCATGTTGTGAGAGATCCGACACCAGGCCATCCAGCAGTGCCGGCGGAAAGACTCCGTCGGCCTCGAAGGCCTCGCGTTGCTCGGCCACGGCAGCCGCCACGGCGCGGAAGCTCGACGGCACCGCGGTGGCTCTCCCTGCCCCGCCCTTCACGCTGGTGGCAGAGGTTGCCTCCAGGAGTTCGTCGAGGCCCTCAGTTTCGGCACCCTTGATCATGGCCAGCGCGGCCCCCGCCAGGAGAAGGTGTGGGAATACGGATCCATCGGGCAGGCGGAATTCGATTGTCGGGGGACTGACCGGACGTCCGGCCGCATCCATGGCCTGCGCGGGCAGTCGGATCAGGGCAGAGCGGTCATACTCGCCCCAGGTGATGCGGTTGGGCGCCTCCTTGGCCTGCGTGAGCCGGGTGAGTGAGCCCGGGGCGCGATTCCCGAACGCCATCAGGGCGGCACCCGTCTGTACGAGCCCGCCGATCAGCCAGCGGGCCGGATCCGACAGAGTGCCCTCGGCCTCACGAACTGGAGTGAGCCTTCCATTGCGCGCCGGAGCCAGGTGGAAGTGAAGCCCGTTCCCCGCGTGCCCCTCGGCCATGATCGGGTCGGTGCTGCAGCGCATGCCGTTCTGGTGAGCCAGGTTCCGGAGCACCCACTGGGTCAGCAGAACCGCCTCGGCGGCCCTGGGCAGGGTGTCGAGGCCAAGCTCGATCTCGTGCTGCTCCCAGATCACGCCGTCTGGCTCCCGGGCCTCGATGTATCCGACCTCGCTGTGCCCGTACTTTACGTTGAGGCCAAGGTCCACCAGGAGCTCGAGGGCCCGTCGCCGCAGGGGCTCGCCAAACACGAACGGAGACACGGAATGGTATCCCCGATCGTCAGCCCCATAGATGTCGCTCTCGTCCCGTCGCTTGCCGAGGAAGTACTCGACCTCGCCGAGGGCGAGCAACTCGACGCCTGTCTGTTCGCGCAGGCGGTGCATGGCTCGCCGGACGATGGTGTCGGGCGACTGCGGGAGGGGGTCCCCATCCGGCCCGGCGTGACTGCACATGAGGACCAGCGTGGGAACAGCGGAAAACGGATCCAGGAAGCCCGATTCGATCCGGGGGCGGAGGACGATATCCGAGGCACCGGTCGGAATCCCCGAGCGCGGGAACAGACTCGATCCGTCGGCCCGCTCGCCGGCCTCACACACGCGGCGAAGACGGGCTTCATCGTGGGGCATGAAGTCGAGCCGCTTGAGCCAGCCGTCTCCTCCGACATGCATCAGGCTCAGACCCGTGGCCCGCCCGCGGCGGAACAGGTCCACCAGGTCATCCACGGTCCAGTCTTCACGCGGCCGGTCGAAAGCTCGCTCCAGGCCGCCCTCTCCGAACGTCTCCCGCCCGGTCAGTTCTTGTACCACGGCTCCTCCGTTGGTGGGCGCGCCTGACACGGACAACAAGGCCACGGGAGCCCGAGAGCCCCCGCGGCCGGTGGTGCTCCCTTCCTGCCTGAATCTACTCGAGCACTACTATGTTGCACTCCTCGCAGACACTCTTCAACTGGTCCGGCCACACCGTGACGACGTGTCCTTGGGTGTGAGAAGCGGCCTGTAGTCGGTCGGCAGGATCTTCGCCACTTCCTCGTAGGTGCTGACGCCGGGTCCGGCGAGGTCGGCCTTCTTGTCCATCGTGGTCATCGTGATCGCTCCATGAGAATGAAGAGCGGACCGACCTCGGAGGGTCCGGCCCGGACAGCCATCGTCAGGCGTGTCTATAGCAGAAAGCGAGCCACCGCGCGCCGGGCAGTAATAGGCTCGTAAGTTCAATAACTACCGCATTTTATTGGAATGACGCTGAGAGTCCCCACAGGGCCGACCGGTGACCCGACGAGAGATTGTCGCAACACCACGAGGCGAGGGCCACTCGCCGTGACCGGTGCGCCCCCTCAGCGCGCTTCGTAACTTGTGACCTTCGTCTCCAGGCCGTGGAGACCTTGACCCCAGTCGAAGAAGATCGCATGCCGACACCCGACGCCGCGGTGAAACCCGTGGAGTACATCCGGTCATGTTTTCCCGCCCTGCTCCGCGACGTGGCCGGCTACCCGGTGGCTCATTTCGACGCCCCCGGAGGCACGCAGGTCCCGACCGCGGTGGCGGACGCGGTCCGCGACCAGCTCCTGAGGCACAACGCCAACGCGCACTGGGCATTCGCCACTTCGCGCGAGCTGGATGAGATGATGGAGCGCGCCCGGGCCGCGGCGGCCGACTACGTGGGAGGCTCTCCCGCCGAAATCGTGTTCGGCCCCAACATGACGACACTGACATTCCACCTGGCGCGGGCGCTCGGCCGCACCTGGGGGCCGGGAGACGAGGTCGTGGTCACCGAGATCGACCACGATGCCAACGTTTCTCCGTGGCGCGACCTCGAGGTGGAACGCGGGCTCAGGGTGCACACGGTTCCGCTGGATCCGGAGATTGGGGATCTGCACTGGGAGCAGTTCGAGTCGGTCCTGTCTGACCGCACCCGACTGGTGGCCGTCACGGCGGCCTCCAACGCTCTCGGAACCATCGTGGATTTCCAGCGGGTGCGTGACCTGGCTGCGGCAACGGGCGCTCTCTCGTTCCTGGATGCCGTGCACTTCGCACCGCACGAGCGCGTGAGCGTCGGCGAGCTCGGTTGCGATTTCCTCGCCTGCTCCGCCTACAAGTTCTACGGCCCGCACGTGGGCGTGCTGTGGGGCCGGCAGAAGCTCCTGGAAGGAGTGTGGCCCCCCAAGCTCGCGCCGGCGCCGGACGCGCCTCCTGAGAGATGGGAGACGGGCACCCTCAATCATGAAGGCATCGCCGGCACCGAGGCCGCGGTCGACTTCATCGCCTCCCTGTCGGAGGGAGACGATCGGGCCGCGGCCCTCGACGGGGCCCTGGCCGGGCTCTCAGCCCGCGGGGAGATCCTGGTGAACCGGATGCTCGATGGTCTCGGAAACATCGACGGGGTGCGCCTGTTCGGGCCCCACCGAGGACGGCCCCGAACCCCCACCGTTTCGTTCACGATTGACGGAATGTCGCCGGCCGAGGCGGCCGCCGTCCTGTCTGACGAGTGGGGGCTCTTTCTTTCACACGGCAACTTCTACGCGTCGTCGGTCACTCGTCGGCTGGAGGTCGAGCCTGGCGGGCTTCTGCGAGCGGGCTGTGCGTGCTATACGACGGAAGCGGAAGTGGATCGCCTGATCGAGGCCGTGGGCCGGCTCGCGGGAAGCTGACTCGCGGCCCATAGGCTGAGCCGGGAACGTCGCTGCAACGAGTTACGGCGCATGGCCAGGTCTTATTCGCGATCTTGGCGCTGCTTATCGTGGGGCTGCTTTGATCGACGGAACTCGACGAGTCGCAGAGAAATCTTGAAAACCGAATTCGCATCGCTACTAGTGGTGATGGCGCTCACCGGCGTGCACGTTTACGCTGGCTCGGTGTCAGCCCTGCATCACAGATGGCACGCTCGGACGCTCTCTGCAGCTGCCGGGATCAGCGTTGCGTACGTCTTCCTGGAGCTGCTGCCGGCGTTGGCGGAGGATCAGGTCGCTCTCGAACAAGGCCGAGGGCTGCTGCCGCTGGTGGACCGAGACGTCTACGTTCTGGCTCTCATCGGGCTTGCCGTGTCCCTTTGGGTGGAGACTACGTCGCGCAGCTCCCGTCGTCGCCAGCGACACGCGGGCAAGCCGGACGTCACTGAGTTGGCGGTGTTTTGGCTCAGCGTCGCTTCTTTTGTCATCTTCAACGCTGCTACCGGTTATGCCGTAGCCAGTCCAGGCGATCAAGCGGTCGAGCCGCTGTGGATGTTTGCCCTCGCCATGGGCCTTCACACCCTGGTCAACGATCACAGCCTGGTGGAGCACCACGGTGAGAAGTACAGGCGAATCGGGCGTTGGCTATTGGTTGGAGGGTTACTGGTCGGCTGGAGCATCGGCATCGCCCCGGGAATCGAGATCCCGACTGAGGTGCTGGCCCCGGTGCTGGCCTACCTCGCAGGTGGACTCATCATGAACATCCTGCGCCACGAGCTCCCGGACACAGATCGCACGACCGATGTTGCCGCTTTCGCCATCGCCGCCGCCGTGTACGCGGTTCTCCTGTTTTCCGTGAGATCGGGGGGATAGGCGGCCGGGCGAGTCGCGCACTCGAAGATCTCGAATCCACGGTCCCCTCGGAAAGGAAGCTGACGGATCCCCGAAAACTCTGAACCGGCAGGCCAGTAGGTGGTTATTACTCCACCCAGCTCTCCATGAACCGCGTATCACCCGCCGCCTCATCCACCAGGGCCTGGAAGATCGCCTTGAGCTGCTCATAGGGGAACGTCCCGATCACCATGCGATTGTTGATGATCATGGTCGGAGTGGAGCGGATTCCGTGTTCGTACTGGTCCGAAGTCTCCTCGTACTCGGCGCCGGTCGCGATCTGACGCGCCACTTCCTGAATCGTCGCCGAGTCGGTCAGGGCGTCCTCTACTCCATACCTGCCGGCCAGGTCCGCTCGCCACTCGGGGGTCTTGGCCTCCTCGAAGTTGGCAAACACCTCGTCGATGATCTGCGGAAA
The DNA here is from genome assembly GCA_964602635.1 of uncultured Gemmatimonadota bacterium. Lineage (GTDB taxonomy): Bacteria > Gemmatimonadota > Gemmatimonadetes > Palauibacterales > Palauibacteraceae > Benthicola. Next base: position 388 of record CAZRRU010000099.1, on the reverse strand, counting down.
CTTCTCCGGGTCGTGGGCCGCGATGTAGGACAGCTCGCATGCGCCCGGATGCTTGTCCTTGTCCACCACGTCGTTGCACTTCGCTTCCAGCGGGAAGAACTGGAAAGCCAGGTTTAGATCGCCGCCGAATTCCTCCTTCAGAAGCAGCATTTGCTCGTGGAGGTACTTGCAGTCAGAGCACAGCGGATCGCCGTACTCCACGATCCGGATCGCAGCCGCCTCGAACTCGTCTGTCGCGCTCGCCGTTCGGTAGGGAGATATCGTGCTGGGCCACGGCACTTCGGGCAGCGCGAAGTACTGCTTCACCACCCGCGCCGCCACTCCGCCACTCTGAGCGTCCCGTTTCGCCTCGTGATACCGCGCCGCCGCCCACGCCTGGCTCGCGGTG
>CAZRRU010000098.1:0-14241 GCA_964602635.1 uncultured Gemmatimonadota bacterium | reverse complement strand
CATCGTCGTGAAACCGATGCACGCGGACATCGTCGGGCACGCGCGCACGGTCCTCCTGGCGCTGCTCGGAGCCGTGGGATTCGTGCTGCTGATCGCGTGCGCGAACGTGGCGAATCTGCTGCTCGTGCAGGCGGCGTCCCGCGAGAAGGAGATGGCGATTCGGGCCGCTCTCGGAGGCTCGCGGGGCAGAATTGTCCGCCAGCTGCTCACGGAGAGCGTCCTGCTGGCGGTGGTCGGAGGGCTGGCTGGCCTGCTCCTGGCGCGCTGGGGCGTGGACCTCCTGCTCGCGCTGCGCCCGGCGAACCTGCCGCGAGTCGACGCGATCGGGATCGACGGTCCGGTCCTCCTGTTCACCCTGGGGGCGAGCCTGTTCGCCGCGGTCGCCTTCGGTCTGGTTCCCGCGCTGCAGGCTTCCAAGCCGGACCTCAACGACTGCCTGAAGGACAGGGGCACGGTGTCCCCGAACGTGAAGCGCCGACGGCTGCGGAGCGCGCTGGTGGTGGTGGAGGTGGCTCTGTCGATGGTCCTGCTGATCGGAGCGGGCCTGATGTTCCGGTCGTTTCTCGCCCTTCAGAAGCAGGATCTGGGCTTCGAGCCGGCGGGGGTCGTGACCTTCCGACTCACCATGCCCGGTCTGCGATCGGAGTACGCGACCCCGGACGGACGCGCGATGTTCGTCTCGAGTCTCGAGGAACGCCTGGAGGGACTACCGGGAGTCAAGAGGGCCGGGGCCGTGCAGGTCCTTCCGCTCAGCGGCCGCTTCTGGACCTCGCCGTATTCGCTCAAGGATGCGGACGAGAAGGACTGGGGACTGCTAGAGGCTGACTACCGTTTTGTCACGCCGGGCTATTTCAAGGCCCTCGGACTCCGGCTGATCGCCGGCCGCTTCTTCAAGGAGTCCGAGAACGAGGACGGGGCCGAAGTAGTGGTCGTGGATCGGGCCCTCGCGGCGCGCGCGTGGCCCGGAAAAGAGCCGGTCGGACAGCACGTGCGAGCCGTCATCAGCCCATTCGATGGCACGGGTCCCGAGCAGAGGTGGGTCAAGGTCGTCGGTGTGGTCGACGACGTTCGGTCGCAGGATCCTCGCACTCTCGGCCGCGAGACGATCTACTTCCCATACCGGCTGCAGGGGGCCTTCTTCAACGTCACGATGGCCGTGCGGACGGAGAAGGATCCCACGGCGTTGGTCCCCGCGATTCGCGATCAGGTCGCCGCCATGGATTCCGACATGCCCGTGGCGGCCGTAACCACGATGGACGACTACGTGCGTATGGCCAAAGGGCCGACCCGGTTCGCCATGATCCTGATTGGCATCTTCGCGGGAGTGGCGCTGCTTCTTGCGTCCGTCGGCCTTTATGGAGTCATCTCGTCACTGGTCCGCCAGCGCACGCACGAGATCGGAGTCTACATGGCGTTCGGGGCGGAGAGCCCGCACATACTCAAGATGGTGGTCCGACGCGGGGTCACGCTGGCGATCGCCGGGGTCGTCGTCGGTCTACTGGTCTCGCTGGCCCTGACCCGAGCCGTCTCGAGCCTGCTGACGGGCGTAACGGCGACCGACCCGGCCACGTTCCTCGCGGTCGGCGTGCTCCTGACCGTCGTGACGCTGCTCGCGAGCTACATCCCGGCGTACAGGGCAGTGCGGGTGGACCCGATGGAGGCCCTGCGGCACCACTGACCCCGCTTCCCCCTTGACGGATTTCGATATATCGTTACGTTATACTTATCGATATATCGCGTAATACTCACAAGGTTTCTTCAGACCGGCGGGAATGACCGTATGAGTGCCAAGTTCGACAAGGGATCCAACCCCTGGTCTTCCATGTTCGGGCCCGGTGCGTCACCCTTCGGAAAGCCGAACTTCCGCTGGCGGATCTTCGACCGCGGCGACCTCAAGTACATGATCCTCGAGTTGCTTCGTGACCGACCGATGCACGGATACGAGGTGATGCGCTCGCTGGAGGAGACGTCGGGGGGCGCCTACACGGCCAGCCCCGGCTCGGTCTACCCGACGCTGCAGGCCCTCGAAGACGACGGTTACGTGAGCAGCGAGGAAAGGGACGGGCGCAAGGTCTACACGATCACGGACGAGGGGCGGGCGTTTCTCGACAGCAACCAGGATCGGGTAGAGCAGATTCTTCGCCGTATCGGCGACTTCGCCAAGCACTTTTCCGGTGCACCGATGACGGACATGACACGATCCTTCATGAGACTGGCACATGCCAGCTTCGAGCAGTCGATCCGCCGGGTAGGCGACGAGGACTCGATGGACAGGCTCAGAGAGATCCTCGAGAAGGCGGCTCGGGATATCGAGAACGTGGGTGGTGGGGGCGATTCCCCAGGGAAATCCGGAAACGGGGCTGAGGAAGAATGATCGGGATTCTGGTTGGAGCGTGGCTCTTCTGCATGGTGTCGTTCTGCGCAGTCGGAGTGGGTTGCCGACTGGCGTGCCGTGGGCGCCGCATCCGCGGGCAGGCCTGCATCTGCGGCCGGCACGAGATGGTGGCGAAGGCTCTGGCGGTCGGCGCACGGGGACTCCCGGCAGGTAATCCGATCGTCGGTCGTTCCTCGCGGCTGCGGGCGGCAGAGACGCGTGTAAGGGCATTGCAGCAACGGTTCGTCGAGGGACGCCTTTCCATGGAGCAGTACGAGACCGAACTGGATCGAGTGGTGGGTCTGGCGTGACGCCGAACAGGCCGGGCGAGGCGCGCCGCCAGGACGGGGTGCGTTGTGCGTGGGCAGCGGGCGGCGATGAGATGCTCGCCTACCACGACGAGGAGTGGGGCGTACCGGTCCACGATGACACGCTCCACTTCGAGTTCCTCATTCTGGAGGGTGCGCAGGCCGGCCTCAGCTGGCAGACCATCCTGCGGAAGCGGGAAGGGTACCGGGTAGCGTTCGCCGGCTTCGATCCGGAAGTGGTGGCCCGGTTCGGAGACGCCGAGCAGCACGATCTTCTGCACAATCCGGGGATCGTGAGAAACCGGCTCAAGATTCGATCCGCGATCGGCAACGCCCTGGCTTTCCTCGAGGTCCAGCAGGAGTTCGGTTCCTTCGATTCGTACATCTGGCGGTTTACCGGTGGTGATTCCCTCCGAAACGAGTGGAGCGACCTGTCGCAGCTTCCTGCCGAGACCGACGAGTCCCGGGCCATGAGTCGGGACCTGAAGAAGAGAGGCTTCCTGTTTGTAGGCCCCACGATCTGCTACGCCTATATGCAGGCCGCCGGGCTGGTCAACGATCACACGGTGGACTGCTTCCGGTACGCGGAGCTCGCCACTGCCTGACACCGCGCGCAAAACGCCTCCGGCTCGCGGATCTTTCCTCATTCCTATCGCTGGCGACGCCTCACGTTGCGATGCGCTAAGCGAGGTAACAGATTGCAAAATAAGGGGTTGAATGGCGGCAGCCCATATCGGCACGCCACCTGCCACCTTTCCTTGCCGGACCGTAACGCGGGGAGAGGGGATGCGCCTGGCCGAGGCCGAGGGCAGAACGCGAGACCGGGGAGAGCGGCGGCAAACTTTCGCTTGCCGGGCCGGCTTCCTTTGCCTGGCTCTCCTTCTGGCGCTCTTCGCACGGGCCGAGGCGGAGACCACACACCCCGGACCCCGGTCGGGCCCCGCGGCGAGAGCCGATACGGTGCGCCCGCAGGAGAGCCAACCTTCCGCACTGTCTGTTCAGCCGGGCCTCCGCGCTCGGCTTCAGGTACTGGCGGCGGCGCTCCACAAAGAGATCGTGCTCTGTTTACACGGCGATGTATACGGGGATACGGCTCTGCTCACGCGATTGACCATGCCGGATCCGCGCCGCTCCGACACCGACAGCGCCCGTTTCGGCCCGTGTCCCGCCGACGCCCTGGCTGCCTGGCACAACCATCCGGAGCCCCCGCCCGGTATTCGGGCTCCTCGACCCGTGGCCGAGGTAGGTGCGGCCGACTTGTGTCGTCTCTCCGATACCGACATCCGGACCGCTGCGAGGGCCGGCCACCCGTTCGTGGTCGTTTCGGCCGATGCCTCCACGCTATGCTGGTGGACGTTGCAGGAGGTGCGCGATCTGGCGCGCCCGGGATCTTCCAGAACGGTGGCCCTTCGAGTATACTAGCCTGGAAGCAATAACCCGGGCCCTGAGCGCCCGGACGGCCAGGTACCCTCGATTGTCGACGCACACGAAGCCCATGCCGTTTACCGGCAGTGTCACATTGTCGGTATCCTTCTCGACTGACCCCCACGACTCGCCGGCGTCCCCTCATGGGCGTCGACCCTGACATCTTCTTTGTACTGGGAGGACCCTGATGCAGTTGATTCACCAACGAGACCTTACCCGAATGCCGGCTCGGCTCGGTATCCTGTTCCTGTCGCTCGTGGCGCTTCCGGCAGCGCTGGCGGCCCAGGACCAGGAGTACGAAGCACCGGCCACCACTACACTCGATGTCACGTCGGCCTCTCCGGCGGCCCTCGAGTCCTTCCAGGCCGGCATGTGGGAGTGGGACAACATCGATTTCGGTGTCGCCGCTGGACATTTCGAGGAGGCGCTCGACATCGATCCGTCGTTCGGCGCGGCGCGCGTGATGCACGCCGGTGCGGCCCCCGGGATGACAGTTGACGAGCGCGTCGAGCAGATCGCCGTCGGCATGATCGACATGGCCCGCGGGACCACCGTCGAGCAGTTGCTGGCCCTCGCGCTGAAGGAGTCGATCAGCGGAAGCAATGCGACAGCTGCCATGCTCGTGAAGGCGGCCTCCGAGCTCGCGCCCGGTTCTCCGCACCTCGCCTACCGGGCCGCCATCTGGTCGGGTGAGGGTGTGAAGGCGATGAAGGGCGTTACCGAACAGTTCCCTGATTTCGCGCCGGCGTGGAATACGATCGCCTACAGGTTGTACGCTGACGGCAGGACGGATGAGGCGGTCAAGGCCGTTACGAAGTACCTGGAGCTCGCGCCCGATCATCCGAACGCGCATGACTCGTACGCTGAGATCATGCAGTGGGAGGGTGAGACCGAAACGGCGTTGGCACATTACCGTAAGGCCGTCGAGATCCGACCCAGCTACGCGGTGGGCTACCAGGGCATCGCGGAAACGGAATGGCTGCTCGGCAACCGTGACGAGGCGCGTGTCGCGCTCGAGCAGGCGGCGGTGCACCAGACGTCGGAGAGCGCCCGGATCAACACCACTCGGGCGATCGCCGCCACCTACATGATGGAGGGTGACCGAAAGAAAGCCGAGGCCATGTTCTCAGACGTCGCCTCGGCCGCGGTGGCTGCCGGCAACGAAGGCCTGGCGCGCACGGCACACTACCAGGCGGCCCAGAACGACGCGATCAACGGAAACGGCAAGTCGGTCGCCGCTCATATCCAGCAGGCGGCTGAACTGGGCGGGGAAGGGAATATCGGTCACTACTTCTGGGGGTCCGTCGCCTACTCGCTGGCCGGCGACATCGAGGGGTCCCGCGCCATGCTGGCCAGCCTCGAGGAAGTGGCGGCCGAGTCCGCGCCAGCCGCCATCCGCAGAGCGAGTGTCTATCTGCTGCTCGCGGACGGTGATGCCGACGGTGCCATGGTGCTCCTCGAGGAGGAGGAAGACGACACGGCGATGTTCGTTCGCGCGCTCAAAGCCCGATGCTACAAGGCCATGAAGGAGGGTGACATGGCGAAGGAGCTTCAGGCGAGCGTACTCACTGATCCGGGTCTGGCCTTCACCAACACCGGTGAGACGCTGGCCGTGGCCCAGGTGCGCAAGCTGTAGGCGCTTGCTCACGCCGGTCCCCGAGCCGTAGGGGCCGCTCAGCGGGCTCCCCGGGGCGCAGGATGCCGCGGGGAGCCCTTCGCGTGGTACGACTGGCGCGGGGGGCCGAGGAGACTCATTCTCCCGACCACCGGAGGTGCAGAATGAGACCGTGGATCCCGGGATCCGTCACATGCGTCGCTGTGGCCACCATCCTCGCCCCTGTCTGCGTCGGACACACAGCGGCAGGCACGCTGGCGGCGCAGGACGTGAGCGTCGTGGAGTGGAGGGTCCCGTGGGAGAACTCGCGCCCCCGGGATCCGTACGTGGCCCCGGACGGCCGAGTATGGTTCGTCGGACAGACGGCCGACTATGCGGCGCGCCTCGATCCGTCCAACGGCAGCTTCGAGCGGTTCGATCTTCCATCCGGCGCCGGTCCGCACAACCTGATCGTGGATCGCGAAGGGATCGTGTGGTACGCCGGAAACCGCGACGCTCACATCGGGCGCCTGGATCCTGCGACGGGCGAGGTCACGCAGTATCCGATGCCCGCTGACAGAGCTTCCGACCCACACACGCTGGTGTTCGACAGCAGTGGCCGGATCTGGTTCACGGTGCAACACGGCACGATGATCGGCCGGTTCGACCCGTTCACCGGCGCGGTCGACCTGGTGGAGGTTCCGACCGCCAACTCCCGCCCGTATGGGATCGTGGTGGACGCCGACGATCGACCGTGGGTCGTGGAGTTCGCGGCCGGGAAGGTCGCCACCGTCGATCCGGGCACGCTGGAGCTTCGTGAGTACGAGCTGGGGCGGGCCGATGCCCGACCCCGCCGCCTGGCCATCACGTCCGATGGAGGCATCTGGTACGTGGACTACGCGGGCGGTTTCCTCGGCCGCCTCGACCGAAAGACGGGAGCCGTGCGCGAAGTACCGGTGCCTGGTGGGCCGGGCTCGCGTCCTTACGGCATGGCCGTCGACGACACCGACCGTATCTGGCTGGTGGAGACGGGTATCAGGCCGAACCGGCTCGTGGTCTACGACACGGTGAAGTCCCAGTTCATCGCGGAGACGGACATCCCGAGCGGGGCCGGTTCGATACGACATATGTATTACGACGTGGAACGCCGTGAGGTCTGGTTCGGCACCGACGCGAACACGGTCGGACGGGCGAGGCTCCGGTGATGGAAGCCAGGCCCGGCGCCGTCGTGACCGGCGCCTCGAGCGGGATCGGCTATGAGCTGGCCAAGATCCTGGCCAGGGAGGGCCACGACGTAGCGCTCGTCGCCCGCTCGGCCGATCAGCTGGCGAAGATCTCGGCCGACCTGCGAGACGATTTCGGTGTTCGGGCCCTCGTTGTCGTCGCGGATCTGTCAGATCCCGAGGCTCCGGACAGGGTCTTCGAGCAGCTTCGGGAGGCGGAATTCACGGTGGACGCGCTGGTGAACAATGCCGGCTTCGGGACCATGGGACGCTTCTCCAGGTCCGATACGGCCGCCCAGGTGGACATGGTCGCCGTCAACGTCTCGGCCCTCACGCATCTCACCCGCCTTTACGCCGAGCCGATGGTCGAGCGTGGGCACGGACGCATCATGAACGTGGCCTCCACCGCGGCATTCCAGCCCGGACCCTACATGGCCGTCTATTTCGCCACCAAAGCCTACGTGCTGTCCTTTTCCGAGGCGCTCGCGGAGGAGCTGCGTCACACAGGGGTCACCGTCACGACATTGTGCCCCGGCCCGACCGTCACCGGCTTTCAGAAACGGGCCGGGATGGAGCACGCTCCCATCGGAGGCCGAATGGTGACGGGAGATGCCGCCTCGGTAGCTCGCATGGGGTACGCCGGGATGATGAAGGGGCGGCGGGTCGTGGTTCCCGGCCTGGCCAACCGCGTGGGCACCTTCCTCCCGAGGCTCTTCCCGCGAGCCCTCGCCACGCGGATCGTCGCCCGCATGACGGCGGTCCGCGGCGAGGCCTGAATCGTCCCGGATGAGAAGAGGCGGGACCGATGGCCCCGCCCCTCCGACACGCTGCCCGACCGTTCGCCGGACTTCAGCTCACCGGTTGCAGGTAACGTCCGAGCCAGTCGAAGAACACGCGATGCCACAGGATCCCGTTCTGCGGGGAGAGGATCCAGTGACCCTCCTGCGGGAAGTACAGGAACCGGCTATCGATCCCCTGCAGCTGCGCCGCGGCGAACGCCTGCATGCCTTCCCCGATCGGGACCCGGAAATCCTTCTCGCCGTGGATCACCAGGATCGGCGTGTCCCAGTTCTGAACGAACCTGTGGGGCGAGAACTTCTCGTAGCTCTCGGACCGATCCCAGTAGGCCCCCCCGAGATCGAAGTTCACGAAGAACATCTCCTCGGTGGCTCCGTACATGCTCTCCAGGTTGAACACTCCGGCGTGCGCCACGAGCGTCCGGAACCGGCCTTCGTGATTGCCCGCCAGCCAGTACACCGTGTAGCCGCCGAAACTGGCGCCGATCGCGCCCAGCCGATTCTCGTCCACGTAGGGCTCGGCGGCCACCGCGTCGATCGAAGAGAGCAGGTCCTGCATCGCCTGTCCGCCCCAGTCGCCCGAGATCTGCTCCTTCCACTCCTGCCCGAAGCTCGGAACGCCGCGCCGGTTGGGCGCCACCACGATGTAACCGTGCGCCGCCATGAGCTGGAAGTTCCAGCGGTAGGAGAAGAACTGCGAGACCGTCCCCTGCGGTCCGCCCTGGGCGTACAGAAGGGCGGGGTAGCGTTGTGACGGATCGAATCCCGGAGGGTAGATGACCCAGGTCAGAATCTCGCCGCCGTCCGTGGCCTCGACCATCCGCTTCTCGACTCGGCCGAGCTCCACCCCGGCCAGGATCTCACGATTGGCAAACGTGATCTGCTCGGCTTCACCCGTCTGCGGGCTGACTCGATAGATCTCGTTCGGCGAGGACATCGAGCGCCGTGCGCCGATCAGGACCTCGGCTCCTGCCAGGTTCGCCACGTCGAGCGACACGTAGTCGAACACGCCTTCGGTCACCCCGCGGACCGCCCCGCCGTCGGCGGGGACCGAGAAAATCTGCCAGGTGCCCGCGGACTCGCTGGTGAAGAAGATGGTCCGGCCGTCGTCCGTCCAAACGGGTGAGTGGGCGTCGTTGTCGTAGTCGGCCGTGAGCTCGACGCTCGTGCTGGCCTGGAAGTCGTGCACGAACAGGCGGTTGCGGTCGGCTTCGTATCCGTCCCGCTCCATGCTGAGCCAGGCAATCCGTCCGCCATCGGGCGAGAAGACCGGTTCCACATCGTATCCCATCATTCCCTCGGTGAGGTTGACGGTCTCACCGGATTCCAGGTCCACGATGAAGATGTCGGAGTTCGTGCTCACGGTGTAATCGGTGCCCACGGATCGCTTGGCCGTGTATGCGATCTTGTGGCCGTCCGGGCTCCACGCGATCTGTTCCACGCCCCCGAACGGGTTGAGGGGGGTATCGACCCGCTCTCCCTTCATCAGGTCCACGGGCTCTCCGACCCAGCCGTCCGTGTACGGAGCTACGAACAGATGGCTGTATGAGTAGTCGTGCCAGCTGTCCCAGTGCCGGTACATCAGCCCGTCCATGATGCGCGCGTCGGCCTCGGGGAGGTCCGGATACAGGTCGTTCACCGTCTTGTCCAGCTTCACATCGGCGGTGAAAGAGATGCGGGTTCCGTCAGGTGAATAGCGGTAGTTGGCGATCCCTCCCTCGACGTCCGTCACCTGTCGCAGCTTCCTGCCGTCGGACTTTGCCTCCCACAGCTGGGTCGATCCGCCCTTGCTGGACAGGAAACCGATCCACTGACCGTCCGGCCGCCAGCTCGCCGAGCTTTCCGATCCCTTCATGTCCGTCAGCTGGACCGGATCACCGCCCTTCACATCGAGCAGGAACAGGTCCGTGTCTCCCTTGTTCGCCGTAAGGTCGTACGTCCGGACCCCGTACACGAGCCTCAGGCCGTCCGATGAAACCGCGGGGGCAGAAACGCGCTTCAGCTGCCACAGGAGCTCCGGTGTCATCACGTCCTGCGCGTTCGCGGGTTCCGCGAAAGCCAGTGTCGAGAGGGCCACGAGCGCTCCGGCCGCGGCGCCGATTCTATGTACCATGTCGTGCTTCCTTCTGAAGTGTTTACGGTCCGCCCGGACCGGGAAAAAGGGGTATCATGGTGCGACGTGAGGCGCTACCATGCAAGCCGATTGGCGGCCGCGTGCGGTGGGGGCATACGGATACGACGAGGTGGATGATGCGTGTAGACAGGTCGGGCTTTACGGGAGGTATGGTCCTGATGATGGGATTCGCGGTATCCGCCGGTGGGTGCGGTGAGACAGCGCCGGGGAGGCCGGAAGCCCCGGTAGCGCGGGTGGAGCCGACGGAGCTGGTGACGAACGGCAGAGCTCGGGTCGACGACTATTACTGGCTGCGGGAGAGGGAGCACCAGGAGGTGGTGGACTACCTGACGGCCGAAAACGAATACCTCGAAGCCGAAATGGGGCACGTCGCGGACCTGCGGGAGACTCTGTTCGAAGAGATCGTCGGGCGGATCAAGGAGGACGACGAGTCAGTGCCATATCGCTTTCGCGACTACTACTACCAGACGCGCTACGACGAGGGAAGCGAGTACCCGATTCACGTACGCCGGGAAGGGTCGCCCGACGGTCCCGAGAGGGTCATGGTGGACGTCAATCAGCTCGCCGAGGGGCACGAGTACTATGCCGCCAGCGTCGGAGTGCGCGGTATCTCGGAGAACCAGCGCGTCCTGGCGTTCGGGACCGACAACGTCGGCCGGCGCAAGTACACGATCCGGTTCCTGGACCTGGAGACGGGGGAGTTCCTTCCCGACGAGATTCCGGATGTGACCCCGAACGTGGCGTGGGCAGCGGACGACCGCACCCTGTTCTACACACGGCAGGATCCCGAGACCCTGCGCTGGAACCAGGTGTTTCGGCACACACTGGGGACGGACCCGTCAGAGGACGAGCTCGTGTACGAGGAGACGGACACGGAGTTCAGCGTGTCCGTCGGGCGGACCAGGTCCCGGGATTACATTTTCATCACGGCGTACCAGACGCTGTCCACCGAGTACCGGTATGCGCCGGCCGCCGACCCGGCGGCGGAGTTCGAGGTGATCCTGCCACGGCAGCCGAATCACGAGTACAGCGTGGACCACTACGGGGACCACTTCTATTTCAGGACCAATCGGGATGCCCCGAACTTCAGTCTCACCCGGGCCCCGGTGGCGAATCCGGGATTCGAAGCCTGGGAAGAGGTCGTTCCGCATCGGGACTCGGTGCTTCTCGAGGGCTTCGACCTGTTCGCCGGGCACCTCGTGACCGAGGAGCGCGAAGGTGGCCTGGTCCGCCTGCGCGTGATTCCGTGGAACGGGGACGCCGAGCACTACGTAGAGTTCGACGATCCGGCGTGGATGGTGTTCACGACTTCCAACTACGAATTCGACACCCGGATACTCCGGTTCGGTTACACATCGATGACGACCCCCTTCTCGACCTACGACTACGACATGCCGACCCGGGCCAGGACCCTTCTCAAGAGGACCGAAGTGGTGGGCGACTTCGATCCGTCCGACTACCGTTCGGAGCGGTTGTGGGCCACGGCGCGCGACGGGCGGACGGTGCCGGTGTCGCTGGTATACCGGATCGGGTTCGAAGCCGATGGAACCGCGCCGCTGCTGCTCTACGGCTACGGTTCGTACGGTGCCAGCATGGACGCGACGTTCAACTCGGCTCGTCTCAGCTTGCTGGATCGCGGTTTCGTCTATGCGATCGCACACGTGCGCGGGGGCGAAGAGCTGGGTCGCTGGTGGTATGAAGAGGGCAAGCTGCTGAACAAGATGAACACGTTCACAGACTTCATCGATGTGGCCGAGTTCCTGGTCGCGGACGGCTACGCAGATCCGGAGCTGATGTTCGCCATGGGAGGCAGTGCGGGCGGTCTGCTGATGGGAGCGGTGGTCAACATGCGGCCGGACCTGTGGCGCGGGGTGGTAGCGGCCGTGCCGTTCGTGGACGTTGTCACCACGATGTTGGACGAGACGATTCCGCTCACGACGAGCGAGTACGACGAGTGGGGGAACCCCAACGACCCGGAGTACTTCGACTACATGTTGTCTTACTCCCCGTACGACAACACCGCTCCGGGCGACTACCCGAATCTCCTCGTGACCACGGGGCTGCATGATTCCCAGGTGCAGTATTGGGAGCCGGCGAAGTGGGTGGCGAGGATTCGTGCCGTCAAGACGGACGGGAACCGGCTGTACCTGCACACGAACATGGATGCCGGACACGGCGGAGCCTCGGGCCGCTTCCGGCGTCACCGGGAAACGGCGCTCGAATACGCCTTCCTGCTCGACCTGGCCGGGATCGGCGAGTAACCGTCGGGCCGCCCCGGCACGATCCGACAGAATGGCCCACATCGGGCGCGACTGGCACTGGCGCGACAGCGCCGGCCGCCAGTCGGAGGGCTCCGAAAAGCCGCGTCAAAGTGTTCTCGGCCCCTTCTCGGTTGCGATCCCTAGTCCGGCATACTCCTTGCGATTTCGCCAAGTGATTCACCCCGAATGACATGGGTCCCGCGGAGGCCGTGGCGCCTGCGGGACCACCTCCGGTAGAGCCGATACATCGGTGTCGCGCAACGCGCGACGTGGTCGTTATAGGTCCACGGTTTCGTGCAATCGGAAGCCGCCGGGCCGCTGGTGTCGTGGCGTGTCGGACGCGGCGCGCCGCGCGTAATTAACGGTCCATCGGAGGTGATGTATGCTGGCTCCCACGTCCCACCCATGGACGACCGACGAGACTCTGGGCGAGCATCTGATCGCCCGGGGCGTGAGCCGCCGGGAGTTTCTCGACTTGTGCGGGAAGCTCACGGCCATGCTCGGTCTGACATCGGTCGTCACCCCCCGCATGGCGGGGGCCCTGGCCCAGATGAGCAAACCCAGCGTCATCTGGATCCAGCTTCAGGAGTGCACCGGTTGCGTCGAGAGTGTGATTCGCACATCGGAGCCCTCTATCGGCGACCTGGTTCTGGACACCATCTCCCTGGACTACAATCACACGCTAATGGCCGCAGCGGGGCACGCCGCAGAGGCTGCGATGCAAGCCTCGATGGAGGCGAACGCCGGTCAGTACATCCTGATCGTGACGGGTTCGGTGCCTTTGAAGGACGACGGGATCTACACGACGATCGGCGGACGCACGGCGAAGGAGATTCTCGAGGAAGCGGCCGCCGGTGCCGCCGCGGTAATCGCGGTCGGCGCCTGCGCGCACTGGGGGAACATCCAGGCCGCGAATCCGAATCCGACCGGCGCTGTCGGTGTGGCGGAGATCGTGCGTGACAAGCCGGTCGTGAACATCGCGGGCTGCCCTCCGATCTCGGACGTGGTAACTGCCACCATCGTGCACTTCCTCACGTTTGGAAGGGTTCCCGAGTTGGATATCGACGGTCGGCCGTTGTTCGCGTACGGGAAGAGGATCCACGACCAATGTCAGAGGCGAGCCCATTTCGACGCCGGACAATTCGTCGAGGATTTCGATGACGAGGCGGCGCGTAAGGGCTGGTGCCTGTACCGGACGGGCTGCAAGGGACCGGCCTGCTTCTCGCCGTGCCCGATCATCCAGTGGAACGTGCGGACGAGCTGGCCGATAGGGGCTGGCCATCCGTGCATCGGATGCACCGAGCGGCAGTTCTGGGATACCATGACACCGTTCTACGAGCGGTTGCCGGACGTCGCCGGCTTCGGCGTGGAACGTCGAGTGGACACGATCGGCGGCGTCCTGGCCGTGGGCGTGACGGCGGGCGTCGCGGCGCACGCGGTGGCGACCGGAGTACACAGAGCGAGGCAGCGCAAGCAGCTTCCCGTGGTTTCTCAGCCCTCACAGGATGCGGAGGTGAACCGTGGCCAGGACTAAGGTCGTCGTCGATCCGATCAGCCGGATCGAGGGACATCTGCGCATCGAGGTCCAGGCCGAGGACGGACGGATAGCCGATGCCTGGGCATCCTCGACGCAGTTCCGCGGGATAGAGATCATCATGGAGGGCAGGGATCCACGCGACGCGTGGGCTTTCACTCAGCGGATCTGCGGTGTGTGCACCGTGGTGCACGCGATCGCATCGTTGCGGGCCGTAGAAGACGCCCTCGACATCCGAATCCCTGCCAACGCCAATACGATCCGTAACCTGGTTCTCGGGATGCAGTTCATCCAGGACCACGTGATCCACTTCTATCACCTGCACGCGCTGGATTGGGTGGATGTCGTGAGCGCGCTCTCGGCAGACCCGGCCGGGACGGCTCAGATCGCCCGCTCGATCTCTCCGTGGCCGAATAACTCGGCCACATACTTCGCCGAAGTTCAGGATAGGGTGCGCCGGTTCGTGGAAGCCGGCCAGCTCGGAATCTTCTCCAACGGCTACTGGGGCCACCCGGCCTACAAGCTGCCGCCCGAGGTGAACCTGCTCGGCGTCGCCCACTACCTCGAAGCGCTGGATTGGCAGCGTGACGT
>CAZRRU010000097.1:0-4372 GCA_964602635.1 uncultured Gemmatimonadota bacterium | reverse complement strand
GCCGGTTCGAAAAGGGCGACCTTCTGCTCCGCATCGAGGAGGCCGACTACGTGAACCGGGTGGACGCCGCGTCCGCCGCAGTGGCGCAGCGCCAGGTCGAAGTCCTGCAGTGGGAGGAGGAGCAGGCTCTCGCGCGCGAGGAATACCAGCGCCTGGTGGCACGCGAGGGGATGGACGCCCCCGACTCAGCCTCGCTGAGCAGCCTGATCTTCCGCGAGCCGCAGCTCCAGGCCGCAAACGCGGCCCTGAGAAGCGCCGAGGCGCAGCTTGCCGACGCCCGGCTGGCCCTTGGCCGGACACGCATCGTGGCGCCATTCGATGGCGTCGTTCGCACGAAATCCGTGGACATCGGCCAGTACGTGGCTCCCGGCCAGAACCTGGGCTCCCTGTACGACACGGACGAAGTGGAAATCGTCGTCCCGCTGACCGACGCCGAGGCCTACCTCGTCGACGGCCTGTGGGAAGCGGGGGCGGGAGACGAGGCGACGCGGATCCCGGCCATCGTTCAAGCCTCGTTCGGGGGACGGAGCCACTCCTGGACGGCGTACGTCGACCGGGCCGAGGGGGCCCTCAACCCGGAGACGCGGACGGTCGACGTCGTGGTGCGGGTTCCGGATCCGTTCGTCACCGACGAGAGCGGGCGCCCGCCCCTTCTTCTCGGTACGTACGCCTCCGTGGACATCCAGGGAGAGTCGCGTGAGGCTTTCGTGGTTCTGCCGCGCCTGGCCCTGCGGGACGGTGATGCGATCTACGTGGTCGAGCAGGATACACTGCTGGTGATTCGCCCAGCCGTCCTGCTACAGGAGATCGGCGGCGAGGTGTACGTGGGCGCCGACGTGGATCCCGGCGACCCGATCGTGGTCAGTCCGATGGACATCGTCACCGACTCCATGACCGTCGAAGTGGCGAACGGAGGCGGGCAATGAAGACGGTCATCGCGTGGATGGCGGGCCATCCGGTCGCCGCCAACCTCCTGATGGTCCTGATCCTGGCGGGAGGGTTCGTCGGCGGTACCACGGTCGTGCAGGAGGTCTTTCCGGACTCCGACCTCGGTGCCGTGCAGGTGCGGGTCGAGTACCTGGGCGCGTCTCCCGAAGAGGTCGAAGAAGGGATCATCCAGCGGGTCGAGGAGAGGGTCGAGTCGATCGAGGGCGTAAGCCAGATCAATTCCACCGCCTCCGAGGGCGTGGGGGTCGTGTTCGTCGAGCTCAACCTGGGCGAGGACGTCAGCAAGCGACTCGACGAGATCAAGTCCGAGGTCGATCGAATCACCACGTTCCCGGCGGATGCGGAGAAGCCGGAAGTCAGCGAGGTCGCGAGTCGCAGCCGGGTCATCGACATCGCCGTCACGGGAGACGTTCCCGAGAAGACGCTCAAGGAGCTGGCGAACCGGATCAAGGACGACCTGTCGTCCATGCCGGAGATCTCGTTCGTGCAGGTGGCCGGGGTGCGCGACTACGAGATCTCGATCGAGGTCTCCAACGATGTGCTCAGATCGTACGGCCTGAGCCTGGACCAGGTGGCCATGGCCGTTCGGAGGGCCAGCCTCGACCTTCCAGGCGGCCGAGTGGATACGGCCGACGAGGAGATCCTCGTCCGGGTGAAAGGGCAGAAGTACGACCGGGACGACTTCGCCGGGATCATCGTGCGCGGAACCCGCGACGGCTCCACTCTCCGTCTCGACCAGATCGCCACGATCAAGGACGGCTTCCAGGACACCGACCTGACGTCCCTCTATAACGGTCATCCGGCGGCCTTCGTCCAGGTGTACCGCACCTCGGACGAGCAGGTGCCCGAGATCGTGGATGTCGTGAAGGCGTACCTGGCCGATGTGGCGGTGCCGTCCATGCCCAGGGGCGTCCACGTGGAGATCTGGCAGAACGATGGGGATCTCCTCGAGAGTCGGTTCAACCTGCTTCGCAAGAACGGACTCATCGGCCTCGCGCTCGTGCTCCTCGCCCTCACTCTGTTCCTCGACCTGCGGCTCTCCTGGTGGGTGGCCGTCGGCATCGCGCTGTCGTTCATCGGCACGTTCGCGGTGATGCCGTTGCTCGGCGTCACGATCAACATGATGTCCCTGTTCGCTCTCATTCTGGCCATCGGAATCGTGGTGGACGACGCCATCGTGGTAGGCGAGAACATCTTCAAGGAGAGGGAAGAGGGAGCGGGGCCGCTGGAAGCGGCGGTACAGGGCACCCAGCGAGTCGCGGTGCCGGTCACGTTCGCCGTGCTCACGACGGTTACGGCATTCTCTCCGCTCCTGTTCATACCGGGGATGATCGGCAAGTTCCTCAAGTTCATTCCACTGATCGTCATCTCGGTGCTGCTGTTCTCACTCATCGAGTCGCTGCTCATCCTGCCGCACCACCTGTCTCACCTCCCCGAGCATGCGCACATGAAGCTGCCCCCGTGGCTGCAATGGGTAGAGCGGGCCCAGAACGCCGTGCAATCGGCCCTGCGCAAGTTCATCGAAGGGCCGGTGGATCGAACCGTCCGGTACGCGACCGCCCACTACGGGGTCGTGATCTCGGCCGGAATCGCCCTGCTGATGATCACCGCGGGAATCGTGGGCGGGCGGTACATCGGCTTCAGCTTCCTGCCCCGGATCGAGGGCGACAACGTGATCGCCCAGATCGAGATGCCGCAGGGCACCCCGAACGAACGGACCCGTGAGGTGGCCGACTACATCGAGAGTGTCGGGCACCGGGTCGCGGACAGCCTGGGGGTGAGACTGGGTGACGAGCGCAAGCTGGTGCAGGCCGTGCAGCTCACCGTAGGGAGTTACCCGTCCGCCGACCGGGGCCCGGGAGCCGGGGCGCTGCCCACGTTCGTCGAGTCGAACAAGGCCGAGATCAACTTCCAGCTGCTGCCCGCCGAGGAGCGACGGGACTTCTCGTCCGTGGAGTTCGAGAAGGCATGGCGGGAGGCGGTGGGCGATGTGCCGGGTCCCCGCAACATGACGTTCTCCTCCGACGTGATGAACCTCGGGGCCCCGGTTCAACTCGAGGTATCCCATCCCGACACGGCCATCCTGACGAGAGCGGTGACTGAAGTTCAGGAAGAGCTGCGTCGCTATGCGGGCGTGTTCGACGTTCGAAGCGACCAGGAAGTAGGGAAGCGTGAAGTCGAGTTGAACCTGAAGCCGCGCGCTCGCACGCTGGGCGTGACTCTCGACGACCTGGCGCGGCAGGTGCGAGCGGCATTCTTCGGCTCCGAGGCCGTGCGGGTGCAACGGGGCCGGGAAGAGGTGCGGGTGTACGTGCGGCTGCCGAAGGAGGAGCGGTCCAACCTGGCCGACATCCGCCGGTACCGGATCGTGACGCCCACCGGCGCGGCGATCCCTCTCGAAGAGATCGCGGAGGTGTCGTTCGGAACGGCACCCTCCACCATTCGCCGCGTGGACGGCCGGCGAATCGTGACCGTCACGGCCGAGGTGGATCACAGCGTGATCACGGGATCGGAAGTGACGAGCGAACTCACGGGGCAGATCCTGCCTGCGGCTCAGGAGCGCTACCCGGCCCTCCGGTACGGCTTCGGCGGCGAGCAGCGGGAGCAGGCGCGCGCCCTGGGAGGCATGATTCGCGGGTTCGTGCTCGCTCTGTTCGTGATGTACGCCCTGCTGGCGATACCCTTCCGGTCCTACATCGAGCCGCTGATCATCATGGCGGCGGTTCCGTTCGGGGTGGTGGGCGCCGTGTTCGGCCACCTCCTGTTCGGGCTCGACCTCGGGATGCTCAGCGTGTTCGGGATCGTGGGCCTGAGCGGCGTCGTGATCAACGACTCGCTGGTGCTGCTCGACTTCGTCAACGAGCAGCGTGACTCGGGCAAGCCAATCCAGGAGGCCATCCTGATCGGGGCGAAGGCGAGGTTCCGTCCCATTCTGCTGACGACTCTGACCACGTTCCTCGGGGTGTTCCCGCTGATCATCGAGCGGAGCCTGCAGGCGAAGTTCCTGGGGCCGATGGCGGTCAGCCTGGGAATCGGAATCGTGTTCGCCACGTTCATCATTATCGTGCTCGTGCCGGCCCTGACGATGTTGCAGCACGACATGGGCTCGAAGATGCGGGCCTGGCGCTCAGGGCGGAGCGGGTCTTCCCCGGCGGACGCTTCACCCGGGCTCGAGGCGGCTTCGGAAACGGTCTGAAACCCGGGCGGTCAGGCGTGCGGGGTCTCGGTCCGTTCGGCTCCGCGCGTCCGTTTCATACGGATCGTCACGACGGCCGGGCCCAGATCGATCTCCACCGACTTGGCCTCCGCGTCGCGTGCCAATCGAGCCAGACCGGCGCCGATCTGCTGAACCGCGTCACCCATGATCACCAGTCCCCGCGTCGAGGCTTCCTCGGCTTCGTACCACGCCATGGGCCCCTCACCG
>CAZRRU010000096.1:0-16380 GCA_964602635.1 uncultured Gemmatimonadota bacterium | reverse complement strand
GGCCCTTTACATAGGCACGTACGTGCCTTTCTTGGGCTGGGGGCGCTACAAGATCCCGGCCCTGCCCTTGTTGGTCTGCGCTGCCGTGATGGTCTTGACTGCGCTGGTCGCGGATGTGAGTGAGCGAACCGCCGTGTCTAGGCCGTCGTAGTCCCCAGTTGCGAGGATCAACTCCGGACACCGCAATCGCCTGACTGGCTCATGGCGTGCGGCTAGATAGCCGACCGCTTCGTAACTCCGCGATCGGCGAGGAGTTACGGCTGACCGCGCTCTACCTCTCTTAGGACGGCCTGCAAGGTCATTCCGTTCGCTGTAGGAGCTCGGCGGCGTGCCTGCGTGAGGCCTCGCGACCGGGGTCACCTCCCAGCATGCGGGCCAGCTCTTCAACCCGTTCCTCGCCCTCCAGCGCGCGTACCCTCGCCGATGCCAGACCGCCCTCCTGGATCTTCTCGACGTAGAGGTGAGCCGAGGCACGCGACGCGATCTGCGGAAGGTGAGTGACCGCGAACACCTGGTGATTCTCGGCCACGGCGGCCAGTCGGGCAGCCACCTGGTGCGCCACCCGACCACCGACACCCGAATCGATCTCGTCGAACACGAGACTCGGGACGGCGTCTACCTCGGCCAGGACCGTCTTCAACGCCAGCATCACGCGGCTCAACTCTCCTCCCGACGCGATGCGGGCCAGGGGACCCGGGTCGAACCCCGGATTCAGAGTCACCTGGAACTCAACAGATTCGGCTCCCGTGGCGCCGACCTCCTCGAGCGCCTCCAACCACACGCGGAAGCACCCCCCCTCCATTCCCAGCTCCGCCAGCAGCCCGGTGACCTCGTCGTCGAGTCGCTTCGCGGCCACCCGCCGAAGACCCGTCAGGCCCTCGGCCTCTCGCTCCAGATCCACCAGCGCCCGCTCCTCCTCGCGAGCCAGGGCGTCCAGATCGAGCGCGCTGCGGTCGGCGGATTCCAACTCCTGGCGAGCCGACCGGCCGGCCAGGAGCACTTCGTCGAGCGTGTCCCCGTATTTCCGCTTCAGGCGGTGAATCAGGTCGAGTCTCTCCCGAAGCGCGGCCAGGCGCCCCGGATCGTGCTCGACCGAATTCCGGTAAGCGGACAGGCGGCCGCCCAACTCCTCGAGCGTGGTCCTGGACTCCGAGTACAGTTCCGCGATCTCCAGCGCCCCCGGATCGATACGGACCAGGTCGTCGATCTTCCGGGACAGACCGCCGAGGGATTCCACCAGCGCCCCGTCGGCTCCGTACACCGCCGCATGCAGGGTCGACGACAGCTCCGTGAGTTCCTCGGAGTGCTCCAACCGGCGAACCTCGCGCTCGGCCTCCTCGTCTTCCCCGGACTCGAGACCGGCAGCCTCGATTTCTTTCGCCCGGAACGCGAGGTAGTCGGCTCGTTCTCGCGTGGCCGCCGCTTCTCGGCGGGTATCGGCGATGCGTCTTCGCAGGTCCGCCACACGGCCGGACGCGTCCGCGGTCCGTTGCGAGGCATCCGCCGCTCCGGCGAACGCGTCCAGGATGTCCCGTTGCGCGTCCCGCCGCAGGAGGGCTTGATGCTCGTGCTGCCCGTGCAGGTCCACGAGGCCCTGACCCAGTTGCCGCACCAGCGCCGCCGTGGCAGGAGAGCCGTTGACCCAAGCGCGATTGCGCCCTTCGCGGAGGACCTCACGACGCAGAATCAGCCAGCCTTCCTCGACCTCGATCCCCTGGTCCTCGCATACCCTGACGAGATCGGGAGCCTGCGAGCAGTCGAACACACCCTCGACGAGGGCCCGATCCTCGCCGGCCCGCACCACATCCGAGGAGGCACGCTCTCCGAGGAGGAGAGACAGGGCGCCCACGATCAAGGACTTGCCGGCCCCCGTCTCTCCGGTCAGAACATTGAGGCCGGGTTCGAGTTGTAGGCGCAGGTCGTCGATGACCGCGTAGTGTCGGACGTGCAGCTCCCTCAACATGCGGGTCAGTCGGCCGCGGGCCGGACGTCGCCCCAACGCAGCTTCTGGCGCAGAACGGAGAAGAAGTTCTGGTCGGGCATCCGGATGAGCCGGACTGGATGTGGCGACCGCCTTACGGTGACCCTCCCGCCCCCACCGAGATGGCCCCCGGTCTGTCCGTCCACCGTAACCAGGATGCCCTCCATGCGGCTCAGGATCTCCACACTGATCGTGGCGTCCGCCGGCACGACGACGGGCCGGATGGACATGGTGTGTGGACAGATCGGACTCGCCACCAGGGCGTCGAGCGAAGGTACGAGGATCGGCCCTCCCGCCGAGAGGCTGTAGGCCGTAGAGCCCGTCGCGGTCGCCAGCACGATTCCGTCCGCACTGTACTGACCGATCTCCTCCTCGTTCACCCACACACGCATCGATATCAGCCGTGCGAAACCGCCCTTGTGGACGACGGCGTCGTTGAGAGCGTAAAACGACTCGGCGGGCTCGTCCTCCGCCCTGCCGTCAGGCCCGTCGGCCGGATGCAGACCGACGCGCAGAGCCAGACGCCGTTCCTCCACGTACCGCCCGTCATCCAGACGATGCAGCAGCTCCTCGAGTCGATCGGGCGGTACGGTGGTGAGAAAGCCCAGTTTCCCGAGATTGCAGCCGACGACCGGTACGTCGAGCGGCCCGGCCAGTCGTGCCCCGCGCAGGAGAGTGCCGTCTCCTCCCAGCGTGAGAAGATAATCCACCTCTCCCGGGTCTTCCTCGAGCGGCGGGCCGTCGCCGCCTTCGACGGCCAGTAGATCATCCGCGAGAACGAGTTCGGCGCCGATCTCATCCGCCGAGGCTCGCAGCCGATCCATGATGTCGCCGAGGGCCGCGTGATGCGGTCGTGACAGCACACCGAGTCGCATGTCAGTACGTCCTCTCGATCACGTACGACGCAATGGCCCTCAGGCCTTCGGGCCGGTCCAATAGCTCCAATTCGGCGATCGCCGCCTCGGCCAGAGCCCGGCTGATTCTCTCCGCCTCTTCGACTCCGAACAACGAGGGATACGTGGCCTTGCCCAGGATGCGGTCCCGGCCGCTCTCCTTCCCCAGCTCGCCCGAAGTGCCCCGCAGATCCAGAATATCGTCCACGGCCTGGAAGGCCAGCCCGAGATCCAACCCGAACCGTCGCATTGCCTCGAGATTGTCGCTGGTCGCACCCGCCGCGATCCCTCCCATCAGAGTGGAAGCCGCGATGAGCCGGCCCGTCTTGCCCGAGTGGATCCGCTCCAGCTCCTCCATCGTCACCGACCGCCCTTCCGCCCGCAGATCCAGCAATTGTCCACCGACCATCCCCGACGCTCCCGACGCCACGGCAAGAGTATCGACGAGCCTTTCGATCGTTCCCGAGTCCAGGCCAAGACGCGATCCGGCACGAAGGATCGCCCTCACGGCCAGGGGCATCAGTGCCGCCCCGGCCAAGACCGCCTGGGGCACGTCGAACCTCACGTGCGCTGTGGAACGCCCGCGTCTCAATACGTCGTCGTCCATGCACGGCAGATCATCGTGTACCAGCGAGTAGGCGTGAACCAGCTCGACGCTGAGTGCGAGATCGGCGATATCGGGATCTTCGCCGCCGGACGCCCGATACGCGGCCATGAGGAGAAGCGGCCGTATCCGTTTGCCCGGGCTGAGGACCGCGTAGCGTACCACATCGGCAACCTCGGGCTCCAGTCGGCCCAGCTCCGCGGCCAAGAACCGCTCCAGGGCCCGGTCGAAAGCCGCCCGCATCGCCGGCATCTCGAGCGACATCGCCTCGGCGCTGTCGCTCGGGGCCAAACGAGGCCTAGCCGGGCCCGGCGTCACGTCCACTGGAATCCTCCGAAACGACTTGAACGGCCCTGGTCTCCAGGGACTCGGAGGCCCCCTCGATCAGCTCTTCGACCTTGCCGCGCGCCGAATCCAGAAGTCGTCCCGCGGCCCGCAGTCGTTCGATGCCACGCTCGAACAACGCCAGGGCCTCGTCGAGATCGAGATCGTCGCGCTCCAGGGAGGCTGCGATTGTCTCCAGCTCTTCGAGGGCCGTCTCGAATGTCAGTTCTGCGTCGTTCATTCGTCCTCCGCCCGGACGTCGATATCGCCAACCCCGCGCACTTCGCATCGAATGGTGGCATCCACCACACGCAAATCGAAATCGCGGCCCACTTCAAACATACTACCACGACGAAGCACCGTACCCTCATCGTCGACAGGGACCGCATAACCTCGACTGAGTGTCGACAGGGGGCTCAACGCCTCGAGCCGGGCCGCAACGAGCGAAAGCCGGCTCGCCTTGCGTGAAAGCGTATCACGGGTCGCCTGGACCAGTCGACCGGTATCGGCCGCGGCCCGGTCACGTCCTTCGCGCACGACGTCCCGAAGCGCCGATGCCATGCCGTCCTTCAACCCCTGGAGGCCGGCCAACAGAGAGCCGCTCTCCGGTACCACCGTCTCGGCGGCGGCCGAGGGCGTGGCGGCACGATGGTCTGCCACGAGGTCGGCAATGGTGACGTCGATTTCGTGACCAACGGCCGAGACCACGGGAATCGGACAGGCGGCGATGGCACGAGCGACCGACTCCTCGTTGAACGCCCACAGGTCCTCCACGGATCCCCCTCCTCGAGTCACGATCACCACGTCGCACGACCCGTCACGTCCGATCCTCTCGAGCGCCGCCACGATTTCGGGCGCCGCATCCCGTCCCTGCACCCGGCAGTCCGAGACGAGGATCTGCGTCCACGGCGCACGACGACGCACCACCGCTACGATGTCGCGCAGCGCGGCACCGGAACGGGAGGTCACGACGCCCACCCTCCTGGGGACCCGGGGCAGGGTCTGCTTGCGGGCCGCATCCAGCAATCCCTCGGCAGATAGAGCGGCGCGCAGCTTCTCGAACGCGAGACGCCACAGTCCGTCCCCGCGAGCCTCGAGTGCCCGCACGACCAGTTGATACTTGCCGCCTGCTGGATAGACGGTGAGGCGACCGAAGGCGCAGACCTCCATTCCGTCGTCGGGGTCCGTCGGAAGACCGCGCGCGTCGGAGCGGAACATGACGCAGTCTATCTGCGCTTCCTGGTCGCGAAGCGCGAAGTAGCAGTGGCCGGAAGCGTGTCGCCGCCAGCGTCCGATCTCCCCCCTCACCCAGAGCGGCTCGAACGAAGCTTCGAGCACCTGTCGTACGGCTTCGTTGACCTCCGCAACCGGAACGGCCGTGGCCGGAGTCCGACCCGGATCGGCGACGTGAGCGATCCCGTCGATGGCCGCTTTCCTCAGGCGAGTCCCGCGAGGCGCCTCGCGGCGACCACGGTGTTCTTGAGGAGCATGGCGATCGTCATGGGGCCGACGCCCCCCGGTACCGGCGTGATCCAGGACGCCTTTTCGGCCACTTCGTCGTACGCCACGTCGCCCACGAGCCGGTAGCCCCGCTCCCGGGTGTCGTCATCCACCCGATTGACGCCGACATCGACGACCACGGTACCTTCGGAGACCATGTCGCCGGTGACAGCGTTGGGCCAGCCGACGGCAACGATCAGGAGATCGGCGGACCGGGTGATCGCTCCGAGGTCCTCGGACCGGCTGTGGGCCATGGTCACCGTGGCATTGGCCCAGGGCGCCTTCTGTGAGAGAATCGCGGCCATCGGACGGCCCACGATATTCGAGCGTCCAACGATCACAGCATGCTTACCGGCCGGGTCGTACCCGATGTGCTGGAGCATGACCTGGACCCCGGCGGGCGTGCATGGGCGGAAAGCATCTGGGTCTCCGCTCGCCAGGCGCCCCACGTTGACCGGGTGGAAACCATCCGCGTCCTTGTCGGGCCGGATGCGCTCCATGACCGTCTTCTCGTCCACGTGGTCCGGGAGGGGAAGCTGGACGAGAATCCCGTGGATCGACGGGTCGTCGTTCCACGAATCCAGGATCGCCAGGATCTCTTCCTGCGTCGCATCGTCGGGGAGGCGCTGATCGACTGCCTTGATGCCGACTTCGGCGCACTTCTTCTCCTTCATCCCAACGTACACCTTCGACGCCGGGTTCTCCCCCACCAGCATCACGGCGAGGCAAGGCTCGACGCCTGCGGCCTTGAGTTCCTCGACGTCCTGGGCGACCTCGTCGCGAACGGCCTGCGAAATCACCTTGCCGTCTATGATCTGAGCGGACATGTCATCTCTCCTCGAATCTATTCCGACCGGGCCGACATATGCCGACCCGTCAGCGGGCGAAATTGACGGCCCGAGTCTCCCGGACCACCACGACCTTGATCTGTCCCGGATACTGGAGCTCCTCCTCGATCCGGTTCGCGGTCTTCTCACTGAGAGCGGCCATCTCCTCGTCTGTGACCTTCTCCGGCACCACCATGATCCGGATCTCGCGCCCGGCCTGGATGGCGTACACCTTGGACACCCCGGTATATGAACGAGCGATTTCCTCGAGCTTCTCGAGCCGCTTCACGTAGTGCTCGAAGGATTCGCGTCGAGCACCCGGCCGGGCGCCCGAGATCGCGTCTGCCGCCGTGACCAGGAAGGTCTCCGGGTAGCGCGCCGGCTCCTCCCCGTGGTGAGCCTTGATGGCGTTCAGAACGGGGGCCTTCTCACCCGCCCTCTTGCACAGCTCGTATCCGATCTCGACGTGGCTGCCTTCCTGCGTGTGGGTGAGTCCCTTGCCGATGTCATGCAGCAGCGCCATTCGCTTGCACATCTCGACATCCACGCCCAGCTCCGCCGCCATGTTGGCGGACAGGAGAGCGACTTCCCGGGCGTGCATCAACTGGTTCTGTCCGTAGCTGGTGCGGAACTTGAGGTTGCCGAGCACCTCGATCAGTGATTCGGGCAGGTCGTGGATGCCCAGATCGTACAGGGTCTCCTCGGCAGCCTCCCTCATCTCACCCTTCACATCCTCCCCCGCTTTCTCGACCACCTCCTCGATCCGGCCCGGGTGAATCCGGCCGTCCGCCACCAGGCGCTCCATGGCGATGCGCGCCACTTCGCGGCGGATGGGATCGAAGCTGGAGAGGATGACGGCTTCCGGAGTATCGTCAACCACGACGTCCACGCCGGTCGCGGCTTCGAAGGAGCGGATGTTCCGCCCTTCCCGGCCGATGATGCGCCCCTTCATGTCGTCACTCGGGAGGGGGACCACGGAAACCGTAATCTCAGAGGAATGATCCACTGCGAGCCGCTGGACGGACATCGCGATGATCTTCCGGGCCTCTCGCTCCGCCTCGCGCCGGGCTCGCTCCCTGATGTCGCGGACCGTCCGGGAGGCCTCGGCCTTCGCCTCGTCTTCGATCCGAGAGATCAGTTCCGCGCGGGCTTCCTTCGCCGAGAGGCCGGCGATCTTCTCGAGCCGTGCCGTGAGCTGCGCCCGTTCGGACTTGAGCTGCTCCTGCGCCGCCTTCAGCTCGTCCCGACCCCTACCGGTCTCCTCCTCGCGCTGCGCCAGACGCTCCTGCCGCTGGTCCAGCACGTCCAGTTTGCGTTCGAGACCCTCTTCTCTCTCGCTCAGGCGCTTCTCGGTCTTCTCCAGCTCCGCGCGCCTCTGCTCGGCCTCCTCCAGCAGCTCCTGCTTGACCCGGTAGCCCTCTTCCTTGCCCTGGAGTTCGGCTGAGCGTCGGAGATTGTCGGCCTCGGTGCCCGCCGCCTCGAGAATCCCGGCGGCTTCGTCCTCGGCTGTGCGTCTGGCGTTCCTGACCCGGCGAACTTCGAGCGCCCGACCGCCGAGGAGTCCGACGACCAGAGCCACTACCCCGGCGAGAATGGTGACGAGGTTCTCCATCGCTGACTCCATCTATGTGGCGAGAAAGGGATCCGCAGCACGTTCGCGGACGGCGCTATTCCGAGCGCCCGCGCCCCACACCTGTCGCTTCACCAGCCTGCATAGAAAAAGGCCGGCGGCCTCCCCGAGGCCCCGCCGGCCCGATGCACGGTATTGCGGCGCGATCTCCGTCGCGCGAACCGTGCGATCTATACGTCCACTTGACCGTTAGCGATAGCCGGCGTTCACCTCGGTGACGTCTCCAAGTTGCCCGGTCAGTCGTTCGTCCGCAAGCCGCCGCGGTCCCCCTGCACGACCGCATCGACACGTTCCCGAAGCGCGCTCAGGCGCTCCTGCATGCTGTCGGTTCGCCTGGCCTGGTCCTCGCGGGTCCGGAACAGCTCGTCCGTGATCTGGAGGGCCGCGAGCACCGCCGCACGATGCGGCTCGGCCACCTGGCCCCGAACGTGCGCCTGCTGCACGGCATCGTCCACGTATCGGGCGCACTCGAGCGTGTACTCCTGCGGGGCGTCCGTGCGAATCGCGTACTCTTCCCCGAAGATCGTGACCCGGACTGTCGCCTTCTCGGCTCCGTCGCTCATAGCGTCACTCCTCAGCCCGCTGACTCATCTTCCATCACGATCAGTCGCCCCCGTATTCTCTTCGCCCGGGTGCGCGCCTCCCTGAGCACTTCCTTCAAGCGGAAGTTCTCCTCGGTGAGCTCCTGCAACCGGCGCTCAAGCGAGGCCGGATCCGAGACGTTAACACCGGACCGCTCAAGCAGTCCGGTCAGGCGTGCATGCTCGTCTTCGGCAACCGAGGCGCGGCTTCTGTAGTCTTCCAGCTCGCGAACGAGTCGATCCACGCCCTCCTCGAGGACGCCGAGTTCCCGCTCGATTGCTGCGGTATCACGAGGAGCGGATTCTGGCATCGAATCGGTCCTCCAGGTTTGCGGTGATCGAGCCCACCCCTTCCTCCACCTCCTCGTCCCTGAGCGTCCGGTCGGGCGCCCGGAACACCAGGCGCCACGCCAGACTGCGCTTGCCGACGCCCACCTTGTCTCCTTCGTAGACGTCGAACAGACCCAGCGACTCCAGCGTGTCAGGGGCCGCGGAACGGATCTCCTCAGCCACGCTCGCCGCCGGCACGGCCCGATCCAGAACCAGTGCCAGATCCCGCGACACCGCGGGGAACGTAGGAAGTTCGCGGTAGCCGCGCCGATCCTCGAGTTGCACGGCATCCAGCCTGAACTCGGCGGCGTAAACGGAAGCCGCCCAAACCGGCGCGTCCACTGCCTGTGCACGCACGCGACCCGCCACCCCGATCGGGCGACCGCCCCGTAAGATGCATAGTGATTCGTCTCCCAGCCACTGCTTCCACCCGAACGGGAGTCCGTCGAGGTCTTTGCCCGGATTCCCCGGCTGGATGTCGCCCATGCCGAGGCGGGCGGATAGGTCCTCGAGCCATCCCTTCAGGTCCGAGATTTCCAGATCGCCTTCCGACCCGTCCCAATGAGGGGGACGACGAAGACCGGTCGCAGCCAGGGCGACTCGGGTCTCCTCCACCACCGGCAGCCGCCCCTCGGACCGGGCTTTCGGTCCTTCCGCCGCCTGGAACACGTTGCCGATCTCGAACAACCGCACATCCCTGTGGCCCCGTGACCAATTGTGCTCCACTCGACTCAGCAGAATCGGAACCAGGTCCGTGCGCAGAAAGGACTCGGCCTCCGACAGGGGTTTGAGCAACCGCGCCGCCCGACCCGATGTCTTGCTCTCCGCAGAGAAGCCGGAGCTGCGAGCCTCGAACATCCCGAGCGACGCCAGAACCAGGCGGGCTCGGTCCGCCCGCTTCCAAACCGGGCTGTCTGGAATGGCGCTTGGCCTGAACGACCGTCTCTCGTGTGGAAACGACTCGTAGCCGTAACGCCGCGCGACCTCCTCCAGCAGGTCGACCTCCGTCCGAACGTCGACCCGCCACCCGGGTACCACGACGTCGAGCGCCTCAGATCCGTCCGCAACGGTCCCCCCATCCGCCGCGACGAAGCCCAGCGGCTCCAGCAAGCCCGTGATCTGCTCGGCCGAGAGATGGAGCCCGAGCACCACGCGCACCCGCTCGGGCCGAAGCTTCACGCGAACCGGATCCGGGACGGTCCTGCCAACGCGAATCGCCGTCTCGTCCGCTGCACCCCCGGCCGTCGTGAGGATCAGCTCTACGCACCGCTGAATCGCGGCCTCCATTCCCGACTCGTCGATTCCCCGCTCGAAACGGTACGACGCATCCGTCGCGAGGCCGGTGGCGTGGGCCGTGTGTCGTGTGTGCCTCGGATTGAAGGCCGCACACTCGATCAGCAGGTCCGTGGTAGCGCTCGACACCTCCGAATCGGCCCCGCCCATCACTCCCGCCAGGGCTACGGGGCGCTCCGAGTCGGCGATGACGGTGACCAGGGACCCCAGCTCGTGTTCGGTGCCGTCCAGCGTGGTGTGCGGCTCGCCTCGGGCGGCCCGCACTCGGATCTCCGGACCCGAGATGCAAGCCAGGTCGAACGCGTGCAACGGCTGGTTGAGTTCGAGCAGGACGTAGTTCGTGGCGTCCACGACGTTGTTGATCGGGCGCGATCCGGCGCCTCTCAGCCTGGCCTGAAGCCACCCCGGAGACGGGCCGATCCTCACCCCCCGAACGATGGCCGCCAGATAGCGGAAGCAGCGCTCCGGGTCTTCGATCGACACGCTCACCCCGCCGGCCGTCGCGGACCTGTCTCCGGACTCCCAGACCGGCGCCCAATCCGACCCGCCGAACGAAGGCAGCGAGACGTCGTCCACGCCGCCGGGCGCCAGCTCTCGGGCCACTCCCACGTGACAGGCCAGATCGATTCGGTTCGGTGTGAGGTCCACGTCGAGTCGCGCATCCGGAAGTCCGAGGGCTCTCAGCAGCGACTCGCCCGGCTCGTAACCGTCGGCGAGCCGCATGATGCCGGCAGCGTCGCGGCCCAGACCGAGCTCCTTCTCCGAACACAACATCCCGTTGCTGACCTGCCCCCGTATCTTGCGGCGTTCGATCTTGAAGCCCCCGGGCAGCGTGCCTCCCGCCGGAATGAACGGGTACAGCGCGTTCCCCACCACGTTCGGGGCCCCGCATACCACGTCGAGCACCTCTCCGCCGCCCGAGTCCACGCGGCACAACCACAGCCGGTCAGCGTCCGGGTGCCTTCCGACCTCGAGGACACGGGCCACCACGACATCGCCGAGTCCGTCGCCCACGACCTCCACCGTGTCCACTGGAACCGCCTTCGAGCTGAGCGCGGCGGCCAACTCCTCGGCCGTGCCCTCGATGCCGGGCGCGAGCGCCCGCACCCAGTTAATGCTGATGTCCATCAGGCGAACTGCTCCAGGAAGCCGACGTCCGCCTCGTACAGAAGTCGGATGTCGGGAATCCTGTACCGGAGCATGGCGATGCGGGCCGGTCCCATCCCGAAGGCATATCCCGTGTAGCGCTCCGGGTCATAACCCACAGCCTCGAAGACCGCCGGATTCACCATTCCGCTCCCCATGATCTCGACCCAGCCGGTCCGCTTGCAGGTCGCGCAACCCGAGCCCTCACAGATGATGCAGCTCACGTCCACCTCAGCCGAAGGCTCGGTGAACGGAAAGTACGAAGGGCGAAACCGGGTTCGCGTCGCGGGGCCGAAGAACCGGGACACGAAGTAGTCGATGGCTGCGCGGAATTCGATGAAGTCGATGCCCTCATCGACCGCCAGGCCCTCGACCTGCTCGAACGCCGGCGCGTGCGACGCGTCGTATGGATCGCGCCGGAAAACCATGCCCGGCGCGAGGATCCGGACGGGAGGCTCGCTCTCCATCATCACGCGGACCTGTACCGGTGACGTGTGGGTGCGAAGAAGCACGCCATCGTCCAGATAGAAAGTGTCGTGCATGTCGGCGGCGGGGTGGTCCAACGGAATGTTGAGCGCCGTGAAGTTGTGCCAGTCCGTTTCCACCTCCGGCCCGGCCGCCCTGGTGAATCCCAGCTCTCTGAAGATGTCACATATCTCGTCGATCACGACCGTCACGGGATGCACTCCCCCGCGCCACTGACGACGACCCGGCAACGTGAGATCGGTGCCCTCGGGTTCCTCCGGCGCCAGGGCCGCGGTCAGCTCGTCCACCCTCAGCTCGAGCGTCGTCTCCAACGTCTGCTTGACCAGGTTGGCCGTCTTTCCGGCTTCCGGGCGCTCCTCGGCCGGAACGTTCCTCAAGCCGGACAGGGCGCGTGACAGGAGCCCGTTGCGGCCCAGGAACCGCACCCGCGCCTTCTCCAGCGACTCCGGGTCCTCAGCCTCCCGGATAGCTTCGAGAGCCTCGATCCGGATGGACTCGAGGGTCTCTCGGAGACTTCCCTCCTCTTCGCTACCACTCAATGCGAATGCTCTTTCGCCAGCTTCGCCAGCTTGGCGAACGCCTCCGGCTCGCGTATCGCGAGATCGGCCAGCGCCTTGCGGTTCAGATCCACTCCGGCGTTCTTGAGGCCCGCAATGAACCGGGAGTACGACAAGTCGTGCTCGCGGGTCGCGGCATTGATCCGCGCGATCCACAGCCTCCTGAAGTCCCGCTTGCGCCGACGACGGTCCCGGTAAGAGTTGGCCCATCCCCGCTCGACGGCGTTCTTCGCCGTGCGATACAGCTTCGAACGAGCGCCGAACTGGCCGCGGGCCTGCTTGAGCACCTTCTTCTTGCGCTTATTCCGAGCGACGCTCGTAGTCACACGCGCCATATCGATATCCTCTTCTTTCTATTCCATGCTTCCAAAGCCGCATCCCGACCAACCGCACGTGCGGCCAGCCGGCCTTCCGTCAGACTCAGCCTCCGAGCAGCCGGCGCACCCGCTTTTCATCCGCCTTCGCGACGAGCGTCTTCTTGCGGAGGTTTCGCTTCCGCTTCGGACTCTTCTTCGTCAGGATATGGCTGTGAAATGCCTTGTTACGGCGAAACTTGCCGGATCCGGTCTTCCGAAACCGCTTGGCGGCGGACCGATTGGTCTTCTGCTTCGGCATATTCGTCTACCCTTTCTATCTAACCTTTGGGACCGATGAGCATCGTCATGGTCCGACCTTCCTTGCGCACGTCCGACTCGACGTTTCCGAGATCCACCAGTTCTGCCTTGACGCGCTCCAGCACGCGGACGCCGAGTTCAGGGTGCGTCATTTCGCGCCCCCGGAAACGGAGCGTGAACTTCACCTTGTCGCCTTCCTCGAGGAAACGCTTCGCGTGACGGAGCTTGAAGCCGAAGTCATGATCCTCGATCTTCGGCCGCATCTTGATCTCCTTCACGTGGATGATGTGCTGCTTCTTCTTCGCCTCCCGCGCCTTCCTCGCCTGCTCGTACTTGTACTTCCCGTAGTCCATGATCTTGCATACGGGAGGGCGCGAGTTGGGTGCGACCTCGACCAGGTCCAGGCCCTGTTCCGCGGCCATCGCTCGAGCCTCGTCAGTGGCGATGATCCCCAGTTGCTCCCCGTCCCCGTCGATCACTCGAACCGGACTGATACGAATCCTGTCGTTTACGCGCAGCTCGTCTTGGCTCACTTCACCTCTTCAAGGGCCGCGGTATACCCGTCGCCGATCCGCTCGACCCGAGGCGGAACGGCGTTCAGAAAAAATGCCCGTTCGGCACCAGCCAATCGGGCATGCACGCCACGGCAGCGATCCGCGGGGATCGCGCCGACGTGTATTGACCCGGCAGCTGTGTCCGCGCCCGCAGGCTACGGCACGCCGAAAGGTGGGAGCAAAGCTCCACTTTCCGTGTTTTCAGGGCCGCCAAGTTAGGGCTGGGCCCGCAGAGTGTCAACGCGAGACCATGCGGTCCCGGACTGCGCGGGTTCGCGGGTCGGGCGGCCGCAGGCCCGGCACCGGCCATGTGCGGCCGCCCGAATCCCTGGATATTACCTTAAGAACATGTTGCTAATCGACTACAGATCCTGAAATTCCGTGCTGACAGCCAGGATGGTATTGCGGCCTCCCACCGAACTCGGCGTCCGCCCCAGGACCGCGGTCTGCCCGGCCCGAACTCGTACGGTCGTTCCGAATACCGTGCGCGACCCGGCGTGGAAACTCATCTCCAGTTGCACACTGCCTCCCAGAGAGTCGGTGCGAACGTCGCGGATCGTGGCCTCTATGGCCGATGCGCCGAGATCCGGAACGTCGAATTCCTGGAACACGCCGTTCCCTTCCGTTCCGTGCACCATTACCTCTCCCAAGAGGCGGTAGCCTTCGAACCGGAACAGCTGCCGCAGGGCCGTCTCGACCTCGGCAATGCGCGGATCGACCTCGGCCTCGCCGTTCGCCTCGATGATCTGGAAGGTCAGTCGGACCACGGGCTTCGGCC
This sequence comes from uncultured Gemmatimonadota bacterium, assembly GCA_964602635.1. Lineage (GTDB taxonomy): Bacteria > Gemmatimonadota > Gemmatimonadetes > Palauibacterales > Palauibacteraceae > Benthicola. Next base: position 2,282 of record CAZRRU010000096.1, on the reverse strand, counting down.
GGTCGAACTCGATCAGCGTTTCTTCGATCCTCTGGAGATTATCTCGGGTCTCCCGGACGGTGAGCTTGCCTTCCACGACGCTGGCCTTGCCCGGAGCTCCCGGCCGGTCCGCGTACACATACGGCTCGACCAGCTCCCGGGCGACCCAGTCTTCCATGTGCAGCAACTCGAACGTACGTGTCGCGAGCTCGGGGGTGTCGTTCTGCTCGCAGCCGAATGCGCCGAGTGCGAGGATCGCTCCGACCGCCACGATGATTCCGACTCGCGGACTCAAATCGTTTCTCATTCTCCCCTCCCCTGATAGAACCAGAACACCACCACGTCTTCGTTGTCCGTCTCGAGGATCACGACGCTCTCGTCGAGCATGGCATCCACCTCGGGCCCTCCCGGCGCGAAATCGGCGCCGGCCCCGGATCTCGACCCCGCGCCGCCGGGATCGGTGACGAGACCGCCATTGAAATCGAGCGACCAGACCATCAGGACACCCGCCGCAGCAGCGGCGACACCCCAGGCCGCCGTCCGCCGGACTTTGCCGTGCCTGCCCGGGGCTTCCCGACACGCCTCGGATACCGCCTCCGCCAGCGGGCGGAGCGGCGTCAGCGACTCGAGGCCCGAGGCCAGCTCCCACCGCGCCCCGAGGATCCGTTTCGCCGCCCCGGCACAGCTGGTACACGCATGCAAGTGCTCTCTCCAGGCGGCGATCGCCCCCTCCTCGACGGGTTCGAATGATCGATCTTCCGATGCGTCGCCGAGCGCCTCGGCGATCTCGTCAGGCTCGCCCTCCAGCAGGAACTCACGACAGTCTCCGCAGTTCATCCTGTCTCCTCCGTTCCCGGCCCAGCAGCGAGCAACCGGGTCCGCATGGCCCGGCGAGCACGAAACAGATGCGTCCGAAGCGTCGCATGGCCGACTCCCATCCGCACGGCCGCTTCCGGCTGGCTGAGCCCCTCCAGGTCTACCAGGAACAGAGCCTCACGCTGACGGGCCGGCAGCTCCTCGAGGAATACTCTCACCAGCTCGCCGAGCCGGCGGGTCTCGAGCCCTTCGACCACCGGCGGTGAATGCGTCGCCGAGGGAGGGGCGACGAGGCTGGCAAACCGGTCCTTCAACCGGTGACTCCGCGCCCTGCGCCGCTGTACATCGGCGGACGCGCTTCTCACCACGGAGTAGAGCCAGGTCTCGAAGCTTGCCTTTCCGGAGTACCCCCCCAGGCCCCGATACAGACGCACGAGCGCCTCCTGGGTGGCGTCTTCGGCATCATCCCGGTCCCCGACCCGTACCAGGGCCCAGCGGTAGATCCGGCCTCGATAGGCCCCTGCCAGCGCCTCGAACGCTCGCGGATCTCCGGCGCGTGCTCTCCGGATCAGGAGCGGCAGCTCGGCTTCCGGAATTCGGGGCTCCGTCACGTAGGCTCCGTCGGACCGGGTTCACATGTGAGACGTGACATGGGTGGCTTCTGTTTACCGGGTGTAACTTTTTCGCGTCGAGCGGCAAATAGAATATGAAGCCGGATGCGAGCGCTTGCCGGAACGGAGTGTTCCGACCTGCTTCGCTCACGCTTGAATCTGACCCGGGGGCCGGTGCGGGGCGCAGCGAGCCATACGGCTCGAACCGGTCTCCGGTCAGGTTTTTCAGCAGGGTCCTATCGCCTCCCCTTGACCCACCACTCCGCAGTTGCGAGGCTCCGACCAACCTTCCCTCTGCAGCGCGTGTCTCACGGACGAACGCAGACGGTCGGCGGCCGAGCCGAAACCCGACAGTCGAATACCCGGACGGGAATACCGCATGCACCTCCAGGCCGGACTCTACGACTCCACCGCTCGTCGAATCCTGATCGCGGCGTGGGCGGTGCTGGCCGCCATTTTCCTGACGCTCTCGGCCGCCGGCTGTGCCAGCGACGCGCCAGCCAGCGGGTGGGGCGGGACAGTTGACACGCTCAGCAGCGGACAGATCTCGGTCCACAATCCGAGGGGCTCCGTGTGGGCCGCAGGAGACGGATGGATCCTGAGAGAGGAACTGAGGATCGGCACGCTCGAAGGGGCCGGACCGGACATGTTCGGGGCGATCACGGACTTCGAGGTCGACCGGTACGGGCGGTTCTGGGTCTTCGAGGGCCAGGCGCAGGAGCTCCGCGTGTTCGATGCCGACGGTCGATTCGTTCGAATCGTGGGGAGGGAGGGTGAGGGCCCGGGCGAGTTCAATCGCGTCATCGGAGTGGACTGGGGGGCCGACGGAAACCTGTGGATCGCGGACCCGTCCAATAACCGGCTCTCGGTCGTCGA
>CAZRRU010000095.1:0-7505 GCA_964602635.1 uncultured Gemmatimonadota bacterium | reverse complement strand
AGATGGCCAGCTCGACTTCTCCGGATTCCCCGGTTCCGCCGGATCCGTCTCCCACACCGAAGATCGGATCGTTGTCATCACAGGCCCCCACCAGGAGGAGCCCACCGAGTATCGAGCCTGCCAGGAGGCGCGCGATCCGGCGGCCAGATCGGGATGTGCGATTCATGATTCGGCGCCCGCCGGAATCCGGGTCTCGTCGGACGGGGCCGGCACGGACCAACCACCGGCGAACTCCAGGATCCGGCGCAGCGTCTCCTCCGGCACTCCCTGGTGCGGATCGCAGCGAAGCTCGGAGCGTTCCGTCCCCGGGGCCAGCACTTCGATCAGGAGACCGTGCACTCCCGCCTCCAGGGCCGCCCGGCTGACCTCCTCGACCCGGGTCCACTCGCCCGTGGCGTGCGACGGGTCCCCGATGACGGGAAGGGGCGTGGCGCGACGCAGGGGCCCGATGACATCGAGGTCGAACTGAGAGCGAGCGTGGCTCCACGAGCAGTCCCGCCGGATTCCGCGCTCACAAAGGACGATATTCAGGTTGCCTTCCCGCGCGACGTACTCCGCCGAGCACAGCCACTCTTCGAGGGTGGCGCTGAATCCGCGCTTCAGGAGGACGGGAACACCGGCACGGCCGACTTCGACCAGGAGCGGGAAGTTCTGCATCGACCGGGACCCGATCTGCAGCATGTCGGCGGTCTCCGCCACCTGTTCCACCATGCGGGGGTCCTGCACTTCCGTTACGACCCCGAGGCCGGTTTCCTCGCGCACCCCCGCGAGTATCTCCAGTCCCTCAGCACCGAGGCCCTGGAACGAATAGGGACTCGTGCGCGGCTTGAATGCGCCACCCCGCAACAAACGCCCGCCCGCCTCCACCACGGCCCGGGCGGCGCTCAGCGTCTGCATGTACGACTCGACGGCACATGGTCCCGCAATGACCACCGGATGCACGTCACCGATGCGGACCCCCGCCACGTCCACGACGTGGGTCGTGCCCGGATCGGCGCACTCGGGCCAGTTGCGCCGCAGTATGCTGAGGTTGGATAGGCCGCCTGTCATCTACGCCCGATTCTGTTCGTGTAGCCGCGCCGCTTCGCCAGCATAGTAAGGTACACTCAAGACCGCGTCCGTTCTAGGAAGCGACCCTTCTGAGCGCGTCGGCAATCTCCCGACTCATTGCAGCGACCAGCTCACTCTGGGCATTCACGGCGGCCCCGATCGATTCGCCGCCTGTCGGCAGCTCCCTGACAAACGGCTCGGTCGCCAGCACCATTCCCTCGGCGTCCCGGACGGTCCAGCGACTGTGCAGCGAAGCCGTGCCGTCAGGTCCGCGCTCGAACCTCGTGATGTCCACGCTGACCGAGTACGAGGGGGCGCTGGCCGTGTACCACGGGTGCACGACCACACGATCGGTCCACAAAAGCATGCCGAGATCCGACGCGACGGCGTAATGCAGGGACTCTTCCAGTGGCTGCGCCCAGCGCTCGGCCTCCAGGTATTCGAGCTCGTTATCGGACCGCCGCGTGACCATCCGGGTGCGCGACAGGTAGCCAGGTAACGTAATCGGCCCCACTCCGATGCTGATATCCAAGTGGGGACCGCTCGACAACGAGGCCTGTTCCTCGGTGTCTCCCGCCAGGCCTGCGGCCGGGTAGAGTCCCGGATCCTCACTGAGCGTCGCGAGCACGTAGTATCGCGTCGGGTCCGCCTTGGGATTCAGGCAGGCGGTCGCCAGAACGGCAACCGCCAGGACAGGGAGCAGACCCGTGAGTGCGCGATTCGGTTTCATCAGTTGCCCTCCACCTTCTTGCCGCGCAGCAACGCGCTCGGGTTCTGCTGCAGGTAGTCGGCCAGCTCCGCGAGTGCTGCGGCCGCACTGCCAATCTCGTAGAACGACTTCTCCAGGTTCGTCAGTAGCGGCGACCCCGGCTCGATCACGGCCCGCAAATTCGCGAGCATGGCGTCGAGCTCTTCTGCGGCTGCCTGGATCTCCTCAGAGCTGGCGTCGAGCTGGGGTCTGACGGACTCCAACGTGGTGTCCGCGCTGGCCGCAAGGGACTGGATCGACCGCATGGTCTCGCGCACTTCGGCCAGGGTGCCCGGAATGTCGGCGAGGGCGTCGCGAGTTTCCTGGCCCGAGGCGAGATCGCCGATTTCGTTCGCCGCCCCGGTGATCGCCTCCACCAATCCCTCGACATCCAGGCTCGTGAGCTTGGCCATCAGCCCCTGGACGTCCCGCTCCAGCCACTCGAGGCCAGTGGAGATCGTGGGGACCTCGAACGCGTCCACGGATGGGTCGTTGATCAGGTCCGCTGGGGAATCACGACTCACGCCCAGAGCGATGTATTTGCGACCCGTGAGGATGCTCTCGACCTCGAGCGTCGCTCGCATCCCACTCTCGACCATCAGGCGAACCGTCTGGGGATCGCCGATATCGACGACCGAGCCCTCCCGGCGGAGCAGGTCACGGTCCAGTTCGTAAAACACGGGGATGCGGAGGTTCTCTTCCCAGTCCTCGAACTCTTCCACCGTGTCCAGGATCTGGCCCTCGGCGGCCCGCAGCCGAATGGCTTTCACCTCGCCGATGGTCACACCCATGAACTTCACGGGCGCGCCAGGGTTGAGGCCGTTGACCGATCCCTCGAACCACGAGATGTAGTCGACCGTGTCCCTGAACAGCTTGCCGCTGCCGAGCAGGATGATCGCCGCCACTGTCAGCGCAATCCCCCCGATGATGAACCCCCCCACCAGGGTGGGGCTGGCGCGTCTACTCATTCTCATCCTCTCCCCGGCGCAGGAACGCCCGCACCGCGGGGTCCTCTGAGTGATCCCGAAGGGCGGCCGGATGTCCGACGGCGGTCGCCGTTCGGGTTGCGGTATCCAGGAATATCGCCTTGGTGGCGATGGTGAAGATACTTGCCAGCTCGTGCGTCACGACTACAAACGTGGTTCCCAGGCTATCGCGCAGTTCCAGGATCAGGTCATCCAGGAGGCGTGAGCTGATCGGATCGAGGCCGGCGGACGGCTCGTCGACGAACAGGATCTCGGGATCGAGCGCCATGGCGCGGGCCAATCCTGCCCTCTTTCGCATCCCTCCGCTGATCTCCGAAGGATAGTAGTCCTCGAAGCCCCGCAGGCCGACGAGCGCCAGCTTCAGCGAAGCCACGTTCCGCGTGTCGGACGGTTGGAGATCCGTGTACTCCTCGAGCGGAAGGGCGATATTTTCGGCCAGCGTCATCGAGCTCCACAGCGCGCCGCCCTGGAACAGCACCCCGAAGCGGCGCAGGTGAGTATCGCGGACCTCCGAGGGGGCCTCCGTGAAGCTCTCCCCATGGTAGTAGATCTGGCCCCGCGCGGGCTCGATCATGCCCAACAGGTGGCGCATCAGGGTGCTCTTCCCACACCCGCTGCCCCCCATGATCACGAACACCTCGCCCGGCGACACATCGAAGTTGATATCGCGCATCACGACGAAGTCCCCGTACGCCATGGTCAGCTCGCGCACGGAGATCTGGTCGGTCGGGGGCGCGCCGGTCGCGGCGAGGATCGCGTCGTTCATCGGCTCATATTCCGAACACATATGAGATCACCTGCGCGATGCCGCATGCGACGATGATCGCTACGACACCCGAAACAACTGCCTTCGTCGCCGCGTCGCCTACCGCCGACGCGGAGCTTCCGGCTTCCATCCCCTGCTTGCACCCCGCCAGGGCTACGAGCAGTCCGTACACGGTTCCCTTGATCACGCCCGGGAAGAAGTGGGTCATGTTGACGGCTCCGATGGTCTGTTGGACGTAGGCCCGCGGCCCGATGTCCAACAGTCCGGTCCCCACGAGGTATCCGCCGAAGATTCCCATCAGGTCGGCGTACACGGTGAGCAGCGGCATCATGAGGACCAGAGCCACGATGCGCGGTACTACCAGGAACTCCATCGGCGAGATGCCGGTCGTGCGCAGGGCGTCGATCTCCTCCGTGACCTTCATCGTGCCGATCTGTGCCGCGTACGCAGCGCCGCTCCGGCCCGCGACGATGATCGCCGTCATGAACGCGGCCATGTCGCGCACCATGCCCACGCCGACGAGGTCCGCCACGTAGATGCTGGCCCCGAAGCGCTGCAGCTGTACGGCTCCCACGAAGGCCAGGATCAGACCGAACAGAAGACTCACCAGAGAGGCGATTCCCAGTGCATCGGCCCCGGCCTGCTGTATGAGGAGCCGGAGATCCGACTTGCGGTAGCTCGCCTTGCCGCGGACAAACTTGCCGAATGCCTCGGTCGCTTCACCGAGGAAGCGCAGGTCGTCGAGCGCGGCATCGTAGACCTTGAGCCCGAAGCGTCCGAGACGCGTGAGCGGCGAACCCCTCGCCTCCTCGGACCGGGCGCCGCGCTCCGGCACGGCGCGGGCAAGCTCCACGAGCCGCCGCACACCGTCGGGGAGCCCCGCGCGATTCACGGGGATGCTACGCGTGTCGGCGGCGTCTTCGACCCCCATCAGGAAGGTAAGGACACTGCTGTCCCATCCCTCGATTCCGGCGGAGTCGAACTGGATGCTCTCGGGCTCCGGGCGGCTGTCGAGGGCCGCTTCCACCGCCGTGGTTCCCGGGAGATGAGCGGAGATCTGCCAGGTTCCCGCCAGGCCGACTACGAGCCTGTCGCCATCACGCTGGAGCGAGACCTTCGCCAGGTCCTGGGCGGTCGCCGGAGTCCTGCTGCGTCGGGAGGGGATCAGGAGCCTCCCCCGGAGGGGTCTCCAGACGGACCTCCTGGCCCGGATTCCGTGTCGGGCTCCCTCTCGAACGGCGCCGGAGCGGGCTCCGAGGCCCTTTTGACCGGGCTCGAATCCGCCCCGGGCGGCACTACGACGGACAGATTGGCCACGGTCTCCGTCACCGGCATTTCCACCCTCGGCAGGTACTCCGAGAACGTCTCACCGTAGATCTCCCACACGGTGACCCACAGGGCCGCGATGATTGGTCCGATGATGAAACCCGTGGCGCCGAAGGCCACGATGCCTCCCAGCGTGCTGATCAAGACCAGGAGGTCCGACATCTCGGTATCCCGACCGACGAGCCGCGGACGCAGGACGTTGTCCACCGTGCCCACGACCAGCGCGCACCACAGGCCGAGCGCGATCGCCTTCCCGCCCAGCCCGATCGCGAACAGGTAAATCACGGCCGGCACCCACACGAGGGCTGTTCCTACGCCGGGGATGACCGACAGGATCATCATCACGACCGACCAGAAGGCCCAGCCGCCGATGCCTGCGGCCAGGAACCCGAGCCCTCCGAGACCTCCCTGGATCACCCCGATCACCAGAGTGCCCTTGATCGTGGCTCGAGCCACGGAGACGAACTTCGCAACCAGCCGGTTTTCGGCGTCGGGAGCGAGCGGAATGTAGTAGAGAACCCGAGCCAGGTATTCTTTTCCGCGCAGCAGGAAGAAGAACATGGCATACAGCATGATGAACAGCTGGAAAAAGAACACAGCTGTCCCGCGACTCGCAGCGGCAACCGAACTCACCAGGAAGGTCCCCAGGCGCCCGGCGAACTCCGCCACCTTGGTCGAGATCAGGTCCTGGTACGGTTGGATCGCTTCCCAGAAAGGCAGCTGCTGCAGCAACCCGTCGAGCTGATTGGTCTGCGTGAGCTCCCTTTGCACCCACGGGCCTACGGACGCGCTGACATCGACGGCCTGGGACACCACCACCCCGAGGAAGGCCGACAGCGGCACAACGAGAACAAGAACGAACAGGACGATGGTGAGCACGGCGGACGCCGGCTTCCTGCCGCCGATACTCCGCGCGATCCTCTTGTAGAGCCCGTGCATCATTCCGCTGAATACGGCGGCCAGGAAGAGGGTTTCGACGAAGCCAGCGACCATGCGATAGAAAACGATCGTTATGAGAAGAGCGAGCCCGATGAGGAAGATCCCCTCGACCTTCTTTTGATCTACCAACTCCGCCATCGGTGCCCTCCGAAGCCCGGGAAGCCGCGCAACTCACGGACCAAAGTTCTTCATCCCCGGGGCATTGGCAATGCCGCAGGGCGCTTTTCTTTTGCCGCGACCGTGCGTATCGTCCTCGACCGTTCGAGGCAGCGTGCGGAGAAGCCGTCACAGATTCCCGAGCCAGATTACCAACCGACACGGAGGAGTTCGGCCCATGGACCCGAGCACCGGACGACCGCGCGATACCTGGGGCTCCAAGGCCGCGTTCATTCTCGCCGCAGCGGGCAGTGCGGTCGGACTCGGCAACATCTGGGGGTTCCCGACGGTCGCCGGCCAGAACGGCGGCGCGGCCTTCCTCCTGATCTACCTTGCAGCCGTAGCCCTGATCGGCGCACCCGTGATGCTGGCCGAGCTTATCGTCGGACGGCGCACGCAGAGGAACCCGGTCGGGGCGTTCAAGGCCCTGGCCCCAAACAGCATGTGGGTGGTGGTCGGAGGCCTCGGCGTACTCACTGGAATCATCATCCTCAGTTTCTACTCGGTGATCGCTGGCTGGACCCTGTCCTACATTTTCAAGACCATTACGGGCACCTTCCAGGCCGGCGTGGACACCGAGGCGATCTACAACGAACTGGCCGGAAGCGCGGTTCCGGCCATCTCATGGCACCTGTTGTTCATCATCATCACGATCTACGTGGTGCTCGGGGGTGTCCGCGATGGAATCGAACGGTGGACCAAGGTCCTGATGCCGGTGCTCTTCGTGCTCCTGGTGCTGCTCGCGGTGCGGGCCGTGACGCTGTCCGGGGCCGAGGCGGGTCTCGCTTTCTACCTGAAGCCGGACTTCAGCAAGGTGACGGGCGTCGTCGTTCTTTCGGCCATCGGGCAGGCGTTCTTCAGCCTGAGCCTCGGCATGGGCGCCATGATCACGTACGGTTCGTATGTGTCAAAGCGGGACGACCTCGTTTCTTCGGCTGCCTGGGTGACGTTCGCGGACACCACGATCGCCATTCTCGCGGGGCTCATCATCTTCCCCACCCTGTTCCACGCGGGACTCGAGCCGGGAGCAGGCGGGCCGGGAATGGTCTTCGTCGTTCTGACCTCGCTCCTTTCTTCGATCCCACCGGCCCCCTACGGCGGCGTGATCTTCGGAACCGGGTTCTTCGTGCTCCTGGGCATCGCGGCCCTCACGTCCAGCGTCTCGCTCCTGGAGGTCGTGACATCCTGGGCCGTGGACGAGCGAGGCATGTCGCGCCGCAAGGCCGCCATCTTACTGGGTCTGGTTGCGTTCACGATCGGAATCCCCAGCGCCCTGGCCAACGGCGCCGTATCCTGGCTCACGAACCTGCCGGGCATCGGGATGGACTTCCTGAGTTTCATGTTCATGCTGTTCGGTCAGTACTCGCTGGTCATCGGGGCACTACTGATCAGCGTATTCGTCGGATGGGTGTGGGGGGTGAAAGCGGCTGGAGAAGAGGTGCGCGAGAACGACGGCAAGTTCCCGCTCGGACGCACGTGGGCCTTTCTGATCCGTTTCGTCGCTCCGAGCGCGATCGTTGCGATTCTCGTGAAG
>CAZRRU010000094.1:0-8234 GCA_964602635.1 uncultured Gemmatimonadota bacterium | reverse complement strand
TCCAGGAACTCCTCGGGCTCACGTGTCTCCTGCTGCCACTCCAGCACCTGCCGGAACCAGGTGAGCTTCTCGTCGACCTCGTCTCCTTCCCGGTTCTCCTTGTACCTCCAGTGAGCGGCGATCCCGAGTTCGGCCGTGCGGTGCATCTCTTCGGTGCGGAGCTGGATCTCGTACAGCCGCCCGCCCGGTCCGAAGATCGTGGTGTGGAGGCTCTGGTACAGGTTCGATTTAGGGGTCGCGATGTAGTCGTGGAACCGCTCCGTCAGCGGAGTCCACTTGTTATGGATGACGCCCAGGGCGTGGTAGCAGTCCCGAACCGAGGGCAGGATCACCCGGACGGCCAGCCCATCGTAGATCTCCTCGTACGGGCGCCCGCGCTTGCTCATCTTCCTGTGGATCGACCACAGGTGCTTGGCACGCCCCTCCACGTCGCAGTCCAGGCCGGCCACCTTCAGCTCTTCCTTCAGCGGAGCGACCATCTGCGCGATCAGGCTCTCCCGTTCACTCCGCTTGTCGGACACCGTCGTGGCGACGGAGCGGTACTCCTCGGCCTCGAGGAACTTGAAGGCGAGGTCCTCCAGCTCCCATCGCACCCGCGCCATCCCGAGCCGGTGGGCCAGGGGCGCATAGATGTCACGGGTCTCGAGTGCGATCCGCCTCTGGCTGGCCGGGTTCAAGTGCTCGAGCGTGCGCATGTTGTGGAGTCGATCGGCAAGCTTCACGATGATCACGCGCGCGTCGCGTGCCATCGACAGAAGCAGCTTTCGGTAGGTCTCCACCTGTCGCTCTGCGAGAGACCGGATCTCTACCCTCGAGATCTTCGTCAATCCGTCCACTATGGTGGCGATCTCGTTCCCGAACTCCCGCTCGATCTCCTCGACGGTCGTTCGGCTGTCCTCGACCACATCGTGCAGGAGAGACGCCGCGATGCTCACCGTGTCCCGGTGGATCTCCCCGAGGATGGTGGCGACCTGTACGCAGTGGGTGATGTAGTCCTCGCCGGAGCTGCGCTTCTGGCCCTCGTGCTTATCGCTCGCGTACTGGAATGCCAGGGCCAGTAGATCGAGGTCGAGGCGGTCTTCGCTGCCAGCGATCGCCTCGAGGAACTTCGGCGGGAGGATGGACGTGGCCGAGTCCCCTACGGGGCTGGAGCCGTCCGTCTTCTCGACCTCGGTGGACTTCGTGGCCACGGCATCCCTTCGAGAAACGAGTGTCCCGTACACATACCCGCGTCGGGCAGCGACTTGCCCCAACGTCAGTCTTGGCGGAGCACGCGGTGCATCTCAACATAGAGAGCAACTCGCGTGCCATGCAAAGTATACCGTGCTCGGGAATTGCGAGGTTACGGGCCTGGAGACCAACTGGGATAGCCGTGGTAGAAATCGCCGCGAGTCAGGCAGTGGTACCCCGATCCGTCCGCTCCGACGACGCAGATCTGCCGGGTATCCCCACGCGGGTTGTGCGAGAACACGACCCTGGTCCCATCAGGCGACCATTGGGGCTCGTATGCGACCTGGCCCGGCCGGGAGTGCGTCAACTGCAGGAGCTCGGATCCATCGGGGGCGATGGAGTAGATGTCCGCTGAGGCCCATCCCTCGGCCCATCCGAGAAACGCGATACGCGTGCCTGGAAACCAGGCCGGCTCGTTGTCGTACAGCTGCGGTGAGACACCCGAGGTAACGCGCCGCTTGCCGCTGCCGTCGAGGTTCGCCACGTAGATCGACTTCCTGTAGTCCGGGTCCCCCTCCCCGCAATCCTGTCCCGAAGTGAACGCGACCTGCAGTCCGTCGGGCGACCATTGCGGGGACTCGCAATAGGCCCCGATCACGTGCGTCAAGTTGGATCCGTCCGCGTCCATCACGTATATGCCGTCCCAGGCATCGACGAACAGGATCTGCTGGCCGTCCGGTGACCACTGGGGAGACCTCCCGTCCGAGATCCGCTGCGTCTCAGAGCCGTCCATCTCCATGACCCAGATACCGTAGTCCGGCGGCCCACCTTCGAATGCGATCCGGGTGGCATCGGGCGACCAGGAGGGATCGTTTCCCCCGGACGCACCGGGCGTGAGGTTGACCAGGCCCGTGCCGTTGCTTCGCATCACCCAGAGATCGCCGTCGCCATCGCGGCTGCTCCCGAACGCAATGTGATCGTGAAACGGGGGACAGGCGATGCCGAAGCTCACGTGCGTCGACTCCGCGGCGACGACGTCCACGGTCAGCGCACTCCCGCCTGGAATCCAGCAGTGATCCGCGACGCCACTGAGAACCACCTGGTGAGGCCCGGCCTCCAGGTCCGGCCAAATCGCCGTTGTGGCATCGCTCACGGAAACGGCGCCGTGCCCTTCGAGCTCCAACGTGTACCCGTCAGGATCGACAGCGGATCCCGCTGTGCTCGTCCCCACTGTGAGAGCGCCGATGCTCTGGCACTCCACCGCGATCGCAACCTGGGAGGTCTGATCCACCCGCACCTCGACGACGCGCGTGGACTCGTCTGCGAGCCCGCAGTGCCAGGCTACGCCGTCGATGTGGACGGAATGCGAGCCCGGCGTGAGATCGGTGAACACGTGGCTCTCGCCGTTACCCAACACGACTCCCGCCCGGCCATCCAGGACTACGCGGACGCCATCGGGGTCTGGTGGAAAGCCTCCGACGGCCAGGGTGACCTCGATGTGACCGGTCGGTTCCGGTGGGGGCTCCACCGGTGGATTCGTGCTTTCGTCAGACCCGCACCCGGTCAAGAGGAGGGCGGGCAACCACAGGGCGGAAAGGACTCGCATGGTGACGTGCTTCAAGCGGACAGCCTCCCCGGGGAGTCAGAATAGCCCGGACCGTCCGGGGGGAGGGCGGCAGGTAACTCCGTCTACAGTATAGGGTGCTCGCGGGCCTCCCGCCCGTCAACACGGGTCCGATTCCCGGAGCGCACGAGGTGACTTTCGCTTCCGCCGGGCACCAGCCCCCTTTCGAGCAGGCTGGTGAACCGCCCATCCCCGATGATGATGTGATCCCGGACGGGAATCCCGAGCAGCCGGCCGCTCTCGACGAGTTGCCACGTGACCTCGAGGTCTTCCGGCGACGGATCGGGGTCGCCGCTGGGGTGGTTGTGGGCCAGCACCACACTGGCCGCCGCGTGGGCGATCGCCGGGGCGAACACCTCGCGGGGATGGACGAGCGAGGAGTTGAGAAGGCCAACCGTGACGCAGCGCTCCGAGATCACCCGGTTCTGGGTGTCGAGGTAGACGGCCCAGAACTCCTCCTGCTTCCGATCCCGAAGGGCTGGACCGAGCCGCCGGTATACGTCGCCCGGACCCTGGATGCGGGGGTCCCGTCGCGCGGGCTCGGCCGTTGCGCGGCGACCCAGCTCGAACGCCGCCACGAGCGCGCAGGCGCGTGCCGGACCGATTCCCGGGGCCGTGGCAAGCTCCCCGGGATCAGCGGCCCCCAAGCGGCGGAGAGAGCCCCCATAGCGGACCAGGACTTCCGAGGCGAGGTCCAGCGCCGTGCGCCCCGCCCCACCGGAGCCCAGGAGAACGGCGAGCAACTCACGCGAGGAAAGCGCGGTCGAAGGCTGCGCCGCGAGGCGCTCGCGTGGCCTGTCGTTGGGCGGCCACTCCCGGATCGTGGGGGGCATGGGGGGAGGGTACGGCGGTTGATCAAGGTGGGTTCAACGGGGACTCCGCAGCGCAGCGATTTCATCGCTCCTTGGCAGTCCAATGCGCTCAAGAAAACGTTCGAATCGAGGTATGCCGCGGAGGGCATCCATCCGAGGATTGATGGCCGATGACATCACGCTGCTCTTTCGGCCGGCGTACGCCTTCTCCAGAGCATCGACAGCTTTGTCGTACTCACCCAATTCGGCCCACACGGTGGACGACTGGGCCTGAAAGCCAGGCGGGTCCTTGATCTCACCAGGTGCCGAGAGGAGCTCCCTTGCCCGTTCGCCTTCCCCCCTGCTCGCGTAGATGAATGCGAGAACCATCGCTGTCTTGGCCTCGCCCGGATAGTCGTCGGCGGACAGCCTGTACTCGGCCATGGCCTGATTCCATTGCTCGAGCTCCACGTGCGACCAAGCCGCCAGCCGGGCACCCACACGAGGCTCTGACGCCCCCGCGGTCCGGTGACGACCCCTACCGATACTCCGGTAGCTGACTGCCGAAGAATCCTCGCGTAGCCGGTGGATCAGTGCGAGCGCCGCTGCATAGTCACGCTGGTAGTAGAGGTACTGGGCATCGCGGTCTGATACCCCGGAACCCGCCACGATCGTGGCCGAGGCAGCGGAGGCCTCGTCGAACCTGCCGAGGCACATCAAGGCCCACGTCTTCATTCCGTATGCCCCGAGGTGATTCGGCTCCAGCGCTATGGCGTAGTCCCATTGCGCGACGGCTTCTTCCAGGCGCAGTTCTCCGTTGAGCATGTTTCCAAGGAAAGCACTCCGAAACGGCGACATCGGGTCCAACGCGTATGCGGCGCCCGCTTCCTGGACTGCCTGCGCCCCACGCTTTGTGTAGTGGAGGATTTCCGCGTACACCTGGTGAGCATCGGGGTAGTTGGGATTCAGGTCGATCGCCCGGAGCACTTCTCGTTCGGCAGCTTCCACGTCGCGGTCGGTGAACAGGAGCGCAGCACGAGTCGCGATCACTTCCGGTAGGTCTGAGTCCAGGGCCCACGCGCGATCGACCGACGCCCGTCGGGCGGAGTGGATGGAATCGGTGTTCGGGACGTGCTTCCAGTACAGGCCTGTGGCGTAAGCTCCGGCAAGACCGGCCCAGGCCAGGGCGTAGGAGGAATCCCGTTCGATGGCCCGCCTGAAATAGTGGAGGGCGCTGTCGGTTCCCACCTGCGACCGCTTGAGCCACCAGTGCCTGGCCTTCTCGTAGTCCTGCCAAGAAGCGAAATTCGCGCTCTGACCGCGGATTGTCGGACCTTCGGCGGGCAGGACTATCCCGAGTTCCTCGGCGAGCGACGGCATGAGGTGCGCCTGAAGGGACCGCAGGTCAGTCGCCTGCCTCTCGTACGTCTCGGTCCAGAGATGATAACCGGATTCGGCATCGATGAGCTGGGCCGTTACCACGATTCCATGCTCATCCCCTCGGACGCTACCCTCCAAGATCTTGTCGACTCCGAGGGAATCGGCTATCGATCGAACGTCCAGTGGTCGGTCCTTGAAGTGAAACGAGGACGTCTGGGCCGGCACTCTCAAGTTCGGCAGGCGCGACAGGTTGGCGATCAGCTCATCGGTCACGCCGTCCACGACGTACTCGAACTCCGGGTCACCGGTGAGGTTTAGGAAGGGGAGCACGCCTACCGAGTCCGGTGGAGGAGGAGCAGCCGGTATCGTCAGGCGCCGAACACCCCAGACAGCAGCCAGCGCGACCAGGACGACCACGGCTGCTCCCATTGCTGGCCAGCGAGTCCTGGAATCGGGCCGAGCTGGCGATGGCACGATGACGGGCTCGCCCTTCATCCCGAGGGAGGAAGTGTCGGCGACCGTTCGTCCGGGACCTGATGGCTGGCTCTCTCGTATCCCGGTGACGAGTTCCTCGACTTCGGGCGGCACACCGACTCCAAGGTCCCGTCGCATCCGCTCCGTATGCTCTTTGGCCACAAGTACAGCGTTTCCAGGATCTCCAGCGTGCATGAGAGAGGTCATCAAGCCGGCGACAGCCCGCGAGTTGTAGGGATCATGTGAGACCAGGCGCCGCCACCGCTCAGCCGCCTGCACATGGTCTCCTTCATCGCGCAGAACCTGTGCGGACGCCTCGACCGCCCCAGCGAACGCGTCACCCAACTGCCTCTTCTCAGTCTCGACCCATTCCTCGAAGTCCGCGGCTCCCCGGACATAGAATCCGTCCAGAAATGCCCCTGTGTACAGGTCCGCGGCCCGCCCGAACTCACCCGCGTCCACAGCTTCGTGGAATGCTTCAACGTCTGTCCACACCACGCTTGCGTTGAGCTCGAGAAACTCCCCACGGCTTGTGATCGCGTCATCCCCGAGGGTCTTCCTGAGCAAGTAGACCGACTGGGAGACGTGTCGCCTGGCTTCGGCTGGATCGGTATCGGGCCACAGGAGAGCGATGAGTTTCTCGCGGCTCCACCCGTGGTTGCGGGACGCTCCCAGCAGAGCCAGCAGCGCCAGTCGCCTGGGTTGGACGGCTCGGCCTGCGACCCTGCCGGACGGGCCCTCGAGGACCACTCCGCCAAACAGACGGAGTCGGTACATGCCAACCTCCACGGAATTTGCGAATCTGGAGATAAAGAGGAGACAGGGGGGCTATCTCCACTCCGTAACCTAGGCTCGAACGGCGCGTCGTTCAACAAGTTGAGGTGGCGAGGGACGGTCTCCGCGCTCGTAAGCGCGAAACCCGGCAAGTGGGGCCGCGAGCTGGTGGACGGCAGCTGCGAGTGCGGTGCCCCCTCGACCACGACCAGGACAGACACAACAAGGGGGCAACATGAGACCGATGCGCTGGATGACATGCCTGGCGATCGCGGGACTGCTCGTCGCGTGCGACGAGGTGGCTACGGATCCGCAGGCGGAAACCACTGAGGCGACCTTGAAGGTGGACCGATTCGAGAGCGTGGAGGAATTGCTCGACACTCCGTACACCGCGTTCTACGAGTGTGCGAACGACGGCCAGGGCGAACTGCTGGACGGTTGGGGGACCTGGACGGTGTTTAGGTCTGGCCACTTCACGCCGAGTGAGAATCGGCCGGGAAAACTGGAGGCCAAGTACTCTGGCCTGCCGGTAGACCATCCCGACTACATGGGACCTGACTACCTGTTCATCGGGAAGACCAGCGGCGACGTTTGGGTCGTCGATGGAAATAAGACCCGCTTCATGGAAAGAAGGGTGAACCTCAAGGACGGGAACTGGTCCTATCACCAGACTCTGAACGTTCTTGCTACCCGGGCGGACGGCGAGAAGCTGCACATCCAGGGCACGTATCAGATGAAGGTCGCAGATGGCGAATGGAAGATGTTCCACATCAACCGTGGGGCCTGCCCAGAAGTCTGGTAGCTCGAGTCGGAAACCGGGTCCTTGAGCGAGAGGGCGGCTTCGGCCGCCCTCTTTGCCATCCGGGCCCATCTAACCGCATCGCTGGCGAGCATCTGACCCCCACCGTAGATTTTGATCGCTGAGACATTCCTCCCTCGCGCGCTCGGCAGACGCCGATTTGCGCCCTCTCGCTTCTGCCGGCTCGACCCATAGCGAAGTTGCGTGGTGCCTCGCGCCGCATGGCCCCGCGGCCGTCTGTGAACGCGGGCTGAAGGCGCTGTCCGTGTGCGCCGACTTTGCTGTCGACCCCAGGTGGCAGAACAAGGGGAGGTGTACGATGAAGCAGCTGCGTTGGCTGACTTGTCTGCTGACCGCAGGACTGACCTTCGCGTGTGATGGCCCTGCGACCGACCCGGTTTTCAGGGACACTGAGGCGACTTTCAAGGTGGACCGTTACTCTGAGACCGAAATTTGGTTCGACACTCCATAC
The DNA here is from genome assembly GCA_964602635.1 of uncultured Gemmatimonadota bacterium. Lineage (GTDB taxonomy): Bacteria > Gemmatimonadota > Gemmatimonadetes > Palauibacterales > Palauibacteraceae > Benthicola. Next base: position 750 of record CAZRRU010000094.1, on the reverse strand, counting down.
ACGGCGCTATATGAGTGTGCGAACGACGGTCGGGGAGAGCTTCTCGACGGCTGGGGGACCTGGACGGTTCACTTGTCGGGCCACTTCACACCCAGTGTAGTTCGGCCCGGCGGATCGCGGGCCTCGTGGTCAGGGCTGCCCGAGGATCATCCGGAGTACATGGGACCCGAGTACTTGCTCATCGGGCAGACATCGGGCGATGTCTGGGCCGTCGATGGCAAGCGGAGCAAGTTCATGGAGCACAGAACCAAGCTACCGGATGGCAGCTCTGGTTATCACCAGACCCTGAACATCTTCGCGGTGAGGGCCGACGGAGAGAAGCTGCACATCCAGGGCTCCTACCAGTACAAATGGGCGGATGGCGGAATCACGATGTACAACGTCAACCGCGGGTCATGCCCGGAGATCTGGTAGGCAACCGCGCTGCCGCGGGAATACCCTGAGAGGGCGGCACTTCTGCCGCCCTCTCTGCCATCCCACCTCCGGTGCCATCCCACGGTTGAGGTGACGACCTTCCGGCGCCGAGTGCAACGTCTCGGTGTGCGCCGATTCTTGTGGTGTGCTCCGGCGAATGACCTGCTTCCCCGGAGCGCGTCTCCGCAGCGCAGCGAGGACTAGCGCAAAGGGGGAGCGGTCATCGGCGGCTCCACGACAACTAGCGCGAAGGAGACGTTCGAGCCGGCGCCGAGAGCCGGATCACCCAACCGCCCCGTGGCACTTCTTGTACTTCTTCCCGCTCCCGCACGGACA
>CAZRRU010000093.1:0-47696 GCA_964602635.1 uncultured Gemmatimonadota bacterium | reverse complement strand
CGGAATCGTGGACCCGGCGAACGGGCAGCTCAGCCTGCACAGGATCCTGGTCCCGGTGGCCGAGGTGCCGAACGGCCAGAACGCCGTCACCCTGGCGGCGCGCACGGCGATCGCCGCTCACGGGGTGCACGGCGACGAGGTCGAGCTCCACGTCACACACGTGGGAGAGCAGATGCCGGGGCTCCAACTACCCGAGCACGAGGGCATTCGGTGGAGCCAGAGCCTTCAGAATGGGAACGTGATCGAGCGGATCATCGATATGGCGCGGGAACAAAGTGCCGACCTGGTCGTGATGGCGAGCGATGGCCGGAACGGAATATTGGACGCCCTCCGCGGAAGTCACAGCGAACAGATCGTACGTCGCGTCCCGTGCCCCCTGTTGGTCGTGCCGATCACGGCCCACGAGATGCCGCTGCTTCTGACCTGAGGAGCGCTGGTTCACGTTCCGAAGAGGCGATCGTACATCTCGCCGTAGCTGATGGCGGAACTCGCCACGAGACCCGCGAGATACGTTCCGAGCATGATGAGCACTGGGATGGCTGCCATGACTTCCTCCATTCGCTCGCACGTTCGCTCGCGAGCGTCACGAGACCGTCACGGGACGGAAAAGACGCCGTAAGAGAATCACGGGAGGGGCCGGCACCCGGCCCTCTCCCTTGGGAAGGGTCTATCGCACCACCGAGAGCGTAACTCCGCTGGTGTCGAGGGGCTGGTTCGCCGTTCCGGCCGCCTCCTGCAAGCTGACGGCGTAGCCGGCTGCCTGCTTCACGTCCGGAACCGAGAACGTCAGTATGTTACCGGACAGCGACGAACCGGCCAGGACCCCGTGCAGGGTCCCTCCGGACAGATCGAAGTACAGCTCCGCTCCACCGGATGCCGCGGGCGACGTGATGCCCGTTCCGCTCAAGGTCAGAACCACCGCTCCCACGGCGGTGCTGCTGGCGAGGGTGACCCGAAGCTGGCCGGGTTCCGGCAGCGGCTCGGGCGGGGCCGTCGGACCGTCGCTGCCGCACCCGGCCATCAACCCGCTCGCGATCAAACAGGTCAGAGTCGCGCCCACGCGGAGGCCCAGGGGCCATTTCATCGTCGGGGTCCTCACGGGGCCACCTCCTCTTCACGTGCCGGCTGTACGCGGCTCATCAACCCTTCGCTCTGCAGCCACGCCCGGAAGTCGCCGACGTCGAAGGATCCGTTGCCGTTGCCCACCTCGTCCAGGTACTCGAGCTCGGCCGGGCTCAGGGGGGTGCCTACACCCATCAGCTGGTCGGCCACGTCCTGAGCCGCCAGATCCGGTCGGGCCCTGACCACGAACTCCAGGTCCGCGGTCTGCGGCGAATCGTCGGCGTTCCCGGCCACGGTGATCACGGCCGAGTGCGTGCCGGCGCTCAGGCCACTCGCGTCCACGTTTACCTCGATCGCGGCATCCGATCCCGAATCGAGGTCGCCGGACGCCGGCGACACGGTGACCCAGGCCTGGTCTGCAGACGCGGTCCAGTGGAGGGTGCCGCCCCCGTCGTTCGTTACCGTCATGTCTCGCGGTGCGGGGTCATCCCCTTCGTACTCCTCGAACTCGAGCGTCCCGGAGAGGGCGATCGACGGCGTCAGCGTCACGCTCAGGGTCGCGTCCAGGGTCTGGGGCGAGTTGGGTGCGTTGCCGGTGAACGTGAGGACGCCGCTGTAGTCTCCCAGCGCCAGCCCATCCACCGATATCGTGATCGTGTCCGTCTCGCTGGCCCCGGGAGCAAGCGTCCCGGCGCCACGCTTGAAAGTCATCCACACCGCATCGGACGAGGCCGCCCATTCCAGCTCGGTACCACCGTCGTTCTGGACCACGATCTCGTGAATCGGAGGATCCACCCCGATGACGGCTTCGAACTCCAACGGGTCTGAGATCACGGCGATTACCGGAGCGGCCGTCACCTCGAGGCTGACCGGCAGGGTCTGCGGCGTGTTGTCCGCGTTGCCGCTCACAGTGATCGTGGCGCCGTAGGTCCCGGGTGCGAGGCCTTCGGAGGATACGCTTGCCGTGACATCGGTCGATCCAGCCGCTGCCGTGGTCCCGGAGGACGAGTCGATGTCGAGCCACAGGGCGTCGTCTGCCGCCGTCCACTGCAGCTCACCGATACCGGTGTTCTGGATCGCGAACTGCTGCGGCGCCGGGTCGGTGCCCTGCTCGGCCACGAAGTCCAGCGTCGCCGGATCGAGGACGATGTGGCCCGGATCCGTGATCGTGATCGTGACCACGAAGGCGTCCAAGGTCTCCGAGTCGATCGCGACCGTGATTCCGTTCGCCGGATCGGAGAACGTCTCGCCCGGAAGCCACCGGGCTCCCTCGTCGTCGGGATTGCCGTTGTCGTCCGGATCCACCACGAAGGCGCGGTTGCGGCCGTTCGAGGGATCATACTTCACGTGGTGCATGATCACGGCCTCGGCGGGCAGGTTGACGTCGTACCCCACGAAGTGTCGCGATTCGACCGTGTAGTACGTGCCGTCGGTACGCGGCACCCGTGCCATCAGGTAGTCGCCTCCCGAGCCGAGGTCCGCCAGGCGACGAAGGGTGATGGTCTGGCTCGATCCTTCCGTCGCGTCGTAGATACGATCGCCCGGAATCCACGCCAGAATGTTCTTGTGGTACGAGATCGTGTGCGGCGCGAGCCACCCCCAGGTCGCGTCACGGTTGGTCCACGAACCGCTCATCACGTCCCAGTTCGAATCGTAGACCTGCCCGTATGGGCCCGAGGAATGCGGCAGTCCGAACCCGTGCCCCATCTCGTGCGTGTAGGTCACGTGGTCCGCCCAGTTCGCCAGCCACGTCACGCGGTAGAACTTGGCGGGCGTGCCCTCCGGCAGGTCGAGATCCAAGCTCGAACCGCCGCCCCACGAGAAGCCGCCGAGGTCCCCGTTGAACTGGAAGTTGATTCCTACGTAGTCCGGAAAGAAGATGTCCGCGTCAGCCACTGCAGAGCAGTCGTCCTTCAACAGCTGCAGAGTCTGGGAGGTCGTCAACGTATCGTTGACGTAGTATGAATGCACGTTAGGCAGGTCGTACCAGCCGAGTGCTCCGCTGCCGGCCACGTTGGCCTGGTCGAACGACAGCTCGCGCCAGTAGTGGTCCACCCCGGGCTCGGTCGAGCCCATCAGTTGCTCGTACCAGGACAGGGGGTGCGGCTCGGCGGTGGTCGAATCGAACCGGCACAGTATGGTGATCCACGGGTGCGAACCCAGGATCGGGGCGCCCTGTGGCGGCGGAGATGCGCCGGACGGGGCGGCCGCGAACCGAACCGAGCTGACAGTGAGCTCGCGGTCGGCCGTTGCGCCGGGCTCTCTTCCGCCACCTCGCCAGCTTCCGGCCACCTCGACGTACTGTCCGTTCGCGGACAGGGATCCGCCGACGAACTGGAGCTGTGCTTCCGTGACCCGCAGGGGAACCAGCCTGCCATCGTCCGTGGAGAGAAAGTGACGGAGACGGGGCGTGCCGCGCGACGGGAGCGGATCCTCCCATATGCCGGTCAGCCGGCCGGACACCGACGCCTGCTGAGCCCGTGCCTCCGCGGGGCCGAACGGCGAACCGCCGATCGGTGCCACGTGAAGCAAGAGGCAGCCTGCCGCGAGCGTCGCCGCCCGTCCGAGCCACGTCCGGTTTATCGGGAAGTACATGCCCATCCGTCCGTCAGAGGATCGAGTCCGTGCAAAATAGCCCATCATCCGATCATCGGCGCGCAATATCGCCTCGGCGGTCCTGGGTCCGGAGATCCCGAACAAGACCCAACACAAGGGCATTACGCTGTTTCCCGGGGGATGATCCCGTCACTGCGGGACCCCTCCGGACGGACGGATGGTGCAAGTCCCGTGCGCGGGGCAGCACCTGACCGGCCGGCTCCAAGCGCCTCCCCTCCACAATCGCCAAACACCCTGTGGAACGGGAAGGCAGCCGTGAATCCCGTTTCGCCTGAACACCGTATGGCCCCGCATGGAAACCTCGGCCCTGGCGTGGATCGGCCTCGCCGTGATGATCGTGTCTCTGTTCCTCATCCCCCTGGGACTTCCGGGGGTGTGGTTCATGATCGCGATTCTGTTCCTCGGTGTGGTCGGAGGCCTCGTGTCCCCGTGGATCTTCTTCGTGCTCCTGGTCCTCGCGGGCTTCGCGGAGATTCTCGAGTTCGTGGCCGTCGGGAGGATGACGACTCGCTACGGCGGTACGAGCCGCACATTCTGGGGCGCCGTGGTCGGGGGCCTGGTCGGTGCCCTCATCGGCACGCCGGTCCCGGTAGTCGGTGCCCTCGTGGGTGCACTGATCGGGACAGTCGCTGGAGCCTTCCTTCTTACCTGGCACCAGACCGGGCACACGGCCGGGTCCGCTCGCGCCAGCTGGGGCGCCCTTCTCGGTCGCGCAGTGGCCATCGGCCTCAAGGTCTTCGTGGGTCTCGTCATCATCGCCATCGGCGGGGCAAGTCTGCTTCTGGGCTGAAGAGCTGGTAGGCTTCTTCCCACTCCGGCTGTCTTGTGCAAGGGTCGTGGCAGGGGACCAGACGCGATGGGCGCATCCCGGCAGCCGCGCAGCCCCGCCGGGACTGCTTCTCGACTCCGCGAATCACCCGGTTCAATGGGCCTTGCGCCACACCATACTGACGCCTGATACCCCCGCTAAGGCTCCTGCTCCGCGCGATTGGCCCGAGTCCTGCCGATAATCGCCCGGCTGGACGGAACTTGCGCCCGAGCCGGGCGTATCCGTGACGACAACGCAACTCGCGCCGTCATCATGGAACGAGGCGGCGCGCACGGGAATTGACAGTTTGGGACAAAATGGCCAATTTTGGCTGTCCTGCCCAACCGTGCGCGATCCAGTACGGGGCCAGAAGGCGGGCCCGACGAGAAACCGAGGCGCACGAAGACGTGACGACATCCCTGGCAAGCATCATCGAAGAGCGGGTCGCCGCATCCGGCACCCCCGCGGAGCCATTCGACCTCCGTCCCCAGCGCGACGTCGTCAACCGCCGCGTGTGGCACGAGCGCATGCGGCGGGTGATGCGCATCGGGACCTTGCTGACCGGCGAGATGGCTGTCGTCGCCGCATCACTGGGTCTGGCGCTTTTCGCGACCTCCGGGGTCGCCCGCGTGGGTTATCTGTGGCTGGATCTCCTGCCGATGGTCTTTCTCCTCGGCCTGGGGAGCCAGGCCGTATTCCACACGTACGGGGCGGCAACGGAGCGACGGTCCTACACCCGGTCCGCCGTCGGAGCGTTGACGGCCGTCGTGGCATTTGCCTTTCTCGGGCTCATCTACCCGTACTTCCAATTGGTCCTCAAAGAGTACCTGTTCCTGGCTGTGTTCATGGGCAGCGGCTACGCGGCCGTGCGAATCGGAGTGGAGCGGCTCATCCGCGCCATCTATCGGAAGGAGATCGGACGCCGACCGACGCTGATCATCGGCGAGCAGGAGGCTGCCTGGAGCATCCGCGTTCACTTCATCGTCAGCGATGACCGGCAGGCACGCGTAATCGGTCACCTGGCGCCCGATCCGTCAAAGGACCCGACGGCCCTGGGAGGCCTGGATTCGCTTCGGGACCTGATCGAAGAGCACGACATCCGCAGCGTCATCGTTTCGGCGCACCTCGACGCCGACCGGTTCCGCGAAGTAGTGCGCTGCTGCCTCCTGCACGGCGCCTCCGTGAGCGTGGTGCCGGCAGAGCTCAGCTCCATCCCGTGCAAGTTCACGGGCCAGCAGGTCGCGGGCTGGCCGCTCATCGAGCTTGAGATCCCACGGATGCACCTGTTGCAAGTGGTCGTCAAGCGGACGCTCGATCTCGTGGTGGCCGGGGCCGCGATCGTCCTCCTGGCACCCATCGGATTGGCGACCACGCTCGCCATCAGGCTGGATTCGCCCGGCCCGGCGATCTTCCGGCAGAGGCGACTCGGTCTCGGCAGGCGCTCGTTCCGCCTGTGGAAATTCCGCAGCATGCGTCTGGACGCGGAAGAGGTCCTGAAGGCGGACCCGCTCCTGTACCGGCGCTACGTGGAGAGCGACTTCAAGCTGGCTCCCGACGAGGACCCGCGCGTTACCCGCGTGGGCCGCTTCCTGCGTCGCACCAGCCTCGACGAGCTGCCGCAGCTGTTCAACGTCCTGCTGGGCGACATGTCACTCGTCGGACCGCGCCCCGTGGTTCCGGACGAGATCGGCCACTATGGAGCCGAAGCGAGAGTGTTCCTCGCCGTGAAGCCAGGCCTGACGGGCCACTGGCAGGTGAGCGGGCGGAGCGACGTGGTGTATCCGGAGAGAGCCAGGCTCGACATCGACTACATCAACAACTGGGGGCTGGGGCGGGACCTGAGGATCCTGGCTCGCACCGTCTCGGCGGTCGTCCAGCGCCGCGGCGCCTACTGAACCTGGAACCCGCTCTCTAGACCCGTCTCGACCCGGTGGGCCGCGTGAGGCCCGCCTGGTGTTCGTCCAAGAGCTGGTCCACCCGCGCCCGGAACTTCGCCTTGAAGACCTCCCGGTCGAACTGGCTGGCGTGGCGCCGGATCTCGGCTGGATCGAAGGTCTCCTCGATATCCTCGAACCTGTCCACGGCGGCCAGGAGGGACTCCTCCGTCTGTTCGTCGAAGAACAGGCCGGTCCGACCCTCGACCACGGTTTCCAACGCGCCTCCCCGCCCGTAGGCGATGATGGGCCGACCGGAGGCCATGGCCTCGAGGGGAACGATCCCGAAATCTTCCTCGCCGGGGAACACCAGGGCCCGGCACCGGCTGTACTTCTCGCGGATCACGGACATGGGCTGGCGGCCCATCACTTCTACCGTGGGGCCGGCCAGGTGGCGGAGGTCGGCCAGCTGCTCGCCGTCCCCTATCACCACGAGCCACTTCCCGGCGCTGCTGAACGCGCGTACGGCCAGGTCCGCCCGTTTGTAGGGCACGAGCTGGCCGACCAGCAGGTAGAAATCTTCGGTCGATTCGGCGACCTCGAAAATCCCGGTGTCCACCGGCGGATGTATGACCTCGGCGTCGCGCCGGTAGTGCTTTTTCACTCGCCGGGCCACGTAATCCGAGTTGGCGAGGAAGTGGTCCACGCGGAAGGCCGAAGCGAGATCCCACCGCCGCAGGTAGTGAAGCAATACTCTCGCCGCCGGCCGCAGGTACTTAGGGACGCCCTTCAGGTAGTCCCAGTACATATCCCACACGTAGCGCATGGGGCTGTGGCAGTAGCACACGTGCAGGGTGCGCGGAGTGGTGATCACACCCTTCGCGGGACCGCACTCACTGCTGATGACGAGGTCGTATGCCCTGAGATCCAGTTGCTCCAGGGCGAGCGGCATCAGCGGCAGGTACTTCTGATAGCGGCGGCGTGCGCCGGGCAGCCGGGCGATGAAGGTCTCCCGAATGCGGTGACCGCGGATCGTGTCCGTCAGCATCTCGGGCACCGCCACGTGCGTATAGATGTCGGCGTCCGGATACAACTCACACAATGCCTCCACCACGCGCTCGCCCCCGCGCATCGTAACCAGCCAGTAGTGAACGATCGCGACTTTCAATGCTGATCTCCCTGCGCCCTTGGGTGGTCGCCTCACCATGCTACGCCAAGCGAAATGATTCCTCCGAGTAGACAGCCAGCGCAACGTCCCGCGTAATTTCGAACACTTCCCGCCGTTCCTCTGCGGTCAGCATTCCGAGCCTCAGGTCGAACAGGCTTCGACTGTCGCGCGAGAAATCCTGAGTCCGACCCCTCCTGGCCTCCGCGGGGTTCCGGCTACTGCTTCGGCGGCGAACACCAGCCTCCACCCTGTTCGACCATGGCAGGTCCAGATCGTCGTACAGGCGGCGATAGACTGTCACCGGCTCACGACACAGGTCCTCGTGCAGGACCACGATCCAGTCGGGATGTTTCGCAGCTTGAGACAGGATTACCCTGTTTAGAGCCCACCACTCCCAGGCAGCAGCTCGAACCGTAGTCGAGAGATCCGCTCGCGCCAACGTGTCAGGTGCGAAGTAGTCCTCCAGAAGATCGTGCTGATCTTCCAGAAAACCGAGATTCGGTGTCCATCCAAGGCGCTTGATGCTTGCGGTCACGGCGACCGGGTGGCGAATCAGGATTACCGGCCGCACCCCGTGACGTTCAGCCAGGTATCCGGTCAGCAGACATCCGATGGGGTCCTTGATCACGGCCGCCGTGTGGAACGGGTTCAGCCTGGCCAGTCGGTAGTAGAACGGGCCGCGCGACCCGACGACTCTCTTGATCGCGCGTTTCGTGAAAGTGTCCTCCGGGTAGTACCCAGTCTTGAGTCTAGCTCTATAGTGGAAGAGCTCGTCTATCGACGCACGGTAGCGATCCGGTCCCTCCTCTCCGGGCCGGAGATAGAGAAAGCGCCGGTCGATTCCCGGAATGCCGCATGCCGGGTTGAACGGCTCATGAATGTAGTCGACCCTTAGAGGAGCGCTAAGCGTTCGGCCCACGAAGGTGGTCGCACTGCGAGGCGCCCCCGTGACGAAGATCCAATTCCGAATCTTCATGAGATCTCGCCCTGACCCGTGCTCGCCTCGAGCGCTTCCGGAAGTCGGACGGGGAGGAGTTCTCCAACCAGCGTCAAGATTCTCTCGACTTGCGCATCCCAGTCGTGCCTGCGGGCCATTTCGATGCGCGCCGCCCGCACCGGGTCCCCTGATCCCTCTGCCAAGGCTTGCTCGCAGCAGCGGATGAAACTCCCCACGTCATTCGCTTCCGCGACGTACGCCAGATGAGTGTACTCCGCGAGGGATGGCAGAGGGGTCATCACAACCGGCGTCCCGCTCGCAAGGTACTCGAAGAACTTCAGCGGAAACATGTGGCGCGTGTAGCGGTTGAGCCGGTTCGGCAGGAGACACACATCGTATCCCTTCAGATACGTGGCAAGAGTGTCATGCCGCCGTGCGCCCAGAAAGTGCACGTTGGCCAGAGTCCGGAGCGCATCCACGCGGGTGTCGGGATCGCCCCCGCCAAGAGGCCCGACCATCACGAGGCTCCAGTCCGGCCGAGAGCGGAAGATTTCCTCAAGAAGCTCCAGGTCCAGCTTGTAGTTGGAGATCGCCCCGATGAACCCGAACCGTGGCGACGCGATGCGCGCGAGATCCGAGGCAACTGGAGTTTCTCGCTCCGACGCTCGAACGAAGTTCCTGAAGTCAGCCACGTTTGGCAGGTACTCGATCTTCCTAGCTATCTCTCGCCGGCCCTCGGCCAGCGTCGGAGCGCTCACGATGACCAGGTCGGCCCGCCGGCAGAGGTCAGACTCGGCGCGCTCCAGCACCTCGGACGGCATTCCCGGCGAGCCTGCCAATTCATCGACGCAGTGGTAGACCAGGACGGAGTGCTCCAGCTCTCCGATGACATTGAGGACGAGAGGATTATAAGTCCACAGGACCGGCGTGGTCATCCCGATCCGGCGCAGCGCTCTGCCCACAATCCGGCCGAGCAGCCAACGGTTCACCCGGCGCATAAGTGACAGGCCGTGGAGAGGTATGACCAAAGGCGAAAGCACCCAAACGGAAGGGGAGACGGACCGTAGCTGGTTGGCCCGCCGGAGCCTCCGCCACATCCGCTTCAGATCTCGGGAGGAGAGACCAGGTTTCCGCAGGCCCAGGGACTCCACGTAGAGTACACGATGGCCCGCCTCACCCAATCTGGAACTGAGGTGCTGCTTGTTCGTCCATAGAGGATTGTCCCAGTCGGCCGTCGCGACGACCAGGAAGTCGAGACGGCCTCGCTCGTCATCCATCATCTGTCAACGCGCTCTCATATTCCCAAGCAGCCACGATATATCGCGCCTGAGGCCCCGCGAAAGAAATGGACCGAGTCCGAAGCACAACCCGAGGGACAGGCCCGCAAGCAGCAGTCTGGGAATACCGCTTCCGAGCGGCGCGTAGAGAGTCAAGGTCCACAAGACGAGCGAGAGGGCCGCTGGCCACGCGCGTGAAACCAGCCTCCAGCCCAACCCAGACGCGGCAAAGAGAAGCCCCAGCAAGAGAATCATCGAGACCGATGTCGCGAGTGCCACGCCGAGCACTCCCAGCGGCCGGTACAATAGCAGGTCGAGAACCACGTTGACCCCCACGGCGACCGCCCCGGCCTGCACAACTACGCGGTTTCTCAGCGCAGCATTCAACACGCGTTGAAGAACATAGCCAGCCGTTGCAGCCCAGGCACCCACCGCGAAGCCGCGAAGCGAGGCGGTGGTCAGCTGGGTCGCCGTGTCCCCGAACTCGCCTCTGCGGTACAACAGGGTCACGATCTCCTCGGCCATTCCAAAGACGTACGCGGAGACCGCGACGGACACGAAGAGAAGCGGTGCGAAGGAGCGTACGAGCGGGCCGGAGATCTCGGACCAGGATTTCCCTCCCAGTTGTCCGAGAGCGAGCGTGGCGATGGGCACGGCGAGGAGGAACCGGAGACTGTCCGTGATGAAGAAGCCATAGTCGATCGCGGCCACGCCACCCACGCCCGTCAGCGAGGCCACGATGCGGTCAACCACAGTGCTGGCCTGTACGAGGACAACGAACAGAGACAGTTGGCCCACCGATCGGCCGAAATCGCCTCTGAGATGGGTCCGCAATCGGATTGTGGGCCTCAGAGCGTCCCTAAGTGGCAACGGAGACCTGCGGACCTGACTCACGGCCCACACCACCATCACGGCGTAGGCGGCCACGAAACCGAGGGTTAGCAGAGTCGGGGCGTTCAGGCTCGCCGCCGCCACAATCGCGGCGAGAAGGCAGAGATTCTGAACCGATGGCCTCGCGGCGTGCAGCGTGTACTCGCCGTGCGCCGTCTGGATGTTGATCAGGAGGGCAGAGAGGGCATACAGCACCGCACCCGCGCAGCCCACTCGAATCAACGTCGCGCTCAGCTCGGCGGTTCTGGCCTCGAATCCCGGAGCGAGCACCGACACTACGAACGGCGCCGCGATGGCAACGGCTACCGCCAGTACGAATGAAGACCCGACGAGGGTCGTGAACGCGCTTCTCACCAGACCCGGGCGCTCCGCTTCTGGCAGCTTTCGATAGGATGGGACGAAGGCGCCGAACAGAGCCTCTCCGGTCAGGAAGTGCGTGGGAAGAAGCAGGGCTGTGAGAGCCACGCGAAAAGCGTCGGCGACGTACGTAGTTCCGAAGGCATAGGCGAGTGTCACTTCCCGCGCGAGGCCGAGTCCTTTGCTGACAACCGCGCCGCCGAAAAGCGTGCCTAACTTGCGGCCGATCGTAGATTCGTGTTCATTGACCATCCAGCAGCGCCTCCCCATATGTCGGGCGCAAGCGGCAGCGATTAGTGACGCAGCGGCTTCGAATATCGCGGTCGGGTTGGACCACCGAAAGCCGCGCCTCCCGAAGAGCGAGGCGCAAGGCGGGCCTCAATCGGGCGTTGGCCTTGGTAACGGGATGACCCCTCGTCGATTAGTCATCGTCTCACGTGTCCTGCCATTTCATTCGGCCGGCGGGATGCAGTTCGTGGCATGGGATCTTGCACTTGCGCTGCGTGGACTCGGCGCCTCGGTGACAGTGCTCACGACGAGGATTCCGGGAAGAGGGCCCGGCTTCGACGAGGATGGGGTCGAGGTGATCGCGCTCCAGGAGGCTCCACCGAGGAGGTACGGCCGCCGGTGGTGGAAGGGCTCCCGGGACTTCTTCATGTCCCGGCTAGCTGACGTGGACGCCGTTCTGAGCGTGAGCGCGGGTGCGTACGGATTGCTGCCGCTGCGAGCCGTCAAGCCAGAGGTGCGCTTCGTCATGCAGGCGCACGGCACGTCCGTGGGCGAATTCACGTCGAAGTGGCGGAGCCGGCAACCGCTGCAGTGGCTCTATTCGGGCCGCAACGCCGCCTGGGTCCCGCGCGACGTGCTGACGTACCGGAGGTTCGATCGGATCGTGGCTGTCGGCGAGCAGGTGCGGCAGCAGTTCCTGAGTCCCCCCACCAGCTGGTTCATCCCCGCGGACCGGATCGTCACAATCGAGAACGGGGTTGACACGGCCCGCTTCCGGCCGGACGCGGCGCTCGGCGCGAGTGTCCGCGAGTCCCTCGGTTGGCGGTCCGATGACCTGGTCGTTTGCACGGCCAGCAGGCTGCACCCGCAGAAGGGAATCTCGGACGCGCTGACCGGCTTCGCCGCCTTCCTGCGAAGAGGTGGGCCAACTGCCGAGCGTGCGCGGTACCTGATCATCGGCGAAGGGGATGCACGGAACGATCTCCAGGCCCAGGCGGCGCGCCTGGCCCCGCGGGAAAGGGTGCGGTTCGTCGGAGGTGTCGACCGGTCGCGGATTCCGGCGCTTCTCAACGCATCGGACCTCTTCCTGTTCACCACACGTCGCGTTGAAGGCCTACCGCTCAACGTACTCGAAGCAGCAGCCACGGGGCTGCCACTCGTTCTGTCGCGGACGCTCCGGGGTGGCCTGGACCTGACGGGTCCGACCCGATATGTGGATCCCTCGGTCTCGGATGAAATCGCGGACGCACTCGACCAGATCTTGTCCAGCAAGTTCACGCACCCAGAGGCAAGGACACCGGCGCTTCCCGACCGATACACACTGGAAAGATCGGCGACACGGTACGCCGAAGTACTGTTCGGAGAGTCAGCCGCATGACGGTCCACCGCGCGCTCACCCTGTGAACGCTCCCGCACGCCACACCCCACGCCGTCAATACCCGGACGAACTCGGTATCCTTGCGGTCACAGCGGCCGGCCTTGTCGTCCTGCAGGGTTACTTGCCGCTGCCCGGCCAGCTTGACGTCACACTGTGGCAGCTGTTCCTGGCGCTCGCGATCCCGGCTATGCTGGTTCTCGGGCTTCCGCCGAGCGACGCGTTCAAGCGGCCTCCGTTCATCGGGCTCGGCCTCCTTCTCGTCGCGACGGCTGTGATCGCGCCCACGAGCGCCGGGGGCGAGAGGGCGGTTCGAGCGGTTTTCTTCGTGGCGATCACGATCTCCGCTTACCTGGTCGGCTACAAGATCGGCGTCGCGGGACGGCTGCCCGTTCTCCTCAGGGCCTTCCTGGGATTCGCGGCGCCGTTCGCAGCCCTCAACGTCGTGTTCCTCATGGTTCCCTGGCTCGAGCTGTCGTTCCTCAGCTCGCCCGGAGCCAAGCTGCTAGTGGAACCGAATACGCTGGCAGGGCTCGCCGACGCCAGCCTGGCGAACAACGTTCTCTCCCCTCGAAAAGCAGGCACGCTGTTCGTCAACACCAACATCGCGAGCATCCTTTTTGGATTCGGGCTCTGCTGCAGTCTGTATCGCGTCGCGCGGCGGCGAGACGTGGGACGAGGGCTGGTGGCCGTCCTGTTCACGGCGGCTTTCCTCGCTACGGGGTCGCGGGCGGGTATTGCGGCTGCTACAGGAACGGCTGTAACCGTGGGAGTGGTGGTCGCATGGCGGCTCGGAGCGGTGCGGGCCTTCAAGTGGACGGGGATGGGGGCCCTGGCGGGGGCCATCGTTCTCAGCCTTCCCATGAGCCGGGGAGCCCTGGTTCGCATCGCATCGCTAGCCGCGACCGGTGACCCGCGGATACTGATCTGGGCACATGGAGCCCGGCTGCTCGCACGCCATCCCATCCGAGGCGTGGGCTTTTACGGCTGGGACGATTCGTTTCCGGCTTACGCCCGGGCCATCGGTCTCAACCCGACGCTGCCGCCACACAACGCCTATCTGGTGGCATGGCTCTGGCTTGGCGTGGCCGGCCTCGCTACGATGGCCGTGATTTTCGGGGGCACGATCGTGAGCTTCGCGAGGCTCACGGAAAAGCAGTGGCTGCTCGACGTGGGCTTGCTCGGCATCGCGTTGACGAGCTGGTTCGGCATCCAACTGTTCTTCACGAATTTCGCCTTGCTCCAGCCGCGCGTCGGCGGGGCGTTCGCCCTTCTCGTTGGCGCGGCGTACGGGGCTGTGGAATATCGGAGGATGCAGAGTGCAAAGGCGAGTGGCCGTGTTCAGGAACACCTTCCTGAAGCCCTCCGAGGTCTGGATGTACAACGGTCTTCAAGCTCAGGAACGATATGAGCCACGCGTGTTCTGTCGCCATCGGGTTCACGCGGACCGCTTTCCGTTTCCCGCCTCCTCCATCCGCAACGCTTCAGAGGGTCGTGACGGACCTGTCGAGCGGGTGTCCGAAGCTGCCTACGCCTTGTTCCGATCGAGCCCGCACCTGCGGCGTGAGCTCGAGGCATTCAAACCGGACCTGTTCCACGCCCATTTCGGCGTGGATGGTGTCTACGCGCTCCCGTTCGCGACACGGATGAAGCGGCCACTCATCGTGAGCGTTCACGGATACGATGTGTCGCGTCTTCCGCGATTCCAGCTCTTCCCCGTATCCTGGTTCAACTACTGGCTACACTTCGATCGTCTCGTCGAGCGCACGGACCGGTTCTTGGCCCACACTCGTTTCAAGGCCACACAGCTGGAGGCGAAGGGCGTTCCGCGAGAGCGCATCTCGCTCCACTACCTAGGGATTCCCCTCGAGCGATATGCGGTCGAGCGATCCAACGAACGGCGCCCAAGAAACGTGCTCTTCGTGGGTCGGTTCGTGGAGGTCAAAGGAATCGAGAGCCTCCTCCGTGCGTTCGCCATCGCCTCGGCGCGGCTCCCAGATACCCGGCTGATTCTCGTCGGATCGGGACCCCAACGCCCGGCTGTCGAGCGGTGGATTTCGGAGTTGGGTCTCGCGGATCGAGTGGATCTTCCGGGTTTCGTTCCCCAGGAACGGCTGCGAGACTGGTTTGAGCAGGCGGCTGTCTTCTGTCATCCGAGCGAGACCACCGCCACCGGGGAAGCGGAAGGCATTGTCGTCTCAATTCTAGAGGCGCAGGCGGCGGGGCTCCCTGTTGTGGCCACCCGGCACGGCGGGATCGCAGAAGGGGTCGAGGACGGAAAGACGGGGATATTGGTCCAGGAAGCGGACGTGCGAGGCCTGGCGCGGGCAATCGGTTCGTTGCTCGAAGATGACAGCGCCCGTGCGCGAATGTCCCGGGCCGCGGTTGAGCGGGTGAGAGAACGCTTCGACGTCCGGAAGCAGGCGGCTCGGCTAGAAGTCTTGTACGATGAGATCCTGTCCACGTGATGAGGTAGGCCAATGTCAGCTGGCGACAGTCCCGAGTCGAGCCCGACGGGCGAGCGCCTGGTCCCCGTTCGGATCGAGACCGCGTTCATAGAGGAAGAGTCACAGCCCGCCTCCCTTCTTCGGCTAGTGAACGTCATCTTGCGGCACCGTAGGATCGTCGTCGGACTCCCGATTCTACTTGCTGCCGTCGTGTGCTCGTTTACACTGCTGCGCTCGCGTACGTGGACGGCGAGCGCCTCCTTCTCTCCGTCCGAGTCGCAGGCGGCGCAGATGGGGCAGCTAGCGGGGATCGCCGCCCAGTTCGGTTTCAGCATCCCGATCGCAGCTTCCGGGGAGTCGTCCGAGTTCTACGTGGCTCTGCTCCGCTCCGGAGAAATTCGGCGATCGGCCGTTCGCTCCACTTACCGGGTGGTAGATGGAACAGATCCGGACACGACTTGGATCACCGGCGATCTCGTGGAGTTGTTCGAAATCCGCGGCCGCAAGGAGGCGAGACAGCTCGAGAAGGCAGTCCAGGAGCTCGGCCGCCGGATATCCGTGAGGACCTCGCCTGAGACGGGCATGGTGCGCGTGTCCGTCCAGACGAAGTGGCCGGAGTTGTCCGTGCAGATCGGCCGCCGACTGCTGGAGCTGGTGAACGACTTCAACCTGCAGACGCGGCAAAGCCAGGCGACTGCGGAACGTGAATTCGTGACCCTGCGTCTCGTAGAGGCGCAGGCCGACCTGGCTGTGGCGGAGGAACTTCTGCAGGGCTTTCTGCAATCCAACCGACGGATCGAGAACTCACCGCAGCTCGGTTTCGAGAGGGACCGGCTGCAACGCGTCGTGACCCTGAGGCAGGAGGTCGTAATCTCGCTGGCGCAGGCGCTCGAACAGGCGAAGATCGAAGAGGTCCGCAACACGCCGGTGATCACGATCGTCGAGGAGCCATACCCGCCCGCCAGGCCCGACCGGCGACACCTCCTCATGAAGGGGCTCGTGTCACTGGCGCTGGGCCTCTTCCTCGGCGTCGTCGCGGCGTTCGTGATCGAGTTCATGGCCGCCTCCCGCGACCGGGATCCTGAGCGGTATGCCGAGTTCAGGCAGCTGGCCGCCGATGCGAAACGGGAGGTACGGGGCCTGTGGGGAAGGTTGCGGCGCCGAGGCGCCTCCGGCCGGGGGCTCGGAGAATGAGTACCTTGCGATCGCGGATCGGGCGGACGCACACTTGGCACGTGAAAGACCTGGCATCGATGAATCGACTCGGAAAGCTAGCCGCGTGTGGCGCGGCCGCGGTGGCACTTCTCCTGGCTCCGTCCAACGACTCCGCACTTCGGGCGCAGGACATCGAGCAGCTGCGACGCCAGGCCGAGCAGGCGCTGGGACGCCCGATATCGAACCAGGAAGCTCTGCAGCTCCTCGAACAGTCTGGTCTCACCGCTCCGCAGGTCCGCGATCTTCTGCAGAGCCGGGGATACCCAAGCACGATGGCCGACCCCTATCTGGCCGTGCTCGCCGGTGAAGCGGAGAACGTTCCGACCGGCACCAACCCGGTTCCCCTGGTGGACGCGCTTTCCGGTACTGACCTGCTGTCGCGAATCAGCAGCGGGCAGGGGCAGGGCCAGAACGACGCGCTCCTCGGCGCACCGGGCGGCTACCCTGAGCTCGACCTGTACGGATTCGCCTTCGAGGAGGAAGGGCCGCCCATATTCGGCCGGGAGATCTTCCGGCGGGCCACCACGCAGTTCCAGCCGTCCACCGCCGGGCCGGCGCCGGCCGACTACCGGTTGGGACCGGAAGACGAGCTCATCCTGGTGGTCACGGGCGACGTCGAGGTGGCGTACCGGATGACCGTGTCCCGCGAGGGACTAGTAGTGATACCCGACCTCGGACGTGTCGAGGTTGCGGGTGCGACCATGGCCGAGCTGCGGGAGAGGCTGACGCGACAATTGTCGGAAGTCTACTCGGGCCTGACAGGCGATGTCGACGCAACCACTTTCCTCGACCTGTCCCTCGGCACCCTGCGCACCAACCTGATCTACGTGATCGGAGAGGTGGAGCGGCCGGGTGGATACGAGATCGCCGGCTTCGCCTCGGTGTTCGCCGCGCTGTACCAGGCCGGCGGACCCAACCGCAACGGCTCGTTTCGCCACATCCAGGTGAATCGCGGACGGCGCACGCTGACCACGTTCGACCTGTACGACTACCTGCTGGACGGACGGGGTGACGAAGCTCCACGCCTGGAACAGGGAGACGTGATATTCGTTCCGGTGGCGGACCACCGCGTCGAGATGAACGGGGCTGTCGTGCGACCCGCAATCTACGAGCTGACCGCGGACGATGATCTTACCGACGTGATCGGCTTTGCAGGCGGGCTCAAGGCGAGCGCGTCCGGCGCCCGTGTGCAGATCGAGCGCACTCTGCCGCCCGCCGAGCAGCTGGAGGGCCTGAACCGCGTACTGCTCGACGTTCCCCTGTCCGGACCCGACGCACAGCGCGGTGTTCCCCTGGTGCACGGCGACCGGATCACGGTGTTCGCCGTGCTGGATGATACGCGCAACAGCGTGCGAATCACGGGAGGCGTGTGGCGGCCGGGGGCGTACGGCGTGGAGCCGGGTCTCCGCCTGTGGGACGTAATCAAGCTCGCCGGCGGATTGCTGCCCGACGCCTATGAGGGCCGCATTCAGATTCAGCGCCTGCAGGACGACTACACGCGGCGCATGATCCATGTCAGCCTGGCCCGCGACGCGGCCGGACTTCCGCTTGATAACCCGGTGATGGAACCCCTCGACCAGGTCTACGTGTTCGCGCGCCGTGACCTGCGCGAGCAGCGGGCCGTGTCGATCGGCGGTTGGGTGAGGGCACCGGGCGTCTACCCCTATGTGAGCGGGATGACCGTTCGCGACCTGATTCTCAGGGCCGGTGGCCTGCGCACGGGAGCGTATCTCGGCACGGTGGACATCGCCCGGGTAGCGATCGAGCAGGTTCGCGGGGACACGATCACGCACACGTTCAGCGCAGCCCTCGACAGCGCGATGGTGTTCGACGCGCTTCCGGGAGTCGCCGACGCGGCGTCCGGGCCCAGGGAGAGTGACTTCACCCTTCGGAACCTGGACGCGGTCTACGTGCGGCGGGCTCCCGGGTTCGAGCCGCAGCGGCGGGTGGTGATCACCGGCGAGGTGATGTTCCCGGGACCGTATTCGCTTCAGCTCCGGACGGAGCGCATCACCGACTTGATCGCCCGGGCGGGCGGCCTCACGCCGGAGGCGTATCCGGAGGGCCTGCAGCTGTGGCGTGCAAAGGAACAGCCCGAGGACGAGGATCTGACGGGGGTGGAGATCGCCGGGCAGGTGTTCGGCGACACGGCTATCGTCGCTTCCGAACAGGCGGCCGGGGGCGCGGACAGCCTGGGCATCAGTGAGCCGCCTGACGCCAAGCCCGCCGCGGCGCTGTCGCGCAAGCGCGTCGGTGTGGACTACGTGGCCGCGATGCAGGACTTCACGAGCAGCCAGAACCTGCTGGTCGAGCCATTCGACTCGGTGTTCGTCCCCCGGTTCATCCCCACGGTGGACGTGCAGGGGGCGGTGCAGGCGCCGTCACGGGTGGTGTACAAGCAGGGCGAGGGAGCCGAGTACTACGTCCGGCGGGCCGGCGGCTACCAGCGAAACGCCGACAAGGGCCGCGCTCTGGTCCAGTTCGCCAACGGTGAGGTGGTGGGGCGGGGCGCGAAATTCCTGTTCTTCGGGGGCGGGCTGCCGAATCCGGATCCAGGTGCCGTGGTGCAGGTGCCGGTCAAGGAGGAAAAGCCACCAGGCGCGAGCACCCTAGAGATCCTGGCCATCATCACGGGGATGGTCACGGCCACCGCCACGGTCATCATCGCGGCGACGGCGACCAACTAGGGCGGCGCCGGTCCCCACGGCCGGGCGTTACTTCAGGCCGAAGTTCCAGCGGGGAGTCCGGATCAGCACGCTCACCGCTCCCACGAACGCCACCCGGTTGTCGCCCACTATGTTGTTGTAGTCCTGGATGAAGTTGACCCCCACGTCCCACTTCACTTCCAGCGGGAATCTCCAGCCATTCCGCCACGTTCCGGCGATCGCGGGCCGGACGGTCGTCTCCGGGTCGCCGACCAGGATTCGGGGAAATTCGGGCAGTGTCTCGGGCGGCGGTCGCTCCTGGCGAAGGTCGCCCTCCCCGCTGATCTGGATGTCCAGCCTGGGCTGCAACCACAGACCGGCGCGTGGGAACCACTCCGCTTCCAGTGAGAGGAGGTACAGGTCCGTCTTGTCCCACCCGATTCCGAGCTCTTCGACCGTGTACTCCTCCCACACCAGCGGTGGTTCGAGACGGGCTCGATAGACCAGGCTTTGGAGGAAGCTGAAGTTGGCCCGGAGCAGAAATCCTGGCGCGAGTCGTGACAGCTCGACTCCCAGCGAGCCGGCGAGCTTGCTCTCTTCACCCTTTGAAGCGTCCACCAGGAGGCTGCCGAAGGCGGTCAGTCCCTTTGTCGCCCGCCACCAGACATCGGCGCTGCCCAACTTGTTGTGGGGCGGGTCGGTGTCGGGACGGGCCACCATCCAGATGCTCAGCGGATTCACGAGTCGGAAGTCTACTCCCTGCCCCGGTCCACCATGCACGCTCGCCTCGGAGATCGATATCATCAGGTCGTCGATCGGCCGGATCTCGAGCCGATGAATGGCGACGTAGTGAGCCGTATCAGCCTTGAAGTCTCTGTAACTCGCGAACGTGCCCACCAGGTACACGCGATCGACGCCTAGCCGGTACCCGATGTCCGGCTCGCTGTATGCGTAGTCGGAACGCAGGAAGCCGTCCAGGCTCGGCGGTCCCCAGTTCCGATACATCGGGCCGACGCTCAGCCGCGCGTAGCGCGACTGGACCTCGGCGTACGCCTCTTCCACCCGCAAAGCCATGTCCAACCCACTGAACACATTGTCGCTCTCCACTACCAGCCCACCGGGAAACTGCGGGTCGTTCACGTAGATGCCGTCATAGAACATGTGCACGGCCCCGGCCACCGGTCCGCCGGCTCCTTCAAGGCGCGCCTGAAGATCACCGAGCAACGTGGTCTCCGAGAACGGCCCTTCGAGCTCAGGGCGCAGAGGATCACGGTGGGTCTGGCTGGCAACGGTCGCCCCTCCGGCGAACTCCATGCCCAGGTAAGCGTCTTCTTCCGCATCCCCGGCGAGCTGGGACAGCTCGTACGCGTAGCTCGCCTTTAGTCGGGCCAGCCATTCCCGCTCGCCGGAACTGAGCTCGGCCTCGTCGAGCTCCAGCAGGGCCCCGGCCACCTCGATGCGCCGGTATGGTTGTACGAAGGGCGACAGCGAGCTGATTCGGCCGGCTGAGATCCAGTAGTCGAGGATCGGATACTCCCAGCTCCCGAGCTGCAGGTACGGGGAGGCGTGGAACGGTGCCTTCGGCTTCTTCGCACTTTCGGGGGAGGGGGCCGCCGAGCTCGCATCGGGCGGCTCGGCCTCCTGCGCCACCGCCGCATCCGCCGCCAGGATACCGAGCGCCCCCAGCACTATCAGGCTCAGCCGGATACGTCGTCCCGAGGGCTCGCGCGGCTTCCGCATGTTCGGCCGGACTCCTTCGAGATGGGCGGCGACGTGAGCCCGCGCAGTGTCGTCGCGCAGGGGCCTCGGAATGCCAGTTCAACGTATGCAGTACGAGCACCGCGCTCAACCGGCGAAGTCCCTATTTCAGCCCGAAGTTCCAGCGAGGGGTGAGGAGTCGGACCGTGACCGAGCCGACGAATTCCGTTCGATTGTCGCCCACCTGGTTGGCGTAGTCCGAGATGAAGTTCAGCCCGACGTCCCAATCGACCTCGAGCGGGAAACGCCAGTCGCTGCGCCACCGGCCCTCCACGGCGGGCCGCAATGTCGTCTCGGGATCACCCACCAGAATGCGGGGCCAGGTCGGGAGCTCCTCGGGCGGCGGGCGGTCGTCCCGGATGTCGAACGCCCCGCGGATCTGCAGGTCGAGCTTCGGCCGCAGCCACAACCCCGCCGTCGGAAACCACTCGGCCTCGAGCGAGAACAGGTACAGGTCGGCCTTGTCCCATCCGATCCCGATCTGTTCGACCGTATAGCGCTCCCAGACGCGGTTTTCGCCCGCGTTGTTGGGCGTGTAGGCAAGGCTCTGGAGAGCGCTGAAGTTGCCGCGTAGCAGGAGCCCCGGGGCGACACGCGGCACCTCGAATCCCAGGGTGCCTCCCATCTGGCAGCACGACCCGTTCTCGTTCGTGGCATCGGCCAGCAGGGCGCCGTAGACGTTGAATCCGAGGCCCGTCTGCCACCACACGTCCAGCTGCCCCAGCTTGTTGTATGGGGGGTTTCCGTCCGTACGCGCGATCTGCCAGATACCGATCGGGTTGATGAGCTTCCAGTTCAGGGGCTGACCCTCCCCACCGTGGACACTCGACTCGGAAACCGAGATCAGGAGATTGTCGATCGGGCGTACCTCGAGGCGGTGGTTGGCCACGTAGTGCGTGGTGTCCGCCCCGAAATCGCCGTAGCTCGCGAACATCCCGATCAGATAGATCCGGTCCGTTCCGACCCGGTAGGAGACTTCCTCCTGGCTGTAGGCGTAGTCGGAGCGAAGGAAGCCCTGCACGTTGGGAAGGCCCCAGTTCCGGTACATGCTGCCGAAGCCCACCCTGGCATAGCGGCTCTGGAATTCCAGGTACCCTTCCTCGACCCGGGCGGACAGCTCTCCGCCGAACGGATTGTCCAGCAGCGGCACCACGCGGCCATCGGGGTACTGGGCATCGTTCAGGTAGATGCCGTGTCGCCGGAGGCGGAACGCGCCCGCCACCGGTCCGGCGGCTCCATCGACCTCCAGTCGGATGTCCTCCAGCAGCTTCGTCTCGGAGAATTCTCCTTCGAGCTCCGGCCTGAGGGGGTCGCGGTGGGTCTGGCTGGCGAGCTGGGCTCCGGCCCCGAGCTGCAAGTTGACGTTCACGTTCTGGGTGCCGCTTCGCTCCAGCAGCGACAGCTCCGGCGCGAATGCCTCACGCAGCCTGGCGAGCCAGTCCCTCTCGCCACCGCCGAGCCGTGACTCGTCCAGGTCCGCCAGGGCGCGGGCGATATCCATCCGTCGCCAGGGTTTCACGATCGGGGAGAGCGATCGGATCAGGCCGGCCGACACCCAGTACTCGAGGATCGGGTACTCCCACCGATCGAGCGGGAGGTATGGAGAGGCGTAGAACGGTTCCTTGGGTTTCTCGTCTTCCGCGGCCTCGGCATCGGCCGGGGCTGGCGGCGGACTTTCCTGCCCGACAAGCGCCCGACCGGGGACCGCGAGAGCCAGAAGAACGAGAAGGAGGGCCCCGAAGATGCGACTTCCACGCATGTCAGCAGCCTGAACGGAGGGTCACCGTATGGCCTCGAACGGGCCCAGGTAGCGCTCATGCTCGTAGCACCACCCCCACGTCTCGCCAGGCTCGAAGGATTGCATCACGTTATGGCCCGTTTCGACGAAATGGCGGGTAGCGTGCTTTCCGGGAGAAGAATCGCAGCACCCCACATGGCCGCACACCATGCACATCCTCAGGTGGACCCAGTGGCCCCCGGACTCCAGACACCCGCGGCAGACCTCATCCGAAGGCCTGACCCCCTCTTCGGCCTGGGACAGGTGATCGCAGGTGCGGTCGGGCATGGACCCTTCTCCATCTCCGTGCGCGGTCCGGCCACCTCTTCGAAGGGTGGCGCGGCCCAATTGCGAGCAACGGTTTGCGATCCGAGCGAGTCTATCTCTGCCGGATCGCCACCGGCCCGTCGAAGGTCTGGATCTTCACGGTCGCCCCGCCGTCCCCGATCGTAAATTCCTTCTCAGGCCCGCGCGCGCCGTCCCGCGCCTGGGCCTCGGGCACGTCGAAGTCTACTTGCAGCTCGCCCTCGATCGTGGTCACGACGCAATCGGCGCCCGCGTTGCGCGGCAAAGTCATCTCGACGCGGCCGCTATGCGTCTGGAATCCCACGGAGCTTCCCGGCTCCAGCGCACCATCGAACGAGATGTCGCCGGTAACGCTCTCGAAGTGCCCCCGCCTCAGACGCGGGCCGCTCACCGTGATCTTCCCGCCCACGGTCACCAGCGTCACGTCCTCGCCGGCCCCGCGGAATGTGATCGGTCCGTTGCCCGTCTTGGCACGCACGGAGGAGGAGGTGCCTTCGATCGTCACGTCACCGCCCATCGATTCGACGTATAGCTGCTTCGGACTTCCGCTGAACTTCACGTTGCCGGTGACCGTGTAGACATCCACGCCCCCGGTCACGTCCTCGATCTGCACGGAAGCCCCGGTGGTCTTCACCCACAGCGTCGCGCCCTCGGGCACCTTCACGTCGAGATCCACCGAGCCGCCGCTCCTGGTTTCGTCCCAGATACCACCCTTGGCGGCTGCCCCTTCCTTTGCGACGCCGAACTCGAGCTCCGGCAGGCCGGCGTCAGCCATGCCCTCGAAAGCCACCGTGTCCTTCGCCCACCCGGAGATCCGGATCGTACCCTCGGTCTCCATGTAGATCCGGAGGTACGAATCGGATTTCACAGCCTGGCGGGTATCGACCCGCTGCTGGGCCGAGGCCACGGCCGGGAGGACCAGGGCTACCATAGTCGCCGCGAGGATGGTGCGTGTGATCGTCATGTTCAGCCTTCTGCCGTGATCGCGGCCGCCTGCCGCAGGAAGTCCAGCTTTCTTTCGTACGAACTCATTACCGCCTGCTGCAACGGCTCGCTCTGCGGTGTGGCCTCCAGGGCCGTCAGCGAATGTCGAATCGCCTCGTCGATGATGACCAGGTTCTCTTCGATCAGCCGCACCGTCTCCGGAGCCAGCCGGTCGCGATCGGCCTCCAGCGCTGCCAGGAGGTCAGATATCGCCGACGCATACTGATTCTCGACGGCCTCGTAGCGTGCGAAGCTGGCCGCGGATCCCGGATCCTCCATACTTGTTGCATCGGCCACTGTTGTTATTGCATCGTTATCATCAGGTATCTGGTCTCGTACCAGTATCGTCGTGACGGCCGATGTGACTATGATCAGCGTTGCCGCTGCTGCCGCGAGCTTCAGTCCCTGCGTACCCCACCATGGCGCTGCGCGGCTGACTCTTTCTGTTGCTTTAGCATCTAAAGCAGGAGAGCCGGGCAGCTTGTCGCGGCTGTCCCACGTCCGCACCGCAATCTCATCACTCAGATCCCTGTCCGGCGGTATCGCCTTCGGGAGCGCGCTGAGCAGAGCGCGCAGCTCCGGGCCGAGGAGGTCCTCCTCCTCACCGTGCGTACCGCCGTGAGTCCAATCGTCCATTTCCGTCATGATCCTATGTCCCCTCATCGGTCTGGTGCAGCGCCTCCTTCAGGAGCTTTCGCGCCCGGTGGATCTGCGCCTTGACCGTTCCCTCCGCGAGCCCCGTCATTTCGGCTATCTCGCGGTACTTGTACCCTTCGATTCCGTACAGCACCAATGCGGTGCGGGCGGCTTCCGGAAGGCCCGCCAGGGCCCTCTCGACATCTATCAGCTCCTCTGTCTTTCGCCCCGGAGCGGCGCGCCCGTAGCTGCCCAGGTCGCCGGTGGACTCGAGCCTCAGGTGTCTCCGCTTCCGGGACCTCTGGTCGTTCAGCACCACGTTCACGGCCATTCGGTACAGCCACGAGGAAAAGCGGCTCTCTCCCCGGAAGGTGCCCAGCTTCTCCCAGCAGCGGACGAACGTGTCCTGTGTCAGGCGCTCGGCGCGCTCGCGGTCTGCGGCCATGCGCAGGCACAGACCGTACACCCGGTCCACGTGCGTCCGGTACAACTCCTCGAACGCGCGGGCATCGCCGCCCTGCGCGCGGCGGACGAGAGAGTCGTCCTCCTCGAGCAACTGAGCCTCGGCCGCTTCTGTCGGGCCCTTAGAGTCCCTCTCCTCCGGCACTGCTGCTTTCCGTTCTCTCGGCGTTAGGACATCGGGGACAGGTGAATTGTTTGGGCTGGGGGCGCGGGAGGCAATGGCGGGAAGAAGCAAAGGCGCTTTATCTGAAACGTCCATTGATCACGTTCAAACAATTCCCCCATCCAGCGGCATCACAATTCCGTGGCGCCGAGGCGACGGGAGCGCGAAGGGCAGGGGCCCACGGTTCGCCGCGACGCTGGACCCCCCGACAGGAGGATGACGATGAGGTGGAGAGACCCGAAGACGTTTGCCCGGCCCGCGATCCTGGCCACGGTGACCTTGCTGGTGGCCGCCACGATCGCGATCGCCGGCCCGCCCTGGATCAGCATCGAGTACCCCCCCAACCGACTGGACAGGGAAACGCGCGGAGCCCTGGCCCTGGTCCGTATCTATCACCACGAGGACGCCGGTCAGTTCCCTGTCGAGGGGAGTGCCGAGGGGCTCGTAGACGGACAGCGTGTAACGGTCCCGCTGAGGTTCACGCCCGTTGGCGACGAAGGCGTGTGGGCCGTTTGGGGCGAGATTCCGGAGGAAGGGAATTGGGTGCTGGCCATCCACGGTACCGACGGAGTGTCTCATGCCGAGGTCTCGGTCCTGGCCGCCCTCGCCGCCGGCAACCGGGAGATCTCGTTCGTTAAGGTGCCGCGGAGCCGGGAGGGCAACTGGCCGCGGGCCGCGACCGACAGGGACGTCGAGTCGATGCTCCAGACTGCCGTGGTGATCGCCGAGGCGCAGGGACAGAGTCCGTTCCGGGCGATCACGATCGGCGAGGCCGCGATGGGTATCGGCGGAGTGCTGCTGCTTCCGTTCGGGCTGGCCGTGGTAAGGCGTCGGCGGGAAGAGGATGAGGTAGCGTAACCGGAGCAAGCGAGAGCCTCATCGCCGTGAGCGGTGAGGCTCCAAAACCCGTTCGTCACTTGCGGGAAGATATCTTCCTGGAACGGACACCGAGGTTTCGAGGTGTGTCGCGCCCTTGGTTTGGGTCGGTCTGACCCGCGCTATGCCCCCTCCAGGCTCGTCTTCATATCGTTCAGCAGTGCCACGTAGATCGGGTGGCAGAACTCGTACCCGGCATCATCGTTGTTCTGCCAGTTCGACGACCACTCCACCATCGTGCCTGCCCCGTCCGGGGTCGGCTTCACCGTGACACGGGCGAGATAGTCGCTGATCTCCTCGCTGGAGATGGGTGACGGGGCCTCATCGATCGAATAGGCGAAGGCGTGTCCCGCGTCGTCCAGCTCGCGCAGCGTCTCGTGGAACACACCGTTCAGCACGCGGCGCGCCCCGATCTCGTTCCCGGGCTTGTCACCGACGGTCTCCAGGGAGCTGATGACGTTCGGAGTCCAGCTCGTGTCGTGGAAATCGCGGATCGCGTCCCAGACCTGCTCGGGAGCGGCAGCGATGACGATCGATTGGTACGTGGAACCCATGTTTTCACCTCCAGGCCGGGGGTCGACGAAGCGGCTTCTCGGCGCAACGATGCGCCGCGTTGTTTACCCAATTACGTCATGGAGCCTCTCGAGTGGAAGTCTCCCGCGCTCCGCAGGTGCGCCTTCCCGTCGCTATCGCATACATTGTCCTCGCACCTCAACCCCCCGGAGGCCGAGGCAGCCATGGTCCGTACCGAGTTCATATCGACCGGCATGTACGTTCCCGAGCGCGTCGTCACCAACCACGAGCTCGAGGGATACATGGACACCTCGGACGAGTGGATTCGGCAGCGCTCCGGCATAGAAGAGCGCCGGTGGGCGGCGGAGGACGAGGGCGGGTCGGACATGGCGAAAGTGGCCACCGAGAGGGCGCTCGAGGCAGCCGGCATGCAAGTCGATGAGATCGACTGCATCATCCTCGCGACGATCAGCCCCGATCATTTCTTCCCCGGCACCGGCGTATTCCTGCAGCGAAAACTGGGTGTAACGGATGTTCCTTGCCTGGATATCCGTAATCAGTGCACAGGATTCCTGTACGGCCTGGAGGTCGCCGACGCCTTCATAAAGACAGGCCAGTATCGACGAATTCTTCTCGTTGGAACGGAGGTGCATTCCTCGGGGATCATCCTCTCGACCGAGGGCCGCGACACGGCCGTCCTGTTCGGGGACGGTGCCGGCGTGGCGATCCTGGGTCCCACCGAGCAAGACGGGCGAGGCGTGCTCGGTGTGCGGACCCACGCCGACGGGCGGCACGCCGAGAAGCTGTGGGCTCCGGCTCCGACCTGCGTGAACAAACCGTTCATCACGAAGGAGATGATCGACGACGGCCTTACACGACCGTTCATGGAGGGGCGTGACGTGTTCAAGCACGCGGTCACCAAGATGCCCCAGGCCTTGCACGAAGTCCTCGAGATGGCCGGGAATAGGGCCGATGAGCTGGATATGGTGATCCCGCACCAGGCGAACATGCGGATCGCACAGGTGGTCGCCAAGGGGCTCGGGCTGCCCGAGGACAAGATGTACTTGAACATCCAGCGCTACGGGAACACTACGGCCGCCAGCATCCCGATCGCGCTGCATGAATGCGTCGCCGAAGGGCGCATCCAGCGCGGCGACCTGGTGGGATTCACTGCGTTCGGATCCGGGTTCACGTGGGGAGGCGCCCTGGTGCGCTGGTAGCGGAGTGATGCTCGCGGCTACGCGACACTTCCCCCTCGCGTGTTCGTATAGACGAAAGCCGGACGGGCCGCCCACGGGCGGCCTGTCGATTATCGCATGGGAGGGATTGCGTATGCGAAGGATCATCGCACGGGTCGGCATGGCGGCAGTCGTCGCCCTGACCCTGGGTGCCTGCCAATCGGCGGATCAGCTGAGTTCCGAGCTCGATACCGAGTTCAGCGTCCCGGTCGAGTACTTCACGCTCGACAACGGTCTTCGGGTGGTTCTGTCGCCCGATCAGACGGCCCCCATCGTGACCGTGGCCGTCTACTACAATGTCGGGCTGCGGTTAGAGCCGCGGGACCGCACCGGGTTCGCTCACCTGTTCGAGCACATGATGTTCCAGGGCTCGGAGAACCTCGGGAAGATGGAGTTCATCCAGCTGGTGCAGGAGAACGGAGGGATCCTGAACGGCTCCACCCGGTTCGACTTCACCAACTACTTCGAGATCGTCCCCGCCCACAAGCTCGAGACGATGCTGTGGGCCGAGGCGGACCGCATGAAGGGCCTGGCGATCACTCAGGAGAACCTCACGAACCAGCAGGGCGTGGTGTCGAACGAGGTGAAGGTGAACGTGCTGAACCAACCGTACGGCGGCTTCCCGTGGCTGGACATGCCGCAGCTGGCCAACGAGAACTGGTACAACGCGCACAACTTCTACGGTGAACTGTCGGACCTCGAGGCCGCCACCCTGGAAGACGTGCAGGACTTCTTCGGCACGTTCTACGCCCCCAACAACGCGGCGCTGGCGGTGGTCGGAGACTTCGACCCCGCCGAGGCCAGGGCGTGGATCGAGCAGTACTTCGGACCGATCGCGAGTGGGCCCGACAAACCTGAATTCGACATCAGCGAGCCCAGGCAGGAAGAAGAGAAGCGCTCCAGCAAGGTGGACGCCCTGGCTCCGCGCCCGGCTCTCGCCTTCGCGTACCACACGCCCGAGCGAAATTCACCCGACTACTGGGCCTTCGGCCTCATCGATCAGATCCTCGTCCAGGGCGAGGATTCGTGGCTGTTCCAGCGGCTCGTGCAGGAGGAGGGGTTCACTGCCGGGGTGAGCGGCAGCATGAACGACCTCGGCAACATGTACAACTACGCCGGCCCCATGCTGTGGACCGTGTCGTTGTACCACGACGCCGACGTGAGCGCCGACGCCATCCTCGCGGCGACGGACGAAGTTGTCGAGAAGATCCGTACCGAGCCGGTGGACGAGGAGACTCTCTCGCGGGCGAGGACCAAGCTCAAGTCCAGTCTGCTCAATTCGATGGAGGGCCTCTTCGGGTTCGGGCGGGCCGACCTTCTCGCATCGTTCGCCCTGTTCGATGACGACCCATCCCGCATCAACCGGATCGAGGCGGAGTTCAGGGCGGTGACGCCCGAGCTCATCCTGCAGACGGCGCAGGAGTACCTGCGACCTACGAACCGGACGATTCTCACGGTCGAGCCCGGAGCTGCCGAAGGTGGCGCAGCGTCCGGCGCCGGCTCGCGATAAGGAGGCGGGACGATGAGAGCGACGATGAAGAGCCTCGCCGCCCTGCTGGGCGGACTGGCGTTCGTGGCGAGCACGGGAGCGGCGATCGCGCAGGAAACGCCCCCGCCCGGCGGAGAGCCGAAGGACTTCCAGCTGGCGGAAGCCACGGAATTCGAGCTCGCGAACGGCCTCGGCGTGACCATGGTGCCGTACGGCAAGGTGCCCAAGACCGCCGTTCAGCTCGTGGTCCGCACCGGCAACATCGACGAGACGGCGGACGAGGTGTGGCTCGCCGACCTGATGGGCGACCTGATGAAGGAGGGTACGGCTACGCGCAGCGCCGAGGACATCGCGCGCGAGGCGGCAGCCATGGGCGGCTCGGTGAACATAGGGGTGGGACTCGACCAGTCTTTCGTTACCGGACAGGTGCTGGCCGAG
Organism: uncultured Gemmatimonadota bacterium; assembly: GCA_964602635.1. Lineage (GTDB taxonomy): Bacteria > Gemmatimonadota > Gemmatimonadetes > Palauibacterales > Palauibacteraceae > Benthicola. Next base: position 18,156 of record CAZRRU010000093.1, on the reverse strand, counting down.
TTCGGGTCCGACCTGGTGGAACTGATCGCCGACGTGGCCCTGAACCCGGCGTTCCCGGAATCCGAGCTGGACCGGCTCAAGGCCGACCGGGTGAGACAGGTCAGCATCGCCCGCACGCGGGCCCAGTCGGTGACCCAGGAGCGATTCCGGGCCGTGATGTACCCGGATCATCCGTACGGGCGGCTGTATCCGACCGAGGAGCAGATGCAGGGCTACACTCTCGAACAGGTCCGCGGGTTCTATGACACCAACTTCGGTGCTGCTCGCTCGCACATCTACGTGACCGGAATGTTCGATGAGACAGCGATGCGCGAGGCCATCGAGGCTGCGTTCGGGGGATGGAAAGAAGGCCCGCCGCCGACCGTGAACATCCCGGAGCCGGTAACGGGACGAGCCGTGCACATCCTCGATCGTCCGGGAGCGCCCCAGTCCACGATCCAGGTCGGGCTGCCGACGGTCGATCCGTCGCACGAGGACTACGTGGCCCTGGCGGTAACGAACGCCCTGCTCGGCGGCTCGTTCGCTTCGCGGATCACGGCCAACATCCGCGAGGACAAGGGCTACACGTACTCGCCGTTCAGCACGGTGTCCGCGAGGTATCGCGACGGCTACTGGGTCGAGATGGCCGACGTCACGACCGCCGTCACCGGCGCGTCGCTGGATGAGATCTTCTACGAGGTCGAGCGCCTGCAGAACGAGCCGCCCTCGGATGAGGAGCTCCTCGGAATCCAGAATTTCCTGGCGGGGATCTTCGTGCTCCAGAACTCGAGCCGCGGCGGAATCGTGGGGCAGCTGGCCTACATGCGCCTGCACGGCCTGCCTGACGATTACCTCGAGACGTACGTGGATCGCATCTACGCGGTAACGCCGGAAGAAGTGACGCGTATCATGCGCGACTACATTCGACCGGACGACATGTTGCTGGTGGTTACCGGCGATCGCGCGACGGTCGAGGAGCAGCTGGTGGACTTCGGAACGCCGATTGTGGACTAGCGGCGGGAATTTGGTAGGATCGGCCGGGGACATTCCCCGGTCGGTCCGACCCAGTGGCGGAGACAGCCGAGGGGGCTCACGTGCTCAGCGGAAGCAGTTATGCGGCTGTCCAGGAGTTCATGGACGCTTTCTGGCAGGGCGCCCTCGGCGGTGCGGGTGTTATCCTAGTCATCCTGGGGCTCAGGCGGGATGACGCAATACGGCCGATCTTCCTGGTCGTCGGAATCGTGCTCGCGATCATCGGGCTCGGCGGTCAGTTCTTCGGGTTGAAGCTGTAGGTCGGGCTCGGGGATCCCTACTCGTCCGGATTCACTACGATCTCGCCGAACGGCATGTCCTCGGCCGCGAGGACGAAGGCGGCGGTCGGCATCCCCCCCACCGAATCCCGCATCCTCTCGTAGTAGGCCAGGAACTCGTCGTCCGGCTCCCGCATCCCCAGCAGGATGAAGTCGGCGTCGCGTGACGAGTCCTTCATGATCTCCGCGAACGGACGCCCGTCGGATACGAGCACCTCGGCCGTGGCTCCGCTCCGCATGCTCCGAACGATGGCTTCCAGGTTCGGGCGGGCCCCGGCTGCGGCCTCCGGCGTCGGCACCACCATCTTCACCCGCACGTCGGCCCCTCTCCAATCCACGCTCGTCTGCAGGAGGTAGGCCAGGGTGAGCATCAGCCCGCCGTTCCGCTTGAGACCGCCCCACCACACGTCGATCCGCTCGCGGCGGCCAAACCGCAGGTCCTCGTCGTGGTGCAGGATCACGACGTTCCGACGCCCCTCGTGAAAACGGGCGATCATTCGACAGTAGGCGTCCCGGTGCTCGGGCACCTGGCTGTCGCCCACCAGGTAGGTGTTGGGCGACAGCTCTCCGAGACCGTACGCCTCGACCAGGCGCTCGGCGCCCTCGAACGGGTCGGGGGCGTGAATCAGTCGGATCAGCGCTTCGACGCCCCGCCGCGCCAGGTAATCGTTGATGGTGGTCTCCATCGCCCGCTGCCGGTCCAGGGACACGCTCTCGTCGGTGATCACGCTCGACACGGTGATCAGCGCGCGGCGGTGTGAGAGCCAGTTGGCGAACTGAATCAGGTACCAGCGCTTGGTCGGCGAACCGGACAACACCAGCAGGTGGGGACGCCAGTTCTTGGGGTCGCGGGTAGCGCGGAGGCGCAGGAGGCCGGCCCGCGTGATGGCCAGCCAGATTCCCCGCCGCACGTCGCCCCACGCGCTCCTGAGCTCCCGGCGCTCGAGCCAGAGGAAGATGCCGAGAACCACGATGATTGCGATCACGGTAGCGACCGAGTTCACCAGGAACATCACGCTGGCGCAGCCCACGGCCCCGAGCGCCGACAGATACCACGGGACGCGGAAGCGTGGCCGGAACGAGGGACTGCCCAGCAGCCGCTCGAGCCCTGCGGCGATGTTCAGGACGCCGTACGTCGTGAGGAAGAACATCGTCAGCACGGGGGCGATGACGTTCAGGTTCCCGAGCGCAACGGCAGCGAGCGCGATCCCCAGGGTGACCACGGTGCCGGCCTTGGGGGAATCCTCCGGCCCGCTTCCCCTGCCAAGCCAGCGGAGGGAATTCGGGAGCACCCCATCACGCGCCAGGGCCTGCAGCACGCGCGGCGCACCGAGGATACTTCCGACGGCGCTCGACAGGGTAGCGCCCCACACGCCGAGCACGATCGCGTCGCCCCACAGCGCCATGCGCCGCATGATCAGGGGTTCCTGGATCAGTTGATTGTGGTCGGCCCGCATAGCCAGGAACACGGGCAGGATCATGTAGATGGCGTAGCCCGCCAGGACGGCGCCCATCGTTCCCTTCGGAATCGACTTGCCCGGGTTCTTGAGGTCGCCGGACATATTGACGCCTGCCATGATCCCCGTAACCGCGGGGAAGAACACCGCGAACACGACCCAGAAATTCTCCCGAGGCACGGCAGCCAGGGGGACGGTCACCGTGTCCGGTGGACCCACTGCGCTCCCGAGGAAGAAGGACACGAGTGACAGACCGATGGCGCCCATGATGAAGTACTGGGCGCGGATCGCCGCTCGGGCCGACTTCAGGGCGAGCAGGGCCACCGCCACGGTCGTGAGAAGTCCCACCAGGCGCTCGTCCACCTGGGGAAACACGTTCTTCACCGACTCGGCGAAGCCGATCGTGTACAGGGCGACGGACAGTGCCTGCGCGAAGAACAGCGGTATGCCAACGGCCCCGCCCGTCTCGATCCCCAGCGATCGGCTGATCATGTAGTACGCGCCGCCCACGCGGACACGCTGGTCGGTGGCGATCTCGGAGATCGAGAGCGCGGTCAGGAACGTGATGGAGGTGGAGATCGTGACGATCAGCAGGGCCCCGACGAGCCCTACGTTGCCCACGACCCACCCGAACCTGAGGTACATGATGACGCCCAGGATCGTGAGGATCGAGGGCGTGAACACCCCGCCGAAAGTGCCCAGCCCGGCGCCCCGCGAGACGATGACCTCCTGCGTCGGAGGCGGACCTCCGGCGGCGGCGGTTTCAATCGGGCGGGTGCTGCCGCGCGAGAAGCGCGAGGAGCGAGGATTCATGGCCCGAAAAGGCTAACGGACTCCAGGCGTGCTGTCGAGGGCAGCGACCGGTGCGGCCGCGCGTGCGGTGGTCGGTCCGCGGGGCCCCCAGCTATGTTGGTTACGTGACCCAAGACAACGTGGGAAGACCGTCCGCGCGGGGGCGAGTGGGCCTGGCTCTCGGCGGCGTCCTGTTCCTCCTGATGCTGATCGTGCCCGCTCCGGAGGGCCTCGGCGCCGCGGCGTGGCGTGTGGCGGCGGTGGGCGTGCTCATGGCCACCTGGTGGATCACCGAGGCCATTCCCATCCCGGCGACGGCGCTACTTCCGCTCGCGCTGTTCCCGCTGCTTCGCGTGCTGGACATTCGAGACGCAGCGGCACCGTTCGCCAACCCGATCATCTACCTGTTCCTGGGCGGGTTTCTCATCGCCCGCGCCATGGAGTCCACCGGACTCCCGCGTCGCATCGCGCTGTCCAGCATCCGGCTCCTGGGCGCGAGGCCCCGCTCGATCGTGGCAGGCGTCATGGCGAGCTGCGCTTTTCTCAGCATGTGGGTGAGCAACACCGCCACGGCGCTGATGATGTTGCCCATCGGGCTTTCCCTGGTCTCACTGATGCCTGACGGCGGTGGCGAAGACGGCGGGATCCACGACGCCGGCGGTGAGCGACGTCGTTTCGGCACGGCCCTGATGCTGGGCATCGCGTACGCGTGCAGCATCGGCGGCATGGGGACGCTGATCGGCACGCCCCCGAACGCCTTCCTCGCCGGCTTCATGCTCGAGAGCTACGGGGTGGAAATCGGGTTCGCGGAGTGGATGCTCGTCGGAGTCCCGGTAGTCCTGGTGGGCCTCCCCCTGTGCTACCTGCTGCTGACGCGTGTCGCCTTCCCGATCCGTACTCGCGAGCTTCCCGGAGGGCGGGAGCTGGTGGATCGCGAGGCGCGCTCTCTCGGCCGTATGTCGAGGGCTGAGAAGCGGGTGGCCGCGGTTTTCGTGCTCACCGCCCTCACCTGGATGACGAGGCCGATCCTGGTTGGCCGCATCGACTGGCTCTCGGGTCTCACCGACGCCGGGATCGCGATGACGGCCGCGCTCGTCCTGTTTCTCGTCCCGTCGGGCGAATCGGGTGGGCGGCGCCTCCTCGACTGGAGAATGGCCCGCGACACTCCGTGGGGTGTGCTGATCCTGTTCGGGGGCGGTCTGAGCCTGGCTGCCGCCGTCGAAGCCACCGGACTGAGCGCATGGCTGGGCGCCGGCGTGGGAGGCCTCACGAGCTGGCCCCTGCCGCTCCTGGTGCTCGCGATCGTGGCCGCCGTGATCCTGCTGACAGAGCTCACGAGCAACACGGCCACCGCCGCCACGTTCCTCCCGGTGCTGGGTGGCGTGGCCCTCGGTCTGGGGCAGGACCCGCTCATCCTGGCGGTTCCCGCCGCCCTCGCGGCCAGCGGTGCGTTCATGCTCCCGGTGGCCACACCGCCGAACGCCATCGTCTACGGGAGCGGAGCCGTGCGCATCGAGGACATGGTGCGGGCAGGCGTATGGCTGAACGCGCTGTTCGTCTTCCTGGTCACGGCCGCGGCGTACCTTCTGGTACCGGTCGTGTTCGGGGTCTAGGTCGGGCCGGGGCAGGTCTTACCTTCCCCCGATCGTCGTACCACCACCACGCCGGGGATCCGCAGCCACTTCGAAGGTTCCGTCGGCGTCCCGCTTGGCCGCCCCGGCTCCCCCGAAGTACATGTCCAGGCCGTCGAACCGGCGGACAGGCAGTCGCAGGTCGTCCACCGGGAGGCCGACCTCGTAGGCCACCACCTTCTCCCCACCCTGGTTCTCGACGTGCAGGCGGGGATGCCCGACGGCTTCGCCCAGCGTCATCCCGAGATGCAGGTGGTTGACCAGGACCTGGACGATGGCCGTCGTGATTCGGTCGGCGCCGGGCGATCCGATTGACAGGACCGAACCGTCCTCGTGCCGGGCCACGGTGGGGGCCATGTTCGAGGGGAGTCGAGTTCCGGGGGACCACGCGTGAAAACCCCGCCGATTGAGCTCATGCTCGCCCAGGCAGTTGTTCATCCACACGCCGGTTCCCGGAGGCATCACGCCCGATCCGTAGCCGGCGGACAGGGTGACGCTGCACGCCAGACCGTCCGCATCCACGGCCGACGTGTGGACCGTGGAGGGAGAAGACACCCACCTCCTGAGCTCGCCCATCCGCGCCTCGCGGAGCAGACGGCCCAGGTCTTCTTCCAGATCATCGCTCAGATCCAGATTGTCGAGCCGGTAGTCGAGCACACCCTCCTGCACGCGCGCCAACCAGGCCACCTCTCGAGCCCCCCACCGGTCCACCGGCTCGTTCTGCATGAGCAGGAGCATCGCGGTCAGCGTGGAGCCCCCGATGGCAGGCGGAGGGTTCGTCGCGACCCGCCATTCTTCCACGTTCGTTACGAGCGGGCGGCGCACGATCGGCTTGTACGTCGCGAGGTCCTCGAAGGTGAGGATGCCCTCGTTGGCCTGCATGTCCGCGGCGATCAGGCGCGCGGTCTCTCCGACGTAGAACTCCTCCGCACCGTAATCGGCGATCCGCCTCAACGTGTGCGCCAGCTCCTCGATCCAGATGGTGTCACCCGCCCGGCGCAGCCTGCCGTCCGCGTCGTGCAGCGCCCGGAAGCTCGGCTCGTTCCATCCGAACACCTTGCGGCCGGCAAACTCGAGGTATGTATAGGACGCCAGGGAGAGAGCGAACCCATTCTTCACGTCCTGGTATGCCGGTTCGACCACTTCGGCCCATGGCAGTCGGCCGTAGCGCTGGGTCGCCAGGGAGAGAGCCGCGAGCCCGCCGGGGGTGCCAACTGTGCCGTGACCGACCGTCAGGTCGACGCCTCCCCCATACCCGATCCTCACATCACGCCTTCCGCCCCCGAACCGCTCCGGAGGAAGACCACGGCCCGGCATTTCGACGTAGCCATCGATCGTCACCGGATCGCCGGCGGGAGGCCAGATCGTGATGAACCCTCCGGCGCCGAGCGAACAGATCGCGGGCTCCGTGGTAATCGAGACGAGAGCCGCGCCCACCGCCGCGTCAACGGCGTTGCCTCCGGCATCAGCGATGATCGCCCCGGCGTCGGCCGCCAGCTTCGTACTGGATGCGACCGCGACTCCCTGCATGCGCCTCCTCGGATATGGGATCAGGGAGATGTTAGACCCGGGAGTGCAGATTCGTCCAATAGCGTACAGGGCCCGCCACCAGCCGGCGGACCCCTCTTCCTGCTGGATCGACCCGGAAGGAAGGTCGTTCCGCCCTACGCCGCGTCCATGTCCAGCGCCGGGAACGCACCCGATGCACGAACGGCGGCCCCGGACCGCTCCGGGAGCCGCCGCATGGAGGCGTATCGGAGGGAAGCGAGGAAGCTAGGTGCCGTCGGGCTCCGCGTCGGCCCATGAGAGGTAGGCGCGTTCACACGTTTCACAGTCGCGGCCCAACTCGTAGCACGGCACGCCGTCCGCCTGGGCGTCGGCGCACAGCGCTCCCCCCTGTCTGGCGGGCGCGTCCGCTCGGAGATCTCGCGCGCTGTCGCACGGTAGGTCGCTGTACGGGTCGTCGCTGTAGGGACGGTCCGTTCTCCGGTCGATCATGTGCCGCCTCCCATCGTGCCGGCTGAGCGTAATGCGTCCCGCGCCTGTGTCGCGAGAGGGATTCCGCCGGAACTCCGGTCCGTCGAACCGCCTCTCCGTGACGCACGCTTCTTGCAAATGTCGTGCGTGGAGGCGCGTGGGCGCGTTTCCGCCGTGAGCGGGCGCGAAAGCGAAGGTTCGCGCGCCAATACACGATTAGTGAGGGAAATGCGGGTTCCGAGGGCCCGCAGTCGGGTGAGCGGTTCCGGCTACACTGGGACGTTTTGGCCCCAAAACTACGCGACAGGTCACTTCGTCACCCCGGCGCTCTCCTCGCCCCCTCGAGGCAGGCTGTCGCAGAGGGACCACACATGCGTGAGCTTCGAATACACGGGCGCGGCGGGCAGGGCTCGGTCATTGCCTCCAAGCTCCTGGCCGTAGCGCTCTTCCAGGAAGGCGAGTGGGTTCAGTCGTTTCCGGCGTTCGGCGTCGAACGACGAGGCGCGCCCGTCACGGCTTTCCTTCGTTTGGACGACGATCCGATCCGACTGCGGTGCGAGATCACCGAGCCGGACGACCTGATCGTCCTCGACCCGACCCTGATCGACGCCATCGATGTCACTTCGGGCCTCAAGGCGGGTGGCACGATCCTGATCAACACGGAAAAGGCCCCCGAGGAATACCCGATGCTCCTGGAGCGTTTCCGCGTGGCTACGATCGACGCGAGCGGGATCGCGATCCGGCACGGCCTCGGCACGAAGACCCAGCCCATAGTGAACACCGCGATCGTGGGCGCCTTCGCGGCGGAGTTCGGCCTCATCGGGATGGACTCGGTCAAGGCCGCCATCGACGACGAGGTGCCGGCCAAGCAGGAGGCCAACTACGAGGCCGCCGTCGAGGCGTATGGCGCCGTCCGCTCGGCCGCTCCGACGGAGGTGTCGCATGTCTGAGCGCGACGTGACCCGCCCGGAGGAAAAGGGGCGCAACATACCTCCCGTTGCGATGAGCGAGACCTCGACCCTGGTGAACCCGACCGGGTCCTGGAAGTACATCATGCCCCGCTACGAGGACCGTGTGGCGCCGTGTAACGCCGGATGTCCGGTGGGTATCGACATCGAGGGCTACATGTACCTGATCGGGCAGGGCCGGCTCGAGGAAGCCGCCGACCTGCTGGTACGTGAGAACCCGATGCCGGCCGTAACGGGCCGCGTATGCCACCATCCGTGCGAGCACAGCTGCAACCGCGCGTCGCTCGACGAACCCGTGGCCATTCACTCGGTGGAACGCCGACTGGGCGACATGATCCTCGCGGCCCCCCCTGCGCCGGCTGCCGAGCGCACGCGGGTCGAGAGCGTGGCAGTGGTCGGGTCCGGTCCGGCGGGGCTTTCCTGTGCGTATTTCCTGGCGCGGCTCGGGTACGGCGTGACCGTCTTCGAAGCGGCGGCCGAGGCCGGCGGCATGCTGCGCCTGGGGATTCCCGAGTATCGATTGCCGCGGGCCATCCTGGATCGGCAGATCGAGCGCATCGCGGGGACGGGAATCGAGATCCGCACGTCCGCCCGAATCGGAACCGACGTGCCGTGGACCGAGTTGGACGACTTCGACGCCGTGTTCGTGGCTCCGGGTGCGCACACGGGCAAGGACTCGAGGATCGAGGGCGCCGAGGGCGTCTCCGCCATCCGCCCCGGGCTCGAGTTCCTGAAGGAGGTCAACGCAGGCGCGAGGCCAGACCTCGGCGATCGCGTAATAGTGGTCGGCGGCGGCAACACGGCCATGGACTGCGCCCGCTCGGCTCTGCGGCTCGGCGCCCACGTGACGGTGCTGTACCGGCGAACGCCCCGCGAGATGCCGGCGATTCCGCTGGAAGTGCGGGAAGCCAGGGATGAGGGCGTCGAGTTCGAGTTCCTGGCGGCTCCGATCGCGGTGGAGCTCGAAAACGGTGAGTTCACGGGCATCACGTGTCAGCGCATGGAGCTCGGAGAGCCGGACGACAGTGGTCGGCGTCGTCCGGTACCTATCGAGGGCGAAGTGTTCTTCGTCACCGCGGACACGGTGCTCACGGCGATCGGCGAGGACTGTGACCTGTCGTTCCTCCCCGACGACGTGCGCACGAAGTGGGGGTTGATCGAAGTGGACACGGTGGGCGAGAGCACGTCGGCCCCGGTGTTCGCGGGAGGTGACGCGGTAGACATGCCGCGATCGGTGGCCGATGCGCTCGGGGCCGGGAAGCGAGCCGCGATAGGCATCGACCACTTCCTGCGTGACCGGGCCGGCGAGGACGTCGGCGCCCTCCCGCTCGGCGCCCTCCGATTCGGTGACGGCAACGTGAGCGCGTTGCGGTATACCGAGGACGCGGACCCGATTCCGAGGGAAGACCCGGTGAACGAGGTGGTGACCTGGGACCGGATGAACCCCCACCACTTCCACACGGCCCCGCGGCACGAGGATCACTTCCACGATGCGATCGACCTGCGATCGGCGTTCGGTGAGACCAACTTCGGGCTCAGTGAGAAGGAGGCCATCGAGGAGGCCGAGCGCTGCCTCAACTGCGGCGTATGCAACCGCTGCGAGCTGTGCCTGATCTTCTGCCCCGACATGGCGATCTCCCGCCGTGAAGACGGAGGGTTCGAGATAGACATGCGCTACTGCAAGGGATGCGGCCTGTGCGCCGCCGAATGCCCCCGGGGCGCCGTCACCATGACGCGGGAGGGCATATGAAGAAGGTGATGATCGGCAACCACGCGGTGTCGTGGGGCGTCCTGCGCTCCCGCGTGGAGGTCATCTCCGCCTATCCGATCACGCCTCAGACACAGATCGTCGAGGCGCTGTCGGACATGGTGGCGGACGGGAGCCTGCCGGCTGAGTACATCAAGGTCGAGTCCGAACACTCGGCGATGGCCGCCTGCATCGGCGGGTCGATCGCGGGCACTCGCACGTTCACCGCCACCTCGGCGCAGGGCCTCGCGCTGATGCACGAGATGCTGCATTGGGCAGCGGGGGGGCGTCTGCCGGTCGTCATGGCCAACGTCAACCGCGCCATGGCTCCCGGATGGACCATCTGGACCGACCAGAACGACAGCCTGTCGCAGCGTGACACGGGCTGGATCCAGTTGTACTGCGAGACGAACCAGGAGGTGTTCGACACCACCATCCAATCGTTCAAGCTCGCCGAGGCGGTAAACCTGCCGGTGATGCTGGTGCTGGACGCGTTCTTCCTGTCGCACACGTCGGAGCCGGTGGACGTCACCGAGCAGGAGGACGTGGACCGCTTCCTTCCGCAGCGGGAGGCGACGTTCAAGATGGACACCAGCGATCCGCGCGCGTTCGGCGCCCTGGTGCGACCCGACGCCTACACCGAGATGCGCTGGCAGCAGCAGGAGGCCATGCTCGAAGCGCGGGACGTTTTTCGCCAGGTCGAGGACGATTGGGAGGCGATCACGGGCCGGCGGTACGGGGCCGTGGAGGCCTACCGGGTCGAGGACGCCGATCTCCTTCTCGTGACGTCCGGCACCATCACCTCGACGGCGCGCCACGTGGTGGACGAGCGGCGTGCCGACGGCGAGAAGGTGGGGCTCATCAAGGTCAAGATGTTCCGCCCGTTTCCGACCGACGAATTACGCAACCTCCTGGGCGGCGTGGACCGGGTGGCGGTGCTCGACCGGAACATCTCGCCCGGACACGGGGGCATCTTCGCCGAGGAGATCCGAGCGGCGCTGTACGACGTGCCACCGGAGGACCGACCGAACCTGTTCGGCTACGTCCTCGGGCTCGGCGGCCGCGACGTCACGCCGGCCGTGATCAACGACATCATCGACAACACCCGCTCGAAGGCCCGGCCCGAGCGCGAAGACCTGTGGGTGGGGGTGGAGCTATGAGCCAGACCATCATCAAACAGCACATTCCGCAGGACGAGCTCCTGGCCTCGGGTCACCTGGCTTGCCCGGGCTGCGCTGCCCCCATCGCCATGAACCTGGTGTTGAAGGCCCTGGGACCCGAGACGATGGTGGTGCTCCCGGCGTGCTGCTGGAGCATCATCGCCGGGCCGTGGCCACAGTCGTCCCTCCGGGTTCCCCTGTTCCACACGGCCTTCGAGACGGGAGCGGCCGTGGCTTCGGGCATCAAGGCGGGTCTCGTTTCCCGTGGTGACAGGGAGACGACGGTGATCGCCTGGGCGGGTGACGGCGGCACCTTCGACATCGGGCTGCAGGCCCTGTCCGGAGCGGCCGAGCGAAACGAGGACTTCATCTATTTCTGCTACGACAACGAAGCGTACATGAACACCGGGGTCCAGCGCTCTTCGGCCACGCCGTGGGGAGCGTGGACGACCACGACCCCGACCGGCGACCCGGAGCACCAGCCCAAGAAGGACATCATGGCCATCATGGCGGCGCACCGGATTCCGTACGCCGCCACCGCCTCGGTGGCCTACCCGGTGGACCTGGTGGAGAAGGTGAAGAAGGCCCGCACGATTCGTGGCACCCGTTTCATCCACATCCTGGCCCCGTGCCCTCCGGGCTGGAAGACGCAGAACGACGAGACGATAGACCTGGCCCGCATGGCCGTCGAGCGCAGAGTGTTCCCGCTCATGGAAGTCGAGAACGGAGGCACCTGGCGTTTCACGGTCGACCACCCGGGTGGCCCCGTCGAGGAGTACATCCGGCGCCAGGCGCGGTTCAAGCACCTGACGGACAGGCAGGTGGAGATCATCCAGGACCAGGTGGACGCGCGCTGGGAGATTCTCTCGCGCCGGGTCGAGCACGGCACCTGACAGCTCTGAAGCTCGCGACGGGCGCAGGATCGTTCCGTTCGCTAACTTCATAGATAGCCAGAATAGGAATCTGACCTGGGACTTGTCCCCCCTCGGACCGGGTATGCAGGGCACCCGTGCGCGAGGAGGCGGACATGGCCGGAATCGCAGGCTACGGGGCCTTCATCCCGCGGCGTCGCATCACCACCGAGGAGATCGCGCGCCAGTGGGGTAAGGACCCCGGCACCATCCAGAGGGGACTGCTCCTGGAGGAGAAATCGGTCCCCGGCTTCGACGAAGACACGATCACCATCTCCGTGGCCGCCGGGCGCTCCGCACTGACCCGCGCCGGCGTGTCGCCGTCCAAGGTCGGAGCCCTCTATATCGGCTCGGAATCTCATCCCTACGCGGTCAAGCCGAGCGGCACCGTGGTCGCCGAAGCACTCGGCGTCGGACCGGAGGTGCACGTCGCCGACTTCGAGTTCGCATGCAAGGCCGGGACGGAGGCCATGTTCGTGGCGCTGGCGCTCGTCGAGTCCGGGCGGGTGGACTACGCGCTCGCCGTCGGGGCCGACACGTCGCAGGGAGCGCCGGATGACGCGCTCGAGTTCTCGGCCTCGGCCGGCGGCGCTGCCTATCTGTTCGGGAGGGACGACCCCCTCGCCGACGTGGTGGAGACGATCAGTTTCACCACCGACACGCCCGACTTCTGGCGCCGTGAGGGAGAGTTCTATCCGAGGCACGGAGGACGCTTCACCGGCGAGCCGGCCTATTTCAAGCACGTATCGGCCGCCACGAGCAGGATCCTCGAGAAGACGGGCATGAAGCCGGGTGACTTCCGCTTCGTCGTCTTCCACATGCCGAACGGGAAGTTCCCGCTGTCCGTCGGGAAATCGCTTGGCTTCACGCGCGAGCAGATGGATCCAGGCTGGGTGGTGCCGACGATGGGCAACACCTACTCCGGGTCGTCCCCGACGGGCCTGGCGGCGGTGCTCGACGTGGCCGACGCGGATGACCTGATCCTCATTACGTCCTTCGGCTCGGGAGCAGGCAGCGATTCGTTCGTCCTGCGGGCCACGGGACTGCTTCCGCAACGTCGCGGACTGGCCCCGAGCGTCCGCTCGATGCTCGATGGACCGCGCCGGTACGTGACCTACGGCGAGTACGCCAAGTATCGAGAGAAGATCATCGTCAACGAATGAAGCGGAGGATGAAATGCGCGATGTAGCGATCGTCGCAGCGGGCATGACCCGCTTCGGTGAATTGTGGAACGCGAGCCTCCGCGACCTGTTCGTGGAGGCGGCGCAGCAGGCGCTCGTGACGGCCGGCGCCGACCACCTGGACGCGATGTACGTCGGCAACATGTCCGCCGGTCAGTTCGTCGGGCAGGAGCACCTCGGCCCGCTGATGGCCGACCACCTCGGGATGGCCGGAGTGCCTTCCGTTCGGGTGGAATCGGCCTGCGCCTCGGGTGGAGTGGCCCTGCGCACCGCTTTCCTGGAAGTGGCTTGCGGCGGCAGCGACCTGGTTCTGGCCGCCGGCGTGGAGAAGATGACCGACTCGCCGGACGTGACCGAGGTGCTGGCCACCGCCTCGGACCAGGAAACCGAAGTGTACAACGGCGCCACCTTCCCCGCCCTGTACGCCCTGATCGCCAGGGCTCACATGGCCGCGCACGGCACCACGGAGGAGGACCTGGCCTGGGTGTCCGTCAAGTCTCACCGACACGGGGCGCTCAACGAGAATGCGCAGTTCCCGCGGGAGCTGACGGTGGACCAGGTGCTGAGCTCGGCCCCCGTGTCCGAGCCGCTGCGCCTGCTCAATTGCTCGCCCGTCAGCGACGGGGCCGCCGCCGTGCTGCTGTGTCCACTGGACCAGGCCAGGCAATACACGGACCGGCCGGTGGTGATTCGGGGAGCCGCGATGGCCACCGGCTCGATGGCGCTGACCGACCGGCGCGACGTGGCGTTCCTGGACGCCGTGGAGGCGGCCGGAGCCCGGGCGTACGAGATGGCCGGCATCGGCCCGGAACAGGTGGACGTGGCCGAGGTTCACGATTGTTTTTCGATCGCAGAGATCTGCTGCATAGAGGCCCTGGGCTTCACGCCGCTGGGCGAGGGTCGCCACTGCGCTCGCACCGGCGAGACGGCACTCGGCGGTCGCCTGCCGATCAATACGAGCGGAGGCCTCAAGTCGAAGGGCCACCCCGTCGGCGCCACCGGTGTCGCGCAGGCGGTAGAGCTGTTCGAGCAGCTGACCGGAGGAGCAGGCGCGCGCCAGGTTGCGGGAGCCGAATTCGGCCTGGCCCAGAACATGGGTGGAACGGGCGCGAGCTCCGTCGTTCACATCCTTCAGGCCACTTGAGCGAAAGGGGGGTCAGAACATGCCGAGCCCGAGATACTGGAGGGAGATCCCTTCCCGCTACCGCCTGGAGGCCACCCGGTGCGGCGACTGCGGGCGCGTGGCGTACCCGCCGCGCCGTATCTGCTTCGCCTGTCGGAGCACCGCGGCAGAGACCATCGAGCTGTCGCACGAAGGACGCGTGATTACGTCTACCGTCGTGCACGTCCCGCCGCACGCCTTCCTCATGGAGGCGCCCTATGCGCTGGCCATCATCGAGACGCCCGAGGGCGCGAGGATGATGGTGCAGGTGGCGGACTGCGATCCGGAATCGGTGGAGGCGGGAATGATGGTGGCGCTGGAATTCCGTCTCATCCGAAAGGAGGGCAAGGGCGGCATCCTGTGTTACGGCCACAAGGCGGTGCCAGCCTACCCGATCGGAGGCGAAGCGGAAGCCGAGCTGCGCGCCCGGGAGGAGGTGGCTCATGCGTAAGGTCCGCGTGTGGGCCGAGGTGAGCGACAGCCACTTCCTGGCTTACGAGTGCGAAGCTGTCCGTCAGGAAGTGCCCGTGGAGGATCTGATCCAGCAGACGGTGAACTGTCTGCTGCGCGAGTTCGAGCGGGACGAAGAGGAAGATCGCTGCGAGGAGCTGACGACCTCCTGACGGAACCACCCGCTGCCTGCGGTAAGACGCACCAGGGCCCCGGAACGCTCGCGGCGCTCCGGGGCCCTCGCACGCCAGGCCGTCGCAGGCGATTCGGATCAGAAGTTGGCGTCGAGCATGACGTAGACCCAGGTCAGGTCCTTCTCGAGCCGTTCGATCTCCGCCCACCCGTCGTCCTGGAACACGTAGCTGAACCCCGCGCTCAGGTTCAGGTGCTTGTTGTACTTCCAGCTCCCCACCAGGTCGATTTCCTCACCGAAATGACCGGACTCGAGCGGACCCTTGTCCGCCATGTGGAACGAGTGCAGGTCGAGCTGCAGGAGCCAATCGGAGTGCGGCCGGTACGTGCCCTTGATCGCCATGTCCTGCAGTCCGCGTCCGCCCGTGTGGAGCGGGATGTTGAGGAACAGGTCGGCGAAGCCGTAGAACTTGTGGTTCGTGGCGAACAGGGTGTCAAACACCTTCAGCTCGTCGTCCGCGAGGTCGCCGTCGCCCGACAGGTAGTCGTACCACAGGGTGACGCTGCCTTTGCCAGCGAATCCGTACGCCAGTCGCGCACCCAGCATGAAGGCGCTCAGGTCCGACCCGAGGAACTTGCCGGTTTGAACCGAGCCCTCTGCCCGGTAGGTGAGCCCGGCCGCCTTCCCTACCCAGCGGGCACCGAGCGTGTGGCGGCTGGTCTGCTGGTCGCCCGGATCGGCCTCATCGTCTTCCTGGTCGTCGAAGATCCAGTAGAGATCCAGGTCCTGGGTATCGGTGATGTCCCAGGTTCCGTAGGCGGATACCAGGTTGGCTTCCTGCTGTACGTCTCCCGCCTGGTCGTCCTGCAACTTGGCGGCGAAGACTTCGATGTTTCCGACGCTGCCGCCGGAGCCGACGCGGATCCCATCGAACGCGCGCGCCTGCTGCGTCCAATTGACCGCGCCGATCAGGCGCTGGCCCCCGAAATTGACTTCCTGCCGGCCGAACCGACCCATGAAGCCGCCCTCCTCGGCGCGCCCAAGGTCCACGTACGCCTGGTGGATGTCGAGACCGTTCGCCGAGAAGTCGCCGAGTGTGTTGCCCTCGGATCCCCACAGCCGAACATCCTGGATCTGGATGAACGCGGACAGGTTGTCGTCGAGGCCGGCCCGCAGGTCGACCCGCGTCCGCATCGAGGTGAAGTACTCGGAGCTCCCGTCCGGGAGCGGAAGCGGATCCCTGAATTCGAATCGGGGCCTCACCTGGCCGCCGAACTTCAGGTCCACGTCCTGTGCTACGGCCGGCGTCGAAAGCGCGGGGAGCGCGGCCAGCGACACGACGAACATCATACGTTTTTTGGAGATCATGAAGCCTCCGGTCGTCCCTCAGTGGTTGGTTTCAGATCCGTCCGACTGGCCGAGAAAATATCATGCTGACATGACAATATAAAGGCCGCGAACGGGTGTCGCGGTGAGCTGGATGTGTGCAGGCCCCGGAGCGCTCATGACGCTCCGGGGCCCGTTGCCTGCGCGGTCTCGAAATGACCTGACGGACTCCTACATCCCGCCCTGGCCCGTCCTGTCATGACAGGCGGCACACGTGCCGAGGAAATCCCCGTACACGCGGGCCCGGTCCTCCTGCGTCGCGATGCCAACCGCTTCGGCGCCCATGACGTGGACGGCGGCCTCCATCGCTGACACCTCGGCCAACACCTCCAGGTCGGCCGACAGCTCCGCCGGAGCCAGGGGTGCCTCGGACAGAACCTCGGCACCTCCATCCCACACGACGCCCGACGGGGCGATCAGGCCTTCCCACATGCGCCCGGATGCCCAGGCGTGCCTCGACATGTGCACGCTCGCCCCTTCGCCCTGCGGAGGGGCAGCCTCGACGGCGAAGCCCACCTCGGCACCGAGCCCCTTGTGGCAGTTCCCGCACTCCGCGCCCATGGCTGCCGTGGCCATCGCGGCGCTTGCCAGATCCGATGCTTCGGCCACGCGATTGGCCGCCGCATGCATCGCCTCGGCGTACGGGCTCCAATCAGCTGGCATCGCCGCCGAATTGGCGTGCTCCGCCATCCACCGAGCGGGCTCTCGAACGGCTGCCAGATCACCGTTGACGACCGCTACCTGCATCTCCGTCGCCTTGAAGAAGTGATCCTGCATGTGGGCCTGCAGGACCTCGCGTGGATACTCCGAGCTGGCGCTCGCCGTCTCGGCTTCGGGAGTCGGGCGGTCGCCACACGCCGCAACGAACATCAGGACGGCCGGAGCGGTGAAAAATAACGAGAGACTGCGACGAGTCATGGAGGCTCCTCCTTCCGGGAACCGCCGTCCGGGCGGACGGCGTCCGTCATTCTTTCAACACTTTAAGTCTTCACCGGCAAAAAAAACACCGCCAGCGACGAACCAGCTCACGCCCCCCTCGCATATCGCTTCGTGAGTCTGGCCACCGCTGGCGGCAGTCCTACTTTCCCGGGGCAGTACGCCTGAGCGTGGGGGGTCGTGAACAACCCATGCTGCCCTTTAGCCTTGATTTTACCTGCAAAAAGCGTGCTTCGCACCCCTGGCTGCTCGGGCGGAAAACCGCTCATTTTTGTCCGATTGTAACACGATAGGCCGCTGTCGCTTGCACCACGGATCCCAAGGCCGACGCCCGCCGGAGTCTTGCCGGCCTCTTCCGCGCAACGGCCCACGTGTCGCGATGTGTGACACAATGGCCCCGCGCCAAGGCGTCCCACAAACGGGGCCCGGGAAGGTCCGTCTGCCGCGGAACGAGTCGCTGGAGGGAGGGTAGAGCCGGTGCGACACCGAACCGGATAGGAGCATGTACATGAATTACCGTATCGCCGGAACCGTCCTGTCCACCGCGGTTCTGCTGCTCATCTCGGCCGGACCGGCGGACGCTCAGCGGACCGCCGTCCATGAGGGCTTCTGGATCAGCTTCGGGTTCGGGGCCGGAACGGTCCTCGGGGACGACGCGTTCGACGGCGACTCGAAGTTCGGAGGTGCCGGGTTTTTGCGCATGGGCGGCAGCCCCAGTCAGCAACTGCTCATCGGCGGCGAGCTGATAGGGTGGGGCACCGACCAGGAGGGAGTACAGATCGGGCGCGCCGCCCTCATGTTCACGGCCATGTACTACCCGAGCCCGAAGGGTGGCTTCTACCTGAAGGGCGGAGCGGGTTTCGCCGGCCGATCGGTGGAATTCGAAATACCGTTCGAGGACCTGACCGCCACCGTCACGGAGGACCGCAGCGGCATCGGCCTCGGGGCCGGGCTGGGCTACGATATCCAGCTCGCG
>CAZRRU010000092.1:0-8850 GCA_964602635.1 uncultured Gemmatimonadota bacterium | reverse complement strand
GCTCGGGTGGACGTCGTATCGGCCGCCCTGGCCAACGCCCTCATGGTCCGAGTGATGGACTACAACGACATCTACTGGCAGCAGGATCCGTCGCACCCGTCGGACATCATCCCCGCCGCCATGGCCTGCGCCGAGCGGCAGGGCAAGGGCGGCCGCGAGCTCATCGTGGGCATCGTGCTCGGTCACGAGTTCGAGATGCGACTGTGCGAGGCAGCGTTTCCGGGGATTCGAGAGCGCGGTTGGCACCACGGTACGCTGACGGCCTTCGTGTCTCCCATCGTCGCGGGACGCATGCTCGACATGTCATGGGAGAGGATCCAGCACGCGATCGGCATCTCCGCATCACACTCCGGCACCCTGGGCGCGGTCACGGCCGGCAAGCTGACGATGATGAAGAACACGGTGGACCCGATGGCCACGGAGGCCGGCGTCATGGCGGCTCTCCTGGCGGAGAAGGGGTATACGGGACCGGAGCATGTGATCGACGGCAAGGAAGGACTCGTGCACTGCATGGGCCCGGAGTGGAAGCTGGAGATCCTGACGGACGAACTCGGTGACACGTGGCGCATCGAACGCTGCGGGATGAAGTACTTCCCCACCGAAGCCCTCACGCACGCCCCCATCTCGGCCGTCCTGCAGCTCGTGGAGGAGAACGACCTCGTTCCCGAGGACGTGGCGAAGATCCGCATCCGATCGCTGGCACGCGCCGCCGATATCCTGGCGGACCCCACGAAGTACGATCCGCGCAGCAAGGAGACGGCCGACCACAGTCTGCCGTACGTGATCGCCGCGGCCCTCGTCGAGCGGAAGGTGACACCGGCCCAGTTCGAGCCGGAAAAGATCATGGACCCGCGCATCCGGGAGCAGCTTCACAAGGTCGAGGTGATCGCGGATCCGGAGATCGAGAAGGTCTTCCCGGCGCTGCAGCGCGTGGGAGTGACGATCGACACCACGGACGGGCGGCAGGTGGGCATGGAATTGGACTACCCGAAGGGGGATCCGCGCAATCCACTGACCGAAGACGAGATCGAGGGCAAGTTCGACGCGCTGGCGGAGGGCGTCCTGTCGAGGGACAAGGCTCGCCGTCTGAAGGACGCCGTGTGGCGGGTGGACGAGCTGGACTCGGTTTCCGAGCTCCTCGAGCTGTGCACTACGGATCTTTGATTCTCACCCCCCGGCGCCGGAGGTGATGATGGGCCAGACGATGGTCGAGCGGGTCGCACAGAGCCATCTGATGGAGGGTCCCGCGAGGCCTCTCCAGGCAGGTGATGTGGTATCCCTGAGGCCGCGGCACGTACTGACGCACGACAACACGGCCGCGGTCATCAAGAAGTTCGAGGCGATCGGAGCACCGGCCGTGGCGGATGCGGACCAGCCCGTGTTCGTTCTCGATCACGACATTCAGAATCGGTCTGACGCGAACCTCGACAAGTATGCTCGAATCGAGGATTTCGCGGTCGAGCACGGCATCCGCTTCTATCCGGCCGGCACGGGAATCGGGCACCAGATCATGGTGTCGCACGGGTTCGTCGTGCCCGGGGCGCTAGTGGTCGGGTCCGATTCCCATTCCAACATGTATGGAGCACTGGGGGCGCTGGGGACGCCAGTGGTGCGAACGGATGCGGCCGCCATCTGGGCCACGGGCGAGTTCTGGTGGCCGATCCCGCGCACGGTGAAGGTCGTCGTGGAGGGCCGGCTTGAGGAGGGCGTCACCGGAAAAGACGTCATCATCACGCTTTGCGGCCTGTACAACCGCGGCGAGGTGCTGAACGCTGCGGTAGAGTTCCACGGGCCCGGAATCGCCGGACTCTCGATGGACGAGAGGTTCAGCATTTCAAACATGACCACCGAGTGGGGCGCCCTGGTGGGCTGGTTCCCGGTCGACGAGGTCACGGTGGACTACCTGAGGACGCGCCGCGAGGCGCTGGGCCAAGCGGGCGCGTTCGATCGGTTCAGTGAAGCGGAGCTCGAGGAATGGGCGACAGACCCGCCTCGCCCCGGATCCGCGGCCCGCTACGCCGGCATCATCGAGTTGGATCTGGCGAAGGTCACGCCGCACGTGTCCGGACCGGACTCCGTGCAGGTGATGCGATCGATCGCCGACATCGAGGCCGAGAAGGTAGCGATCCAGAAGGCGTACCTCGTGTCGTGCGTGAACAGTCGGCTCGAGGACCTCGAGGCGGCCGCCGCCGTGCTGGCCGGTCGGCAGGTGGCCGACGGAGTGGAGATGTACGTCGCCGCGGCGAGCCGCGAGGTGCAGGAGGCGGCTGAAGAATCCGGGGCGTGGGGTACGCTGGTAGCCGCAGGGGCCCTCGCGCTCCCGCCCGGCTGTGGCCCGTGCATCGGACTCGGCACCGGACTTCTCGAGCCGGGAGAGGTAGGAATCTCGGCCACCAACCGGAACTTCAAGGGGCGCATGGGCAGTCGGGATGCGCAGGCCTATCTGGCCAGTCCCGCGGTCGTGGCCGCATCGGCCGTGGCCGGCTACATACGGGCTCCACAGGCGTCTGCGGACGGAGCCCCGGCGTACCTCTTCCGGCTGGCCGACACCGAGGTAGCCGAGGTCGCGGCCGTGCAGATTCAGCCTGGGTTCGGGGCGAGCCACAGGGGACGCCTCCTGTTCGTACCGCCCGACAACCTCAACACGGACGGCATCTACGGAAAGGACTTCACGTATCGCGAGGGCATGACGCCGGAGGAAATGGCCGAGGTCGTGATGCGAAACTACGACCCGGACTTCGCCTCCGCCGTCGAACCCGGTGACGTGCTGGTCGGAGGATACAACTTCGGAACCGGCTCGAGCCGGGAGCAGGCTGCGACCGCGCTGCAGGCGGCCGGCATCGCACTGGTGGTCGCCGGCAGCTTTTCGCAGACCTACCTGCGCAACGCTTTCAACAACGGCTTCGTGTGCATCGAATGTCCGGCCCTCGTCGATCATCTGCGGCAGAGGTTCGCCGACGACGAGTCTCCTACGCTGATCCCGGGCGATCAGCTTGACATCGATTTCGCCCGCGGCACCGTTGAGTGGGAGGAGGAGGTGTTCACGTTCGTCCCACTGGGCGACGTTCCCCAGGCCCTCGTGGTGGCGGGAGGCATTGAAAACCAGATCCGGGCCCGGCTCGGAGTTCAAGCATAGGAGAGACAAGCACATGGCTCGTCGAACGGTAGTTTCCATGCCGGGTGATGGGATCGGACAGACCGTGCTCCCCGAGGCGACTCGCGTTCTGGACGCGGTGGGCTTCGAGGCGGATTACGTGCACGCCGACATCGGATGGGAGTTCTGGGTGACCGAGGGAAACCCTCTGCCGGAGCGCACGGTCGACCTCCTGGCTGAGCACGGACTCGGGCTGTTCGGCGCCATCACTTCGAAGCCGAAGAACGAGGCGGTGGCCGAGCTGAGTCCCGAGCTGCAGGGGACTGGCCTGGTCTACTACAGCCCCATCGTCGGCCTCCGGCAACGGTTCAACCTGGACGTCTCCATTCGGCCGTGCCGCTCCTTCGCCGGCAACCCCTTGAACTTCATCCGGCGGACGGCCGACGGAGGGTGGGAGGAGCCCCTGGTGGACGCAGTGATCTTCCGCCAGAACACGGAAGGCCTGTACGGCGGAGTGGAGTGGACCGACCCGCCGGACTTCGTCCGCGCCGCATTGAAGCAGCACCCCAAGTTCGAGCGGTTCGCGGACACGCCGGGCCCTGACCTCGCCATATCGAGCCGCATCTTCACCCGCCGGGCTTGCGCCCGTATCACCCGGGCCGCTTTCGAATACGCGGCCAGATACGGCTATTCGTCGGTCACCGTCTGCGAGAAACCGAACGTGCTGCGTGAAACGTCCGGCATGATGGAGGAGGAAGCCCGCAATGTGAAGGCGGAGTACCCCGACATCCAGCTGTGGTCCACCAACATCGACGCGCAGATGATGTGGCTGACCAAGAACCCGGAGGATTACTCCGTGATCGTGGCCGGCAACATGTTCGGTGACATCGTCTCGGACGCGTTCGCCGGTCTCGTCGGAGGCCTCGGTTTCGCATGCTCGGCCAACATCGGTGACGAGGTCGCGGTGTTCGAGCCGACCCACGGCTCGGCGCCGAAGTACGCCGACCTGGAGCCTTCGATCGTGAATCCGATCGCCATGATCCTGACGGCGGCGATGTTGCTGGATCACGTCGGAGACCTCGACCGGGCTACGGCCGTTCGGCAAGCCGTAGCCGCGGTGGTCGCCGAGGGCAAAGTGCGAGCGTACGACATGCTTCGGCTCCCCGGCGGACCCGACGTACTCTCCAACGGAGCGGCATCGACGACCGAGATTACGGACGCCATCATCGCACACCTGGACTGAGGAGGTCCGAGTGGCGGACAGGGGCAGGGGCGAAGCCGGCCGATCGGACGACGACGTTCGGTCCGATCTTCGTGCCGATGTGGCGCTCACGGACGGCGGTGGGCTCGAGATCGAGGTGGTCTCGAGGGTAGGCTCGCTGTACGGGGACTCGATCCGGGAGACCGCCCGGTCGACGCTGGTCGGACTCGGCGTGGAGCACGCCCGCGTCCGCCTCGATGACAAGGGCGCGGTTCCGTTCGTCATCGCGGCACGCGTCGAAGCGGCCGCTAAGCTCGCCGGGGTGCCCGACGGGGGAGACGGGCGGCCGGCGCGGACCGTGCCTGAGAGCGAGCACACGCTTCGGGACAGGCTGCGCAGGTCGCGCCTGTACCTGCCCGGCGACCAGCCGAAACTGCAACTGAACGCGGGCCTACATGGACCGGACGCGGTGATCCTCGACCTCGAGGACAGCGTGCACCCGAGTCGGAAGGACGCGGCCAGGCTCGTTGTTCGCAATGCGCTGCGCTGCGTCGACTTCGGCCAGGCCGAGCGCATGGTGAGAATCAACCAGTTGCCACTGGGTCTCGAAGATCTGGATGCGATCGTCCCCGAGAGACCGGACCTCGTGCTGATCCCGAAGACCGAGACGGCAGGCCAGGTCACCGAGGTGGATTCCCGTATCAGGGATATTCTCGACGAATCAGCCGTTGACGATCCGCCCGTGTGGATCATGCCGATCCTCGAGTCGGCGCTCGGGATCGAGAACGCATTCGAGATCGCGTCCGCCTCTCGGGCCGTGGTGGCACTCACCATCGGGCTCGAGGACTACACGGCGGATCTGGGCGTGCCGAAGACCGCCGAGGGAGCCGAATCTCTGTACGCTCGCGGGCGCCTCGTGAACGCCGCCAGGGCGTCGGCAGTCCAGGCCATCGACTCCGTGTTCGGCGACGTGGGGGACGAGGTCGGTCTCCGGGCCTGGGCCTCGCGGTCACGGCACATGGGCTTCGAGGGAATGGGTTGCATCCACCCGCGCCAGATCCGTCCGATCCACGAGGCGTTCGCGCCCTCAGCCGCGGAGATCGAGAGGGCCCTCCGGGTCGTGGCCGCGTTCCATGAAGCCGAGGCGAAGGGGTTGGGCGTGGTCAGCCTGGGCACCCGCATGGTGGACCCGCCCGTCGTACTTCGAGCGCAGCGGTTGGTGGCCTTCGCACGGCAGGCGGGGCTGATCGAGGAGCCGGGATCGTGACCGCGAATCGAGAGGACACCGTGGAATTCGTCATGAACGCGGCCGGCCGCCGCGTACCCACGGCCGTCAACGGGCGAGCGGCGCGACCGTTCGCCGGCGTGGGCGCCCCGGCTCCGCAGGGCCCGAAGCACGGCCCACCGATCCGCTCGGCCGCCGACTATCCGGTCGATGGAGACAAGCGGGTGCCGAACCTGAAGACGGCGCTCGAGAAGTGTGGCCTGCGGGACGGCATGACCATCTCGACCCACCACCACCTGCGCAACGGAGACCAGGTGGCCGTGGCAGCTCTGCAGGCAGCGGCCGAGCTCGGGGCACGGGACCTCGTATGGCTTCCCAGCGCCTCTTTCCCGTGCCATGAGCCGGTGATCGATCTCATGCGGGACGGGGTCGTGCATCACATCGAGGGCTCGATGAACGGACCGCTGGGGGCGTACTGCTCGCGTGGACACATGCGGGGTCTCGGTGTGCTCCGGTCTCACGGAGGTCGCTGGCAGGCGATCCAGGACGGCGAGGTCCACATCGACATCGCCGTGATCGCGGCGCCTACTGCCGATCCGTTCGGCAACGCGGATGGATCGCACGGGCCATCAGCCTGTGGCTCGCTCGGATTCGCCCTGGCGGATTCGATCTACGCGGATCGCGTGATCGTGGTGACGGACAACCTGGTGACCTTCCCCTGCGTCCCGTGGCAGATCCAGGGCAACAACGTGGACTGCGTGGTCGAGGTCGACTCGATCGGAGATCCGGAGAAGATCGTATCGGGAACCACGGTCGTCACGAAGAGTCCGGATCGTCTGCTGATCGCCGAGTACGTCGCCCGCTTCGTACGCGATGCCGGGATCCTGAGGGACGGGTTCTCGTTCCAGGCGGGCGCCGGAGGCATCGCGCTGGCTTTCGTGCAGTACGTCCGGCAGATGATGATCGATGCCGGGGTGAAGGCGCGCTTCGTCCGGGGCGGCTCGAGCAGCTACCTGGTCGATCTGCTGAACGACGGACTCACCGACTACATTCTGGATGGACAGACGTTCGACCTGGCCGGCGTGAAGTCGATCGGAGAAGACGCGAGGCACGTAGCCACCTCTCCGTTCACGTCCTACAACTATCACGGCAAGGGAAACTTCGCATCGATGGTGGACGCCGTCGTCCTCGGAGCTACCGAGGTGGACGTGAACTTCAACGCCAACGTGGTTACCCACTCGGACGGCATGCTGCTGCACGGCATCGGGGGATGGCAGAACTGCCTGTTCTCCGGGTGCACGATTCTCGCCGTGCCCTCGTTCCGTGACCGGATCCCGGTGATCGTGGACGAGGTCACCACCCTCACCGGCCCCGGCGAGTTGATTGACGTGATCGTCACCGAGCGCGGCATCGCCGTCAATCCGCGGCGCTTGGATCTGCTCGAGGCGCTCGAGGGATCCGATCTCCCGGTCCGCCCCATCGAGGAGATCAAGACCGAGGTCGAGCGTCTGGTGGGTGGCGCGCCGGCGAAGCCGGCCCTGGAGCACGAGCCCGTGGCCGTCATCAAGTGGGTCGACGGAACGGTAATCGATACGGTCTGGAGGGTGCCCGAGTCGACGGAGTCCGGATGATCGAGCGGCCCAACTCCAAGGCGATCGACCGGAAGCGTCGCCTCGCGCTCCCCGCGTCGGAGCTCCCCATCAGGCCCGCGGCCGATCGGGCCCGTGACTTCGATGAGGCGTACATCGCGTGGGACCTGGAAACCGCCCGGGCTGAAGCCGAACGGTGTATTCAGTGTCCGGCTGAGCCCTGCGTGAAGGCGTGCCCGGTAGGAAACGACATTCCGTGGGCCCTGTGGCTGCTCGAGCACGGTGACGTGCCTGCAGCCGCCTCCGCATTCCGCTCGACGAACACGATGCCCGAGATCTGCGGCCGCGTGTGTCCGCAGTCGGAGCTGTGCGAGGGTGTCTGCCCGTACACGAAGCAGGGGCGCCCTCCCGTGCCGATCGGCAGGCTCGAGGCCTTCGTCGCCGATCGGAGCGCGCCGCCGGTTCCGGAGATCGCTGCCCCTGCCGGAAGTCGGGCGGCGGTCGTGGGCGCCGGTCCCGCGGGGCTGACGGTCGCCGAGATCCTGGCGCGGAAGGGACACTCCGTAACCGTCTACGACGCGTGGCCGGCGGCAGGGGGAGTCCTCCGTTACGGCATCCCGACGTTCAAGATGTCTCACGATCTGGTGAGTCAGAAGGTCGCCAGGCTCGAGGCCCTCGGAATCCGCTTCATCTCGAGCACGTTCGTGGGTCGGGACGTGACGGTCGACGATTTGTTCGGGGACGGGCTCGAGACCGTGTTTCTGGGCATTGGCGCGGGAATCTACCGGGAAGCCGAGTTCGACGGAGCCGGCCTGGCCGGAGTCCACCAGGCCACGCCTTTCCTCGTCCGGGCGAACGTCGAGGACGAGCTTCGCCCGGCCCCCCTTCGGACGGGGGACCCCGTCGGAAACCGCGTCGCCGTTATCGGCGGTGGCGACACGGCCATGGACTGCACGCGCACCGCGCTTCGCCTGGGAGCCGACGAGGTGACCTGCTGGTACCGGCGAACCGAGGAACAGATGCCGGGGAATCCGCGGGACCGCGAGCTGGCTCGACAGGAGGGCGCCCGATTCAACTGGCTGGTTCAGCCTATCGGTTTTCGCGCTGGTGACGACGGCCGCCTCGCGTTCATGGACTGCATCCGGATGGAGCTCGGTGAGGCCGATTCCTCGGGCCGCCGCCGGCCCGTCGCGGTGGAGGGCTCGGAGTTCGTGGTCGAAGTAGACACGGTTGTCCTGGCGCTCGGTTATGAGGGCGATCGGCTGTCGGTGAGCCGCGTCGAGGGCCTCGCTGCGGACCGGGGGCACCTGATCGTGATCGACCCGGAGAGCGGGGCCACCAGCCGCGAGGGAGTGTACGCGGGCGGGGACGCGGTCCTCGGACCGGCGCTCGTGGTGAACGCGGTGGCGCAGGGTCGCAGGGCGGCGGAGGCCATGCACCACTACATGACGGGGCGGGGCGCCGGTGTGCCGGTGGGTTGCCCCTCGTGAGCTCGGTCGAGCCTCTCGTACTGGTGATCAACCCCGGCTCGATGTCGACGCGGATCGGCCTTTATCGAGGTGATGCGAGAGTCGCGGAGGAGAAGTTCGACCACCCCCCGGGGACGCTGGACCAGTCTGGCGACCTGTGGAAGCAACTGGAACCGCGCAGCGCAGCGGTCGGGGACTTTCTCGAGCGAACTGGGATCGAACCGGGCTCGCTGGATGCCGTTGTCGGCCGAGGCGGGCTGCTGCGCCCGGTG
>CAZRRU010000091.1:0-64087 GCA_964602635.1 uncultured Gemmatimonadota bacterium | reverse complement strand
CGGCTGGACGCGTTCTGGGAGTACTGGCTGATGCCGTGGGATGTGGCGGCGGGTGCGCTCATCGTGCGTGAGGCGGGCGGCGTGTTCGAGGAGCTGGAAGTGCCGGGGATCGAGAGCGGCGGGGCGGCGGCGGGCATGAGCGCCGACATTCCCGCCGGGCTCGGACCGGGGGCTTTCCTGGGGGCCAACGCGGCGCTGATCGACGAGTTCCGGACGCTGGTCCTGGGGCAGTTGCCCCGTTAGACGATCCTACGCTGCGAAGCCGGCGTCCCGTATCCACTGATCCAGCACCAGCAGTGACCAGGTCTGGTCGTTGTCGAGCCGGGGTATCGAGCCTCCGCGCAGGACACCGGCTCTCGTGAGCCGACCGAACGCGCTGGCCAGCAACTCCGGTTCACGGCCGACCCACGCGCGAATCGGCAGCCCGAATCCCTTCTTGGGCCGATCGAACAGGCCAGCGGGTGCCCGCTTCTCCATCAACTCCCGCACCACCAGCTTTCCCTGCCCTGCTGCCGGGTCACGGAGAAGCTTCGTGTCGAGCGAGAGAGCGAACTCCACCAGTCGGTGGTCCAGCAACGGCGGCCGCGCTTCCAGCGAGTGGGCCATGCTCGCCCGGTCCACCTTCGTCAGCAGACCGCCGGGGAGGTGGGCGTGCAGGTCCGCCCACTGCAGTCGCTTCAGGGGGTCGAGCTCTTCCCGCCAGAATCGGCGTACGTGCCACAGGTCGTCGTAGCCCGAGGCCATCAGGTCCGGCGAGAGCAGCGCCTGTTTCTGGCGGACCGTGAAAGCCGGCAGGAAGACCGCGTAGCGCTCGAGGCCGGTCGCGGCGCGGCGGCCGAGTGAACGACCGGCTGCGGAGAAGGGCCGAAAAAGCCCCACGAGCGCCCGGTGCAGAGCCGTGGAACGATAGGTGGGAAACTTGTCGTAGTACCGGTACCCGAGAAACAGCTCGTCGCCGCCCTCCCCCGTCAACGCCACCTTGACGTGCCGCGCGGCCATCCGGGACACGAGCCACGCGGACCATGCCGCGCTGTCTCCGAACGGCTCGTCGTACAGGCGGGGAATCGCGCGGATCGCCTCGGCGAGGTCGATCGCGGCAGCCGGTTCCTCCACGTGCTCCGCGCCGTAGTAGGCTGCCACGAGCTGAGCCGCCGGTGCCTCGTTGAACCGGGCCGACTCCACGGCGAGGGTGAAGGTGCGCGGCTGGTCCAGGTGGGCCGCCAGGGTCGTCGAGTCGATTCCGCCGCTCAGGAACAGGCCCACCGGCACGTCCGAGAGCGTGTGCTCCGGCACCACTCGCTCGAGCAACTCGGCCAGGCGCTCGGTCGCCTCGCCCATGTCGGTGATGTGGGAATCGGCGCTGGGCTCCCAGTAGCGGCGCGTCTCGAGGCGTCCTCCTTCCCAGGACAGGGTGTGCGCCGGCGGCAGCCGGTGAATCCCGGCGTAGATCGTCTTCGGGTGCGGGACGTACTTGTAGGAGAAGAAGTCGCGCAGGGCCGTGACGTCCATGTCGGGACGATCGATCTCGAGCAGGGCCTTGATCTCCGATCCGAACGCGAGGCCGCCCTGCGTTTCGAAGTAGAAGAACGGCTTGATTCCGAGTCGATCGCGCGCCGCGAACAGGCGGCGCTCGCGCGCGTCCCAGATGGCGAATGCGAACATCCCGCGGAGCTCGGACACCATGTCGGCGCCATCGCGCTCGTACAGGTGCAGGAGGACCTCGGTATCGGTCTCGGAGGCGAACGGACCGGGAAGGCCGCGTCTGAGCTCACGGAAGTTGTAGATCTCGCCGTTGTAGACCACCGTGAGGTGGCCTTTCGTCATCGGCTGGTGGCCGGCCGAGGAGAGGTCGAGGATCGACAGGCGGGTGTGACCAAGGCAGGCTCCATCGCTCTCCCACACTCCGGAGTCGTCCGGACCCCGGTGTGTGAGGGTCCGGGTCATGCGCTCCACGAGGTCCCGCGAGGGTGTCTCGGCGACGATTCCGGCGATTCCGCACATGGCAAGACCCTACTCGCGTGGCACGATCGTGGCCAGACTCCCTCCGCGCGGCCGGGTGCCTGCGCGCGTCCCGGGATGATTGGATACATTCTCCCGGCCTCACTTCGGGCCGACACGAGTGACTCGAACGGGAACCGGTGGCGCTTTGGCCTATTCCGTCAAAGAAATCTACTTCACCCTCCAGGGCGAGGGCGCGCAGACCGGCCGACCTGCCGTGTTCTGCCGGTTCGCCGGCTGCAACCTGTGGTCGGGGCACGAGAAGGACCGTCAGTCCGCCGTCTGTCCGTTCTGCGACACGGACTTCGTGGGGACTGACGGGCCGGGAGGCGGGAAGTACGCCACGGCAGGAGAGCTGGCGGTGGCGGTGGCAGCGGCATGGCCAGACCCCGGCGGCCAGAGCCCCCCCGCCGGGGACCGGCTCGTCGTCTGCACGGGTGGTGAGCCGCTCCTGCAGTTGGACGAGCAGGCGATCGACGAGTTGCACGAGCAGGGATTCGAGGTGGCGGTCGAAACGAACGGCACGATCGAGGCTCCCCCCGGCCTCGACTGGATCTGCGTGAGTCCCAAGGCGGGGGCACCGCTGAAGCTCACGAGTGGTGACGAGTTGAAGCTCGTCTACCCGCAGGCAGAAGCGCCGCCCGAGGCATTTGCAGGTCTCGACTTCAAGACGTTCTCGTTGCAGCCCATGGACGGCCCGCGGAGGGCACACAATACCAGGCTGGCGGTCGAGTACTGCCTCAGTCACCCGTCGTGGCGGTTGAGCCTGCAGACCCACAAGTATCTCGGAATCGACTGAGAAGAGGTTCGATGGAAATCTGGAAGGAGTTCAGCTTCGACGCGGCTCACCTGCTCCCGAACGTCCCCGAGGGACACAAGTGCCGGCGCCTCCACGGTCACACATACACCGTGCGTGTCCACGTGCGCGGGGAGCCGGACGAGAACGTCGGGTGGATCCTCGACTTCGCGGATATCAAGGAAGCGTTCGACCCCATACGGGATCGGCTCGACCATTACTACCTGAACGAGATCGAAGGCCTGGAGAACCCGACGGCCGAGGTGCTGGCCCGCTGGATCTGGCTGCGCCTGGCTCCCCGCCTCGCCGGTCTCAGCCGCATCGAGATCCAGGAGACCTGTACGTCCGGCTGCACCTACGAGGGCGACTGACCGGTACGGACCCTACTCCTTCGACTCTTCCTCTTCGTCCGCCCCGGAGGCGTCCACCACGGACTCGTCGTCTTCCAGGATCTCCGCTTCGGCCACTTCCACTTCGCCCGAGCCGAGAGCCTTGGGCTCTTCCACGGAGCTTGCCGGCGCGATGAGGCCCATGTCCCGTTTCAGGGCAAGCAGCTTCTCATCCACGTCCGTATCCGCGCCGCTGCCCTCGAGCATGGCGAATTCCCGTGACAGGTCGTCGCCTTCGAGGTCTTCGGTGACCTCGGCCGCGGCAATCGCCTTCCGCTCGCTCTCCTCGACCTTCTCCACCATCTGGTCGAAGGCCCGGAACGCGCTCTTGTCCTGCATCCCGGCCATCGTCTCGTGGATCCGCTTCTGAGCCTGCGCCCGCTTCTGCTTGGCGATCAGGAGGTTCTTCTTTCGCTTCGCCTCCTCGATCTTCGAATTGAGCTGGCGGAGAGAGTCCTTGAGCCTGTCGGTCTCGGCCCGGTGCTTCTCCCACTGCTCTTCCATCTCGGCCGCGTTGTTGGCGTGCTCCTGGCCTCTCATCAGGGCCTGCTTCGCCAGGTCGTCACGGCCCTCGCGGATCGCCAGACGGGCCCGACGCTCCCATTCCTGGGCCTGCTTTCGTTCCTCTTCCATCTGCGCCCGCAGCTTGCGCTCGTCCGCTATGGCAACGGCCACTTCCTGCTTGGCCTGCGCCAGCTGCTTGCGCATGTCCTCGATGACCTGGACCAGCATCTTCTCCGGGTTCTCGGCCCGGGCGATCAGGTCGTTGAGGTTCGACCGCACTAGGCGGGAGAGTCTATCGAAGATACCCATGGCGGCGTCAGTCCAGTCCGAGTAGCTGTACGTGCGACGTCACAGCCAGAGAGAGGCTCTCCAGGGACGCCTGAAACTCCGAATAGTCCAGGTCCTGGAGCTCGAGGGCGTCGACCAGGATGACCTCGTCGCCTTCCAGGCCGTACGCTCCGTGCACGAGGTCGGAGGCGTTCAGCTCCAGTAGCTTCCGGAACAAGTCCAGCTGGGCGTGGTCTCCCTCGGGCAGCATGCCGATGCTGGCCCGGAAGATCACGAGCGGCGGCGACAGACTCACCACGACCGCCGGGTGGTCATCCACCGCATCTTTCACCGGATCCACGAGCCACATCGATTCGCCGATCTCCCGGTGGTCCATCTCGGTTCGGATGAGAAAGCTCTCCAGGTCTTCGCGGCTGATCATGTTACCTCTTCCTTACTGTGAGCGGGCGGTATGCTCGACGTCCGATTCTCGAGCAGGCGCGTGAGGAATTCCTGGTTCTCGTGAATCTCCTCGATTTGCTCGGCCAGATACATGACCTGGCCTTCGAGCTCTTCGAGCCGGCCCGCATGTTCCGGCTCCTTCTGCAACGGCGGACGCGTGGCCTTCGTCTCGATCGCCTTCGCAACGGCCTGCCCGATGGGCACGACCACGAAGAACAGCAGTATGATCAGTACGAAGACGTTCACTTGCTATCCGCGCTCCCGGTGACCGTTCCGGTAACCGCTCTACGGAAACCGCACCTCGCCGGTTTCGCTCGTTCCTCGCCGTCCATCGAAGTTGATTACGTTAACCCGACACGTCGGCCCGATCAACGAGGGTCTCAGATCATGTCGCGCAGGTACCGTCCGGTATGGCTTCCCGTCGTGGCAGCAACCTGTTCCGGCGTTCCCGCGGCGACCACCTGCCCGCCTCCGGATCCCCCCTCCGGACCGAGGTCGATGACCCAGTCGGCCGTTTTCACGACGTCCATGAGGTGTTCGATCACGAGGACCGTGTTCCCCAGGTCCACCAGCCGGTGCAGCACTTCGAGCAGGATGCGCACGTCTTCGAAATGGAGTCCCGTCGTGGGCTCATCGAGAATGTACAGGGTGCGGCCCGTGCCACGCTTCGAGAGCTCCGAGGCCAGCTTGACGCGCTGGGCCTCGCCGCCGGACAGCGTGGTCGCGGACTGACCGAGGTGGATGTACCCGAGGCCCACGTCCGACAGGGTGGACAGGTGCCTGTTCGCGCGTGGAATGGCCCCGAAGAACTCGAGCGCCTCGTCCACCGTCATGTCCAGCACGTCGGCGATGCTCTTGCCCTTGTACAGCACTTCCAACGTCTCGCGGTTGTAGCGTCGCCCGCGGCACACGTCGCACGGCACGTACACATCGGGCAGGAAGTGCATTTCGATCTTCACGAGTCCGTCGCCCCGACACGCTTCGCAGCGGCCGCCCTTCACGTTGAAGCTGAATCGGCCGGGTCCGTAGCCGCGAATCCGGGCCTCGGGAAGCTGCGAGTACAGCTGCCTGATGGGCGTGAACAGGCCGGTGTACGTGGCCGGGTTCGAGCGCGGCGTGCGCCCGATGGGACTCTGATCGACGTCGATGACCTTGTCTACCAGGTCCAGCCCTTCGATCGAATCGTGGCCACCGGGCACCGTCCGGGCCCGGTGGAGCTCCCGGGCGATACTGCGGTACAGCACGTCCTCGACCAGGGTGGACTTGCCCGATCCCGACACGCCGGTGACCGCTATGAAACGGCCGAGCGGGAAGGCGACGTCGATGTCCCGCAGGTTGTGTTCGGTCGCGCCGCGGACCACCAGCTCTTCACCCTCGCGTCCGCTCCGGCGCTCGGCCGGCACGGGAATCTCACGGTCGCCGCGCAGGTAAGCGGCCGTGAGCGAGTCCTCGGACCCCAGGAGCTCGTCCAGCGGTCCCGAGACCAGGACCTGCCCGCCGTGCCGGCCGGCGCCCGGCCCCATGTCCACCACGTGGTCGGCGGCGCGCACGGTCTCCTCGTCGTGCTCGACAACGAGCACCGTATTCCCCAGATCCCTCAGCTGCAGGAGCGTGTCCAGCAGGCGCCGGTTGTCCCGCGGATGGAGGCCGATGCTCGGCTCGTCCAGCACGTACAGAACGCCGACCAGGCGGCTGCCGATCTGGGTGGCCAGTCGGATGCGCTGCGCCTCTCCCCCGGCCAGCGAATCGGCCGAGCGGCCCAGCGTCAGGTACCCCAGGCCCACCTGAGCCATGAAGTGCAGCCGTTCGCACACTTCCTTGAGGATCGGGCCGGCGATCTCTTCCTCCAACGGCTCGCCGGCGGTGCCCGCCCGCAGACCCTCGAACAGCTCCAGGGCCTCGCCGACCGACCGCTCCACGACTGCGGTGAGCCGGTGACCGTCCACGGTCACGGCCCGGCTCTCCGCCCGCAGCCGGCCTCCTTCGCATTCCGAGCACACGCGGGCCGTCATGTACTCGTGCAGGTTCTTCCGAACCGTGTCGCTCTCGGTCTCGTGGTACTGACGGCGAATCAGCTCCAGCGCGCCTTCCCATTCCAGGTCCCGGTCACCGTCGAGGATGGCGCTCCTTTGCGGCTCACTCAGCTGACCCCACGGGCTGTTCAGGTCGAACCCGTGTTTCTCCGCGAGCGGGGGAAGGAATTTCTTTGCCCAGCGGCCGGCGGGTACCCCCCAGGGCAGGATCACACCCTCGAGGATCGAGATTCGCTCATCACCGACGGACAGATCCCGGTTCGGCTCCAGGCGCACCCCGAGACCGTCGCATGCCGGGCAGGCACCATACGGGGAATTGAAGGAGAACTGCCTCGGCTCGAGCTCGGGTATGCTGATGCCGCAGACGGCGCACGCGTAGTGCTCGCTGAACAGGTGCCGCTTCGCAGCCGCCTCCGCGCCGTCGGAGCCGGCCGGATGCTCCAGCACCTCGACCGTACCCGCTGCCAGACGAAGCGCCGTCTCGATAGACTCGGCCACCCGCGCCCTTTCACTCTTCTTCAGGACGAGTCGGTCCACCACCACCGAGATGTCGTGGTTCAGGCGGCGGTTGAGCCGGGGCGGCTCGGACAGGTCGACCAGCCGCCCGTCCACGCGCGCCCGCACGAATCCCTCCTGCAGGGCCTCGTCGAACAGGTCCCGGAACTCCCCCTTCCGCCCCCGAATCAGGGGAGCGAGGATCTCGATGCTCGTCCCGGTGGGCCACGCAGCGATGCGCGACGCGATCTGGGTGGCTGACTGCCGGCGCACGGGTCTGCCGCAGTCCGGGCAGTGCGGAGTGCCGACACGGGCCCACAGGAGGCGGAGGTAGTCGTAGATCTCCGTAACGGTGCCGACCGTGCTGCGCGGGTTACGAGCGGCTGTGCGTTGCTCGATCGCAATCGCCGGGGACAGACCGTCGATCTGATCGACGTCCGGCTTTTCCATCACGCCGAGGAACTGGCGAGCGTACGCCGACAGCGACTCGACGTACCGGCGCTGCCCCTCGGCGTAGATCGTGTCGAATGCGAGAGAAGACTTGCCGGAACCCGATAGACCCGTAACGACCGTGAGCCGGTTTCGGGGAATCGACACGTCGATGTCCCTCAGGTTGTGCTCACGCGCTCCACGAACGACGAGATAACCCGCTTCGTCCTGGCTCAACAGACCCGCATCCGGAGTAGTCAACAGTTAACGAGGTACCAGGATGCGTCCGGCGAGCGGCTCGATTTGGGCCACGATCGGGGTCTCGCCCCTCGATTCTCCATCGATCTGCGCAGCAACCGGCGGATCCGATTCGACGGTGATTCGGCGGGCCTGCAGGAAGATCATGCGGTCGTCGCCCGAGTATCTCTGGAACACCACGCGGGTCAGCATGGCTGCCATGTCCGGCAG
This sequence comes from uncultured Gemmatimonadota bacterium, assembly GCA_964602635.1. GTDB lineage: Bacteria > Gemmatimonadota > Gemmatimonadetes > Palauibacterales > Palauibacteraceae > Benthicola. The sequence goes on along the minus strand of CAZRRU010000091.1, from coordinate 56,246 downwards.
GTGGCGGGGCGAGAAGATGGCGATGTCCAGCAGGCCGTCCTGGAAAGACGTGCGGGGGGCGACCTTGAGCTCCACCGGAAGGCCTCCGGCCCCGATGATGCCGGCGTTGGCCAACAGCACCATGGAAGCCTCGACCTCTATCTCCTGTTCGTCCGCCACGATCCGGTACTTCGTCCGGCTCGGCGTGATCACGTGCTTGAGGCCGCCTACGAGGTAGGCGAGGACGCCGAGCCGACTCTTGAGCTCCGAGGTGGCGCTGGCCATCACCTCCGCGTCGAGGCCCGCCCCGGCGATCAGGGCGAAGTACTCGCCTCCGATCCGACCCAGGTCGATCCGCTCTACGACCCCTTCCACGGCCACGCGAACGCTGTCCTCCAGCGAGACGGGCACGCCGAAGTTGAGAGCCAGTTGATTGCCCGTGCCGAACGGGAGCAGGGCGACCGGCACCTCGCTGCCGGCCGTGCCCCGCAGGGCCAGAGCGATCGTCCCGTCCCCACCCGCAGCGACCACCGCCTTGCACCCCACCTCCACCGCGGTATGAACGATCCGCAGGCCGTCCTCGACGCTCGTGGACTCGACTATGTCGAACGGCACGCTGTGCGACGCCATCGCGCCGGCTATGCGACGGCGGAGCGCTCCCGGCTGCCCGCCCGCCGCGTTGGGGTTGAGCAGGACCAGGTACCTGTCGGAGTGCGGAATCGGGTAGTCAGACGCCACGCCGTGCGATCTCCTCGAGTCTGCGCACCCGCTCCTCCGTGGGCGGATGCGTTCGGAACAGACCGCTCAAGCCGCCCGCCCGCAGCGGGTTTACGATGGCCAGGTGGGCGGCACTCGGATTCAGCTCCATGGGTCGGCGCCTGGCCTCGGTCTCGAGCTTCTGGAGGGCCGATGCCAGGGCCTCGGGGCGGCCGCTGATCTCCGCCCCCACCCTGTCAGCACGATACTCACCGGCGCGACTGATGGCCATCTGTATCAGCATGGCGGCGATCGGAGCCAGCACCATCATCAGGAGGCCGCCGATCAGTCCGCCGCGATTATCGTCGCCGCCGAACCAGAAGCCCAGGCGCGCCAGCATCACCACGGCCGCGGAGAGCGTGGCCGCGACGGTACCGATCAACATGTCCCGGTTCTTGATGTGCGCCAGCTCGTGCCCGATCACCCCGGCCAGCTCGTCCGCATCGGCTACGCTGAGCATGCCCTGCGTGACGCACACGGCCGCGTGCTCCGGGTCGCGCCCGGTCGCGAACGCGTTCGGCTGCTGAGAGGCGGAGACGGCCACGGCCGGCATCGGGAGCCCGGCGCGCTGCCGGAGCCTATCGATCATGTCGTACAGTCCCGGCGCCTCGTGCCGCTCGAGTGGACGCGCCCGATACATGCGCAGCACGACGCGGTCCGAGAACCAGTAGGCTCCGAAGTTGAAGACTGCCGCGAAGGCCAGGGCGATCATCATGGCCGACCGGCCGCCGAACCAGCCGGCGACGGCCACGAACAGCGCCGTCATCAGGGCCATCAGGCCGAATGTCTTGATGTAGTTCATGCACGATCCTCCCAGGGGCCGGAATCTACACTCAGAAGTTCCAGTCCCGGAAGAGCATCAGGCCGTACGTCCGCCGGCTGTAGGAGCTGAAGGAGTATCCGTACGACGCATAGCGCTTGAATCGGTCTTCCGTCACGAACTCCAGGCGCCAGGACCGGGCGAACGACCACTCGAGCCCGAACCCCGGCAACTGCCCGCCGAGCGGCTGCGTGGCGCTCACGAACAGGTCGGGGGTCAGGTACCGACCGATCTCGAGCTCCGTCCCATACAGCAGGCTCGTCGTGCTTCCAGACTCGATCGGACCCGCCTGGCCGGTGGACCGGATGTCGAAGTAGTCCACGAGCCCGACGCCACTGACCAGCACCTGTGAGAACTGGTTGCTGACGGTACCTAGCAGGCTCTCACGAACGAGCGATGCCGCAAATTCGCCTCCCTCCGTACCGGCGCCCAGGCAGGCGGTGGAGAACAGCAGGAAGCAGACCTCGTCCGCCGCCGGGAGGGGCGGGTCACTCGACGTGTCCAGCGTCGGCGCCGTAGCGGTGCCCCCGATGTCCACCGTGATGGTGACCGGGCCCTGGTCGGAACGGGTCTGGTACTCGGCCTGGATGTCGAGGTTGGGGTCCATTCCCGGCGACCCGGTGAACGTGATCGAGCCGGCGGCAATCTGAAGCTGCCGCGAGTACAGGCTCGACAGGTCCGTCCCGGAGCCCGACACGTAGCGGTACTTGCCGCGGGACAGGTTCAGGGTGCCAAAGGCGACGAGGTCTCCCTGGGCCCGGTCCATCTGGACGTCCAGGACTCCTGCCAGCTCGACCTCCAGGACTTCGGAGCGGAGCCAGAAATTGGGTCCGAAGGTGACCTCCGAATCCATCCGGAGATTCTGCATGAACGGGTTCTGGGCTCTCTCGAACAGCCGCTGCTCCATCACGAGAGTCGTGTCGATCAGGGCCGTGATCATCGGGTCCGTGAGATCCACCGCCTGTTGCCTGCGCATGAACCGCCCTGCGCGCACCTGGCCTTCGGAGATGCGGAAGGCACCGGTGAGCTCTGGCGAGTGGTACGATCCGCCCAGATGTCCCTCGCCATCAAGATAGAACTTCGCCATTCGCCGATCCATGGCCCGGAACCGGTGCATCCCGATCGTCAGGTCGAAGCCCAGATCGGTCGGCTCCCGGGTGTCGATCGCGCCCCGCACCGTGGAAGAGCCGCCGGCCGATGACTCCAGCTGCCCCGACTGCAGCCGGGCCTCCGTACCTTCGAACGTCAGCGAGGCGCTGATGTCTTCGAGCCGCACCCCCAGGTAGGGCACGGTCGCAGCGGCATTCGACAGCGTAGCGGCCCCTTCGAGATTGAGAGCGTCCGGCTCACCCGAGAACTCGACGCGACCGGCTCCGAAGCCTCGCACGTCCTGAAGACTCTCGAACGCGAGCTCCAGGGGCTCCATGGGCAGGCTGTCCGCTTCCAGCACCAGGTGAAGCGGATCCGGAGCGAGACGCGTCTCCATCTTCCTCAGGGCCAGATCCGTCAGTATGAAGCCATCGAGCCGGCCGAGAAGCGTCCCGTTCTCGTGCAGACCGACTCCAAGGGTCATTCGCCGATCCGCATAGTCGGCATCGCCCACCAGACGCTCGTACTCGAAACCGCGAACGGCCGGATCCACCACCACGAACGTCAGGTCCCAGCGCGGATCAGCCGCCGTCCCCCTCAGACGTGCGTCCGCCTCCAGGAATCCCCCGTATGGAAGAGCTTCGTCCGGCGTGAGGAACACGCTCGCCAGATCGAGATCCCTGATCCGGACATCCAGGTTCACGGCACCGCTGTCCGGAACCGCGCCTTCGATGAGCAGGCTCGCGCCTTCCTCCGACCGAAGGCTCAGTCCCGTGGAGGCGAAGCCTTCGTCGCCCCACACGACCTCGGCCGGGCCCTCCAGCTCGAGGCGTTGGGAACCCGTGGTGGCGGCGAGTCGCTCAAGCGCCACGCGCCTCTCGGTAGCCGTCCACCGGAATCGGGCGCGCGTATCCAGCTCGAGGGTGGACCCGCGCCGTGCATACAGATCCACGTCGCTCGTGGCGGAGTCCCGGCGCTCCCACAGGACCTCGACGCTGTCCAGCGTGGTGCCGCCGCCCGCCAGCCGTCGCACGGTGGCGCTCGCGGTCAGCCGATCCAGGAGGCGGGGATCGTCGATGTCGACCGTGAGGACCACCGAATCTGCCTCGAAAGGCCCATACTGGATCTGCCGACCGTGCAGCCTTCCGCCAAACGAGAAATCGTGGACGTTGCCGTACAGGACGCCGAGCGCCTGAAGCGACCCCGCGATCGTGTCGGGCGGCTGGCGGATCTCGGTCTCGGCAGCGCCGGGCGCAGCCTCCTCTTCCCCCGGAAACGCCGCGAACAGGCCCTCGAGGCTGGTGTCCTGGCGGGCCGGATTACGGCCCGGAACGACCCACCGGTTCCACGAGGCGAGGTTCGGAGCGTCCACGTCCAGAATCAGCGATCCGCTCGTCTGTTCGGCGAGACCGAAGCTCCCCCTGCCTCTGACCCGGCCCGCGTCGGTTCGAATCGCGAACGTGTCCGCCGTCGCCAAGCCGTCCGAGACGGTGAACCGGAGCAGGCTCGAATCGACGCGTGCCCCCTCGATGAGCGAGCGGAGAATCGTGAGGTCGAAAGTCGCCTCGAGCGTGGCGGGATCCGTGCCTGTCCCCTGCACCCGTCCCTCTACCGCGAGCCGCGTTGCAGGCGCCTGCTCCACCCACTGCCGCAGCTGGATGTCGCGGGCCGTCAGTCTGGCGTCGTAGCTCCGCTCCTCGGCCATGAGATCGAACCGGCCGTCGAAGTTCACGAGTCCGCGCGGTGTCCGCAGGTCGGCAAGCACCCGCAGATCGGAGAACAGGCCGCGTGCCGAGAGCGGGCCTCGAACATCTCCGACCAGCTCCACGTCTGGAGGCGCGTATGGTTGCAGTGCGGCCAGCGAGAGGGGGTCGGTCACGAACTCGACGGTGACGCCCGGCTCGTCCTCGAGGACCACGCTGCCGGACCCGGACACGTGCGACGCGGCACCCGAGGGCAACTGGTGCGTAAGATCTGACTCGAAGTCGAACCATTGGCCCACGGTTCCCGACAGACGAGTCCGTCCCTCCAGCCGTCCGCGTACTTCGTGTGTGATGCCGACGACCGCCGTCCACCGGGGCTCGAATTCCAGGAATGTGAACTCCAGATCCTGCATGTCGCGTGGCTCGACGATGGCCAGCCCCCCGGCGACCGTTACGAACGACGGACGAATCGCCTCGTCGAGATCCAGAAGCGTCAGGTCGGCGCGGATGTCCATCAGGTCCAGCGGCCCCGTGCCGCTGACGGCTCCCGTGATGTACCCGTCGGTCAGCGAGTCACGTTCCAGGACCTCGTCCACCAGCCGCAGGCGAAGTGGCTGGAAGAGGACGTCCATGCTTTCGAATCGGGGCACGGTCTCGAGAGCGAGCACGAAGGACCCCCGCGCCCTCGAGTCACCCGAGCGGGCATCGGCGCCCGAAACGTCCACCACGATCACCTCTCCCCGTGTCCACAGATCGAACCGCGCCGGTCCACCTCCCTCCTGCGGCATCGGCACGGGGAGCCACTCGAGGTCACTGAACGCGAACGGATCGGCCTCGATACCGAAGCGGAACTGCTCCGGATCCGAGGGGACGATCCAGCCGGAGCCCTCCATGGTGCTCGCTTCCGTTTGCAGCGTCTCGATCTCGATCGCGATCGTATCCCGGAACGTGGCGTTTCCGTCGAACCGGCGGACATCCAGCGTCTGGGTCACCACCGAAGCTTCGGTTGCCAGCTCGACGGCCTCGATTCTGAACGGCCGCACCGGATCGACGAGCCTGATCAACGGAAACCCGCCCGACAGGGAATCGAGACGAATCTCCCGTACCCACTTGCCCGGTCCGGCCCGCACGACTCGCCACAGCTTGTCTCCGCGCAAGCCCCGCGCGACCATCGAGTCCCGCGCGGCGCCGGTGAGATCGGCGGCCCACGGCGTAGTGACGAGGAGATTGCCCCGGCGGATGTTGAGATCCGTGAGCAGCACTCTGGTCCGGCTGCTTCCGCCCGCCGAGTCGGGCTCTGCGGCCGGCTCGGATGGGTCATCCCCGAACAGACGATCGAAGTTCCAGTTGCGATCCTCGGCCTGGATCAGGGAGATGCGGGCCCGCTCCACCGTAACGTCGCGGAAGCGGTAGGTTCCGGCCAGAAACGCGAGCGGATTGTAGCTCAAACGGACACTATCGAGTTGAACGAAGGGGGTGCCGTCGGACTCGATGATCTCGAAATGGGCCAGGTGCGCCCGGGTCAACATGTTTCCCCCGAGAATCGGCCCGACTCGGACGTCGCCGTTCACCACGTCGGCCAGCAGTTCCTCGACCTTGTCCGCGACGACGGCGCGGCCCACCACGGTCTGGCTCAGCAGGAGAATCGCCCCGGCGGCAGTGAGACTTGCCAAGCCTACGAAGACGGCGGCGGAGCGTCCGATCACCTTGATCAGGCGCCACACGGGCCTCGGCAGGCCCAGGGGCGCCGCCAACTCCCGATCTGTCGGACGGGTCCGCTTCCAGTGTCTGCTCATCGCGCCGCGTCCATCAGAACGCCTCGCCGATCGAGAACTGGATTCGCAGCCGGCGCCACAGCTCGGTCAGAGCCGACGGGTCGTCCCACGCGAAGGGATCGTAGAGAACGGGTTGCCCCAGTTCCACGATCGAGCCGTCGTCGAGCACCACCACCGCCGGCTTGAGCTTCGCACCGGTTGGGTTGTACCCGACGTCGAGACGGAGAGGGCCGACCGGACTGCGGAAGCGCACGCCGGCCCCCGGCGTCGCGACCAGGGCCGACCGGTCGTCGATGGTCTCCCACACCTGGCCGAAGTCCACGAACGCGGCCACCGTCCAGCGGTCGCCGGCGCGGAACCTCGCTTCGATGCTCCCCTCGAACACGGCGTTTCCACCGAGCGGCCGCTCGTTGAACTGCGTCGGGGGCACGTCCTGGGCGCATTCCTCGAAGGTGGCGTAGCCCTCGCAGTCCGCTTCGTCCAGCACGAGCACGGTCGGTCCCAGGAGGTTCAGACCAAAGCCCCGCACGCTCTGCGGTCCGCCGGCGAAGAAGCGTTTCTGCGGGTGGACCACGGCGTCCGATGTCACCGTTCCGGTGAGCAGGTTGCCCGTGTACGGCAGAATCCCGCCGGTCCGCAGGTGCGCTCCCAGCACGATCGTCTCAGATGCCTGGTGGAACAGGGCGCCGTCAATGGTTCCGCGCGTGTACTGATAGTCTGAGAACGTGAGGTCACCCGCCTGCTCGAGTTCTACGGCGAGGTACCACCCGCGCGTGGCCGCGAACGGGTTGTCCGTACGGTCGTAGGTCCACAGGGCGGTGATCGGAGACAGCCAGTTCGCGTCGGACAGCTCCTGGATGTCCTCCGGATCGCACACCCCGAAGTTCACGCAGAAGTAGATGTCGGCGGACTCCTCGGCGAACGAGGTGAGCGTGGGCTGGTACCCCAGCGTGAGCTGCATCCTCTGCTGGAGACGGCGGCTGAAAGCCACATAGCCGCCGATGGCGTTCCTCACGTACAGATCCGGGACGGTCTCGCGCTCCGCGAACACGCTCGCGCGCAGATTGTTGCGTCCGTCGGAGAACACCGGCTGTTCGAAGCCGACCTCGAGCAGGTAGTTGAGTTCCTGGTACACCTCGTTCGAGCTCACGTCGGTGCACGGGAACTGACCCTGCAGCTGACTGGCGAAAAGGTTCGACACGCGCCCGGTAAACCGAAGGATGCGGGCGTCGCCGAGGAAATTCCGGTAGATGAGGCTGGCCTGGCCCTGCACGCACTCGTCCGTCTGGAGCCCAGCGCCGGCCTGGAGCGAACGCTTGGGCGCAGGAGCAACCTCGACTTTCAGGTCGATCAAGGTGTCAGTGTCGGCGCGTCGCTCGGACGCGATGTTCGCCCAGCGGAGGGCCTGGAGGCTATACAGGCTTCGCTGACTCTCCACGATCTGGTCTTCGCTGAACCAGTCCCCGGATTCGAAACGGACGAGCTCGCGAATTACGTCGTCTCCGACCTCACCCGAGCCGACGATCCTGACTTCACCCACCCTCACCCGCGGCCCCGGCTCGACTCGCAGGCCCACGTCCGCCTCGAGCGATTCGGTTGGAATGAAGTACTCCCGGAGCACCTGGGCGTGAACGTATCCGTCCTTGCGCAGCCGCTCGGCCAGGCGGCGCTCTCCGTCTCCGAGCGCCACCAGGTCCAGCGGGTCACCGAGCGCGAGCGACACGTCCGCACTCACCATCGCTGAATCGAGAAGTTCCTCGCCTCCAAGAACCTCGAGGGTTCGGATCCGTGTCGGCTCTCCCTCCTGGATATCGAACTGAATCCGCACCTTTTCGTCCTGGCGCACCATGGTCGTGTCCACCGTCGCTGCCCGGAAGCCTCTCTGGCGGTAGTACAGCCGCAGACGCAGCACGTCCAGGGGAAGCTCGCCTTCGTCGAGGTACTCGCGGATGTGCGCGACCCCCCAATCGGTCAGCGGGCACAGCGGGAGAGGAAAGACGAACAGGAACGTCCGGCATCGGGTGGCCGAGGTGAGGATGGCGCTTTCGAGGTCCCCGGCGGGAAACGCCTGGTTCCCCTGGAACGTGATCCCGACCACCTCGGGGTCGGCGAAAGTCTGGCCGGCGGCGTCGTCGGTAGCGATCGCGATCAGAGCGATGCCCACCGCGAGCGTGCGCCAGGCAGTCCTCCGACAGGCCATTCTCACTTCCCGGGGGTCTCCGCCGCATCCGAACCCAGGCGGTTCATGAGCCACGCACCCAGGCCGATCAACCCGATGCTGATCACCTGCGCCAGGGACAGCGAGCCGAAGAACCGGTCGTCCTTGGCGCGGAAGAACTCGACGAACAGGCGCTCCAGCCCGGCCAGTACGAGCCACAACGAGAATAGCCAGCCGGCCTTCTTATCGCGAAACCGGAGTCGCCACAAAACGAAGAATATGAGGAGGGATATTCCGACCTCGAACAACTGTGTCGGATAGACGGACAGGACCTGGCCGTCCGGAATCTCGGCCGGGATGTCCACCCCGAAGCCGCGGCGGAGATTGCCCGCGGTCGATGGCGGTTGGCCGTCGGGGAACGCGATCCCGACCCAGCTGTCCGTCGGGCGGCCGTAGTCGTCCCCGACCAGGAAGCAGCCGACGCGACCGAGCGCATATGACAGCGCGAGCGCCGGCGCCACCACGTCGGCGATCTCTGCGACTTTCTGGCCCCGGCGTCGGATGATCCAGATCACGCCCAGCGCTCCGCCTACGAGGCCACCGTACCACACCAGCCCCGAGCGGCTGAACAGCATCCCGGCCGGGTCGCGGACGGTGAACGCCCAGTTCAGGAGCACGTAGTAGATCTTGGCCCCAAGGATGCCGCCCACCAGCGCGCCGAGGAGGATATCGCCCGCCAACTGCTCGTCCCTGCCCTGCTGCTTCAGCTGGATCCGGATTACCTGGAAGCCCGACAGAAAGGCGACCGCCATCATGACGCCGAACGTGGTGATGGTGATCTGGCCGAGGACCGGCAGGTTGAGTGTGATCAATTCCGGATACATGACGTTCTTTCAGTTCGCGTTACGAGAGACCCGGAAACGGCAGGGCCGGATCCGCGTTCAGGTCCAGGCCGTCCGTCTGCCCGGCCCACAGCCTGTGCTCGGCGAGCCGGGCCACCATCGCGGCGTTGTCCGTAGACAGCCTGGGCGACGGCGCGAACATCCGGCCGGCCGGCTCCAGGGCCGACGCCAGGGTCTCGCGGAGAAGGGCGTTCCGGGCGACACCTCCGCCCAGGAGCACCCGCCGGCACCGCGTGTGCTCGACCGCTCGCATCGTCTTGGCGACGAGCACATCCACCACGGCCTCCTGGAACTCCGCCGCCACGTGGGCCCGCGCCGCATCGACGTCGCCATCGACCGCCGCCTCGATCTCACCGATCATGAGCGAAGCCGCCGTCTTCAGCCCGCTGAACGAGAAGTCGAAGTACGAGGCGTCGCCCGGATCATCCCCGGCCGATAGCATCGGTCGCGGCAGCCTGCAGGTTCCCGCGTTTCCCTGCTGCGCAAACTTCTCGATCTCGGGGCCGCCCGGAAACCCCAGGCCCAGTCGCCGTGCAACCTTGTCGAAAGCCTCGCCCGCCGCGTCGTCCCGCGTGGCACCCAGCAGCTCGTATCGCCCCCAGGCCGGAGTGTACAGAAGCAGGGTATGGCCGCCCGAGATCAGGAGGGCCACGAAAGGAGGAGTCGCATCGGGAGACTCGAGGGAGTTCGCATACAGGTGGGCTTCCATGTGATGCACACCCACCACGGGGAGACCGAGGGCGTAGGCGAACCCCTTCGCCCAATTCAATCCGACGAGTAGCGCGCCTATCAGGCCGGGGCCAGCCGTGACACCTACGCCCGCCAAATCGGCGGGGCCTATGCCCGCCTCGTCCAGCGTGCGCTCCACCACGCCGTCGATGTGGACCAGGTGCTGGCGCGCCGCGATCTCGGGAACAACCCCTCCGAACACCGCGTGTGCGTCCTGCGACAGGATGACGTGGCCCAGCACCCGGTTGTCGGCGACCACGGCGGCGGAGGTTTCGTCGCAGGAGGATTCGATCCCGAGGACAGGTCCGCCCCGGAAGCTCATCGATCACGACCCTTCCGGTCTGACCGTCACCTGTTCCGGACGGGCCGAGGCCGACACGAAGCCGCCCGAGGTCAGCTCCACCGCGATGGGAGCCAGCAGCGGTCCAGAAGGCACCTCATCGACCTGGACGCTCACCCACGAGACGGAATCGAGCTGACGTCGCACCGCGGCCGCGGCGCCTCGTACCACCACGTCCACCGAATCCGGCTGGACCCGAACGCGTCCTGCGGCTGCGCCCGACACGTGAATCGGCAGGCGGACCTGCCGCACGACGAGCGAGTCCACCGGGACGGTCACGAGAACGCTGGGTGGATCGATCTCGACACCGCGCACGCCCGTGGGCAGCTCCAACGGCACGTCTCGCATGACCGCATGCTGGAGATCCTCCAGCGACACCCGGCGCGTGGCCACCTGGTGAATCGGTTCGATCCGGGATGACCCTCCCCTGATCGTCACGCTGTCGGGCTCCACGAGGAGGGGCCTCATGACGGTGAACCCCATGGCCGGAGCCGTTACCAGGTCTGCCACCACTGGCACTCGCCGCTCCGCGAGCAGCTCGAACTGCAACTCGATGGAGGTGGGAACGACCAGTGTGGCGCGTACGCCCAGGTCGCGGTCGTACACCACCTGCTCGGGCTCGAGAGCCAGGCGCATGACCGGACCCGAGACCTCCCGAACGCCGATGCGCACCTCGGGATCGTCGCCGATCAGGGCCAGCAGGTCACGGTTCCGGCCCTGAAACGTGGTGGCCACTGCATCCGGCGCATCGAGGAGGACCCACGCCGAGTCCTGTACGTCGATCACGAGCCGGGTGACCACCTCCTGCGACTGACGCTCGCTCGACGCGAGATCGAGCCACAGCAGGAATACGATGAAGAAGGCCACCATCTTGTAGGGCCAGTGGTGCCGGATGGCGTGTTCCCAGTTCACTTCCGGATCGTCTCGTTCATGGACGCGGCCGCTCTGACTGGCGGCGCGTCGGGTCCACGAGGTTCACATCGCCCGCGACGCGCACCTCGACGACGTCACCCTCACGGAGGCTGTAACCGGCGGGCGGATATTGGCCCACGATCCGGCCGGGCGCCTCCAGTGCCTGCGGGTCGTACGTGATCGCACCGAGTTCCAGACCAACCCCGGACAGCGTGCCCTCGGCATCATCCACGTGGCGACCGACCAGATCGGGGATCTGTACCACCGGGCGGCCCTCGCTGACCACGAGGGTGACCTCGGCCGGTACGGCAAGCTCGGTTCCGGCCTCCGGGCGGGTCTCGATGGCCCGTTCAAACTCCAGGGGATGGGTAATTCGCTCGACGGCCACGTCGTACCCCAGGCGTTCGAGCACGATCACCGCCTGGCGCTCGGACAGGCCCGAGACGTTCGGCAGCACGTGGAGTTCGGGCCCGCGGCTCAGCGAGACGTACACCGGAGCGCCCGGCCGCGCGTACTGCCCCGGCAGGGGATCCTGCGCGAGGATCGCGCCTTCCGGGGCCAGGTGGTGCGTCACGCCCGAGCGCACGGTGTACTCGAGCCCCACCCGCTCCAGGCGACCCTGCGCCTCGTCTTCCGTCAGACCGACGAGCTCCGGCACCGCGACAATCGACGAATCATCCTTCACGGTTCGACCGCCGGGAAACACCCACTGGGCCGCTGCGAGGTAGCCACCGCCGAAGAATGCCGCGACGACGACGGCTGAGATGAGCCAGCGGCGCCAGCGCCTTCCGCCGCCGGTCTCGGGCTTCTGCGCCTGCGGCTCCGCTTCGATGGAAAACAACTCGGCGAGCGTGGCCGTGCTGGGCGGTGCGGCGGCCGCCGCCGTCCCCTCGGCCAACTCGGGCTGCTTGTCGCCAGCGCTGCCTGCCGGTTCCTGTGGCGCCGGGCCCGCAGCCCGATCTCGGCCCTTTGCTCCCTTTCCGCCTCCCAGCCCGCGGCGCCGCTTGTAGCTCATCCTGTCGTTCCCCTTTCCCCGGGATCTCAGCTGCCGAGACGCCTCAGTCGGCTCGCGAATGCTCCGTCGGTGTCCCACTGCCACGGCAGCACCCGCAGGTCACCTCTGACGTCCGTCGATTCCTCCCGAACCCACGCCGGCTCCGGCGCCTCCCGCCGGAAATCCCCGTGCCGGGCCAGAAATCTCTCGACCTGCGTTTCGTTCTCCTCCGGCTCGAGGGAACAGGTCGCGTATACGAGCAGCCCGCCGGGCTCGACCACCCTCGCCATCGCCTCGAGCAGTTCGCTCTGCAGTGCCACCAGCGATTCGAGCCTGTCCTGACTCAGACGCCACCTCGCGTCCGGGCGCCGACGCAGGACACCCGTGCCGGTGCAGGGCGCGTCGAGCAGGACCGTCCGCACCTGGCCGATCGCGGGGGCACGAGCGTCCATCCTGAGCAGGCATACGTCCAGCCCCAGCCGGGACACCGGGTCCCGCAGTCGTTCGAGGCGCCGCCCGCTCACGTCGGCAGCCACGAACGGCCGGGCTTCCGGAACCCTGAATGCCAGGCCGAGTGCCTTTCCCCCGGGCGCCGCACAAGCATCCAGAACGGGACCGACGAACCGATCGCCCACATAGTCTACCACCGCGGCCGCGGCGGGATCCTGCACGACTGACGGAAGACTCCGCACCGCCCTTTCGGGATCTCCCCCGCGAAGGCGGAACATGGCCCTCCATCCGGGTTCCGGGACCAGTTGAGTGCCGGAATCCGGGTCGAAGTCGGGCGCCGATTGCGTTTCGCCGTCCAGCACTCGCACCGTGACCGGCGGAGCCCGGTTATCATTCTCCACCAGACGACGAACCGAAGCAAGCGGCCAGCGGGACAGCCACCGCCGGATGAGCCAGGCGGGGTGCGATCCCCACGTGGTCAGGTAGCCTTCGGGATCACCTTCCGGGTCGGGGAATGCCCCCTCGTGTGGACCCTCGTTTATGGCTCGGCGGAGGACGGCATTCGCCAGTCCGCCCGCCTTCGGTCCGACGGTGCCCTTGAGGCCTCGGACCGTCTGGTCCACGGCCGCATGGTCGGGGACCCGGGTCTCCCGCACCTGGTAGAGGCCGAGACGCAGCCACCGGAGCACGGCGGGGTCGAGGCGGCGAATCGGCCGATCGAGCAGCAGGGTCAGCTCCGCGTCCAACCGCGCTCGCAGTCGAATCGACCCGTACGCCAGCTCTAGAGCCAGCCCGCGGTCGGCTCCCCGCAGATCGGCGAGGCGGCGGGAGGCAGCTCGACCAGCGAACTCTCCGCGATCCACGTCGGAGAGGATGTGAAAGGCGGCGAGGCGCGGATCTGCCGCGGCGCTCCCCGGGACCGCTGTCAATCCAGCATGCCCGCGGACGGGCTGGAAGGCACTGCCCATTCGCGAGTCGGCATGCGACCGGCCCGCCACGCTGCCCTTCCGGCCTCGACGGCCTGACGCATCGCGTGCGCCATCAGTACGGGATCGTCCGCCGCCGCGAGCGCCGTGTTCATGAGGATTCCATCGACGCCCTGCTCCATGGTGGCACAGGCGTCGGAAGCTGTCCCGACCCCGGCGTCCACGATGACCGGCACGTCCAGGCGGCTCTTGAGAAGCCTGATATTCAACGGATTGAGCAGTCCAAGCCCGCTGCCGATCGGCGAAGCCAGCGGCATGACGGCCGCCGCTCCCGCGTCCTGGAGCTTCAGGGCCGTGATCAGGTCGTCGTTGGTGTAGGGCAGGACGATGAATCCGTCGGCCACCAGAGTCCTCGTCGCCGCGAGAAGCGCCTCCGTGTCGGGAAGAAGCGTTTCCTGGTCGCCGATCACTTCCAGCTTCACCCAATGGCTCAGCCCGGCCTCCCTGCCCAGGCGCGCGTATCGCACCGCATCGTCTTCCGTGTAGCAGCCCGCCGTGTTCGGAAGCAGGAAGAACTCCCGCGGATCCAGGTGGTGCAGCAGACTCTCCTCCTTCGAGGCGTCGAGATCCACTCTTCGCACCGCGACCGTGACCATCTCGGCGCCCGACGCCCTGAGGGCCGCCACCGTCTGCTCGGCGTCCCGGTACTTGCCGGTTCCAACGATCAACCGGGACGCGAAGGTCCTGCCACCGATCGTGAGGGGATCCGGATCCGGTGCCACCCGGTTCTTCGTGACCGTATTCATATCCTGACTCGATGTCCGTTTGCGTGTTTCAACCGCCGCCCACGAAGTGGACGATCTCCACGCGGTCCCCGTCCTGCAGGACCACGTGGCCGATCTCGGTACGCCGGATGATCTGTCGGTTGAGCTCGACGACGACCAGTCGGCCATCCAGCTCCAGGTCCTCGAGGAGGCCTGCCACCGAGCGACCCTCCGATACTTCCCGGTCCGTGCCGTTGACTTCTACCCTGAGCATGCGCCTTCCGTCCTCCCGGTCATGCGCGTGCACGATCTGAAACCCGCTCGATGAGCCGCAAAGCCTGTTCAACCGGATCCGCGGCCTGCCAGACGGCACGAATCACCGCGACTCCCGCGGCACCGGCGGTAATGACCTGCTCCGCGTTGCTCGCGTCTATTCCACCGATTCCCACGACCGGCACGCCGACGACGGCGCACGATGTCACCAGAGCCGGCCCATCCGGAACTCGATCCGGGTGGGTCACCGTAGAGTATACGGAACCGGCCACCAGGAAGTCGGCGCCCTCTTCCGCCCGTTCCCTCGCCTCGTTCGCCGAGTGCACGGAAGCCCCGATGGCAAGCCGTCCTCCCGATATCTTCATGACCTCGCGCACCTGAAGCGCTCCCCATCCGAGCTGGACGGCCTGAACCCCCGCGGCGAGGGCAACGTCGACGCGACCGTTGACCACACACCAGGCGCCGGCAGCGGCAGCCGTCTTGCCGAGCCGCTCGGCCAGACCGTGAAAGCTCCGTCCGTTGGCGTGCCGAAGCCTCAGGTGAAGCGCGAGCCGTTCCCCTCCCGCCTCCATCAGCTCCTCGGCCACCGACCGGAAGGTCGGAGCCTGCGCCACCTCATCGGTGGCGATCACGTGCAGGAGCGGCACCTTCACTCGAACGACTGGCCCTCCGTCACGGCTCGCCCGCGAATCCAGTCCTCCGCGGACATACGCGCGCGGCCGGCCGGCTTGACCTCCCGCAGGCGGATCGCCCCCGACCCCGTCGCCACGACGAGGCCCTGCTGCGAGCTCGCCGCGAGCACGGTGCCCGGTGGCCCTGTTTCGTCGCAGGAATCCGCCTCCGGGCCGAACACCTGGACCGACCGATCGTCGATGGTGGTCCACGCACCCGGCCAGGGGTCGCAGCCCCGAATCCACCGATCGAGCTCGACCGCCGGCAACCGCCAGTCCAGCCGGGCGCCTTCCCGACTCATCTTGGGCGCGTACGTGGCATGCTCGTGGACCTGCGGCTCCTCACGCAGCGAGCCCGCTTCCATCTGGGCCAGGGCCTCGACCACGGCGGATGCGCCGATCTCGGACAGCATTTCATACAGCTCACCGGCCGTCAGGTCCGAATCCAGCTCGACCGCGACCCGATACAGCACCGGCCCGGCATCCAGTTCCCGGACCATCCGCATGATGGTGACACCGGAATGCTCGTGCCCGCGGATGATGGCCCAGTTGACCGGAGCCGCCCCGCGGAGCTCTGGAAGCAGGGAGGCATGAACGTTCACCGAGCCCAGCGTCGGAAGCTCCAGGACGTCGTCGGTCAGGATCTCGCCGTACGCCGCGACGACGGACAGCTCGGGATCGAGCTCACGCAGCTGGGCCAGAAACGAGTCGCCACGCGGCTTCTCCGGCTGGAGCACCGGGATGCCTTCCTCCAGCGCGACCGTCTTGATCGCCCCCGGACGCAGCACGCGTCCCCGGCCGGCCGGCCGGTCGGGCTGCGTCACTACGGCCACCACCGCGTGTCCCTCCTCCTGGAGAGCTCGCAGCGACGGCACGCCGAAGTCGGGGGTACCCCAGAACAGGATCCTCATTCGCTCTTCCCGTCGATTCCGCGGTTGGATCCGAACCGGCGACTATCGCCGGGACTCGTCCATCTTCGACCACTTCTTGAGCAGCATGCGGCGCTTGAGTGGACTCACGCGGTCGATGAACAGGACACCGTCGAGATGGTCCGTCTCATGCTGGAGACATCGGCTCAGGAGCCCCTCCGCTTCGACGCGCACCGGCTCTCCGTCCCGATCGAGGCCCTCGACCACTACACGCTCGCTGCGCTCGACGACTTCATCGAGTCCCGGAATGCTGAGGCAGCCCTCGACCTCCCGCTGCGTACCCGTCGCCTCGACGATTCGGGGATTCACCAGCACGCCGGGCTCTATCTCGTCGTCCCTGATGTCGTACACGAACACCCGAAGCGGCACCCCTATCTGGGGGCCGGCCAGACCGATCCCGTCCGCCGCATACATCGTCTCGAGGAGATCGTCCACGAGGGCGTGGACGTCGTCATCGATCGCCTCCACTTCGCGGCACATCTCCCGCAGAGCGGGATCGCCCAGATATCGCACCGCGCGAACGCTCATCCCGGCTGACCTTCCCGCCTTCCCCGGCTCGCTCTCAGCCGTCGGAACCCGCGCCGGCGGTCTTGCCTCCGACCTTGGACCGCTGGACCTCGAGACGCGTGTCGTCGGCCGTCTTGATGGTCACGCGATCGTCAGTGAGATGCACGATCTTGCCTATAATTCCGCCGACCGTGACCACTTCGTCGCCCCGGGCAAGGGACTTCACCATCTCGTCATGCTATTTCTGCTGCTTCCGCTGCGGCCGGATGAGCAGGAAGTAGAAGATCATGAAGATGGCACCGAACATGAACACCGTGCCGAACGGATTCGGCCCCGTTGCGGTCTGCGCCTGAATAAGCGAGAGGATCAGCACTTTTCAACTCCCGTGGCCCTCTCCGCTGTCGGCGGGAGGGGCCTCCCTGGTTCAGTGTATCGTTCAGCCAGATAACTTAACGGTTCCTGCCCGGTATCGCTCCAGCCACGACGTGGCCCAGGACTCGAACTCGGACGCCAGAACCGCGGCGCGGGCTTCGGCGGCCAGATCGATCAGAAACGCGAGGTTGTGAAGCGACAGGAGCCTCAGCCCCAGGAGCTCGTCCGCCACGAACAGATGCCGCAGGTACGCCCGCGTGTAGTTGCGACAACACTCGCAGCGGCACTCCGGATCCAGCGGCTTCGGGTCGCGTGCCAGGCCGGCCCGCTTCACGTTGAGCCGGCCGTCACGGGTGAAGGCCGTCCCGTTGCGCCCGTTCCGGGTCGGGGCGACGCAGTCGAACATGTCCACGCCCCGGCGTACCGCCTCCACCAGGTCCTCCGGATAGCCCACCCCCATCAGGTAGCGCGGCAAGGCCGGGGGCATGGCCGGCTCGAGGATATCCAACATCTCGAGGGTCACCTGCTTCGGCTCGCCCACCGAGAGACCCCCGATGCCGAGACCGGGCCATTCGCCCACCGCGAGGGTGCGCTTCAGTGATTCCAGGCGCAGATCCGCGAACGAGGCCCCCTGGATGATCGGAAACAGGAGACCAGGCCCCGCCCCTTCCTCCTCGAGACCAGTGTGCCGGGTGCGGCAGCGATCGAGCCACAGGATCGTCCGGTCGAGCGCCGCTCGCGCTGTCGGCCGGTCCGCTTGTCCGGGCGGACATTCGTCGAGCGCCATCATGATGTCGGATCCCAGGACCGCCTGGATTTCGACGGCCCGCTCGGGCGTCAGGAGATGCCGGGATCCGTCGATGTGGCTCTGGAACGTGACGCCCTCGTCTTCCACCCGATTGATGCGGGCGAGTGAAAACACCTGGAAGCCGCCCGAATCGGTGAGTATGGGCCGGTCCCAGTGCATGAACCGGTGCAGCCCTCCTGCCCCGGCCATCACCTCGGTGCCGGGACGCAGGTACAGGTGGTACGTGTTCGCCAGGATGATCCGAGAGCCGATCGACTGCAGGTCCTCTGGCGTGAGCGATTTGACCGTGCCCTGCGTGCCCACCGGCATGAAGCAGGGAGTCGGGACCTCACCCCTGTCCAGCACGAGCACGCCGGCGCGCGCCCGTCCGTCCGCCCCCTCGACCGTGAACCGCCCGTTCGTGTCGCTCATGTCACACCACCAGCATCGCGTCGCCGTACGAGTAGAACCGGTACCGCTGCTCGACCGCGTGACGATACGCTTCCAGCACGGCGTCGCGCCCCGCCAGGGCCGCGACCAGCATCAGCAGACTCGAGCGAGGCAGGTGGAAATTGGTCAGCAGACCGTCCACGGCGCGGAACCGATACGGGGGATGGATGAACAGGTCCGTGGATCCCTTCGACGCCTCGAACGAGCCATCGGAAGAGACAGCCGTCTCGAGCGTTCGGGCGGACGTGGTTCCGACGGCCCACACCCGTCGGCCTCCCTCCCGGGCGCGATTCAACAGGCGCGCGGCTCGGTCGGACAGTTCGAAGCGTTCGGCATGCATGCGGTGATCTTCCACTTCCTCCGCGTCCACCGGCCGGAAGGTGCCGACACCCACGTGCAGAGTGATCGGGACTACGCTCACTCCGAGCGCCTCGATCTGCTCGATCAAGCGGGTCGTGAAGTGGAGCCCGGCGGTCGGCGCCGCCACGCTCCCGCGTTCCCGCGCGTACACCGTCTGATAGCGATCACGATCGGCCGCGTTCTCCGCACGCCTGATGTATGGCGGCAGCGGGACTTCCCCGTGGCGCTCGATCAGGTCCCAGGGGTCGCCATCGCCTTCCAGCCGCACCCGTCGGCTGCCGTCGGCGAAGGAGTCCTCGACGGCGACCCGGAAGGAATCGGCGACATCGACGACCCGGCCGGGCTTCAGCTTTCCGCCCGGCCGCACCAGCGCCTGCCACGTCCGCTGTTCCTCGTCCTCCGGGAGGGGGCGGAGCAGGAGGACCTCCGCACGGGCGCCCGTCGGTTTGCTACCCTGGAGGCGGGCCGGAAACACGCGCGTGTCGTTGACCACCAGGGCGTCGCCCTCAGCCAGGTACTCCAGGAGGTCCGGGAAGCCGCGATCGGCCAGCGATCCGGCCTCTCGATCCAGGACCAGGAGGCGGCTTTCATCCCTCCGGTCGGCCGGGTGGCTGGCGACGAGGTGCTCGGGAAGCGGGTAGTCGAAGTCGGCCGTGCGAAGCGCGGGCCCCCGGTCAGCCGTCATCCCCGAACAGTCCCGCCTGGGCCGACTCTCCATCCTTTGGAAGTGCGTATCCGAACCGCTGGAAGGCCCGCGGCGTGGCGACCCTGCCACGGGTCGTGCGGTGCAGATAGCCGTTCTGGATCAGATAGGGCTCGTATACTTCTTCGAGCGTGTTGGTGTCTTCGCTCACGGCCACGGCCAGCGAGCCCAGACCTACGGGACCGCCCCCGAAGTTCTCGATGATCGCTCGCAGGATACGGGCGTCCATCTCGTCGAGGCCGTACTCGTCCACGTTCAGCATCTCCAGAGCCCCGCGGGACGTGTCTCCGTCGATTCGCCCGTCCGACTTTACCTGGGCGAAGTCGCGCACCCGGCGCAGAAGCCGGTTGGCGATGCGCGGGGTGCCGCGCGAGCGCCGGGCAATCTCGGAGGCTCCATCCCGGTCGATCGATACACCGAAGATTCCGGCCGAGCGTTCGACGATCTGCTGGAGCTCCTCGGGCGGATAG
This sequence comes from uncultured Gemmatimonadota bacterium, assembly GCA_964602635.1. Taxonomy (GTDB): domain Bacteria; phylum Gemmatimonadota; class Gemmatimonadetes; order Palauibacterales; family Palauibacteraceae; genus Benthicola. The sequence goes on along the minus strand of CAZRRU010000091.1, from coordinate 36,427 downwards.
TAGTTGAGCCTCTCGACCACCCCGAAGCGCGCCCTCATCGGCGGGGTGAGAAGTCCGAACCGGGTGGTGGCGCCAACCAGGGTGAACTGCTCGATCTTCATCGACACGGTCTGAGCTCGGGCCCCTTCGCTCAGCCGAATCTCGATCCGATAGTCCTCCATGGCCGGATACAGGTACTCCTCGACCACCGGCCGCAGGCGATGGATCTCGTCGATAAACAGGATGTCGCCGTGGCCCAGATTGGTGAGCAGACCCGCTAGATCACCGGGCTTCTCGAGAACCGGGCCCGAGGTGATCTTGATGTTCACGTCCAGCTCGCGGGCCATCAGGATGGCCAGCGTCGTCTTCCCGAGACCCGGAGGGCCGAAGAACAGGGTGTGATCCAGCGCTTCCTGGCGCTGCAGGGCGGCTCGAATGTAGACGTCGAGCGCCTCCTTGACCGTATCCTGGCCCACGAATTCCGCGAGGCGGTCGGGGCGCAGCGACCGCTCGTGACCTACCTCGCCGTCGAGCGGCTGCGGGGTCGTGACTTCCAGGCGTTCCGACATCGGGATCTCCGGGATGGCCGCTACAGGTGTTGCAAGGCGGCTCGGATCACTTCTTCGGTATCGACGTCTCCGCCGACTTCCCGACGGGCCGCCTTGAGGGCCTTCTCGCTCTCGAGCCGGGAGTACCCGAGGGCCTTGAGAGCCCCGAGCGCCGCCAACCCGCCGTCCAGCGACTCGGCGGCCGGGCCGGCCGAGTCTGCCAGGTCGTCCAGCTTGTCCGCCAGCTCCAGGGCCATGCGCTCCGCCGTCTTCCGCCCCACCCCACTCACCATCTGCAGCGTCTCGTGATGGCGGCTACGCAGCGCACTCACGATCCGGTTGGCCTGGAGCGTCCCCAGGATGGCGAGCGCCAGGCGAGGACCCACGCCGGAGGCGCTCTGAAGGCGGAGGAACAGCTCACGGTCCAGGGCGCTGCCAAAACCGAACAGCTCCATCCCGTCGTCCCGCGAGACGAGAGCCGTGTGCAGGTCAACCTCCCCGCCCGGCTCGGGCAGGTCCTCGAAGACCCGGGACGGGACGATCACGTCGTAGCCCACGCCGGCGACGGTCATGATCTCGACGCGGTCTCGACGAACCGCGGCCAGCTCGCCCCGGATGCGACTGATCATGACGTCTCGCGCAGTCGGGCGAGCGGGCCGGTGCCGACGATGAGGTGACACAATGCGGCGGCACATCCGTCCGACGCGTCGGACGGGCTGGGTGGCTCCGCCAGCCCGAGGAGTTTCTGTACCATGAATCCCACCTGTGTCTTGGTCGCCCGGCCCGTTCCGACCACCGCCTTCTTGATCTCCGCCGGCGGATACTCCGCCACCAGCAGTCCGCTTTCGGCCCCGGCCAGCAGGGCCACGCCGCGCGCGTGTGCCAGCACCACCGCCGTGCGAGGGTTCTCACGGTAGAAGACACCCTCGACGGCCATGCAATCCGGCTGCAGCCGTTCGATCACTGCCTGGATGTCACTGTAGATGTGCAGGAGGCGTACGGCCAGATCGCCCTTCCGCGGCGAGCGGATGATCCCGCATTCGATAAGCCGCCAATCGGTCCCGCTGCCTTCGACCACCCCGTACCCCGTCACCGTGGATCCAGGATCGATTCCCAGGACTCTCACGTGACGCCCGGCGCCCCGCCCGAACACGGCCGGGCCCGGCCGCGGGCGGCTTCAGCCCTCGAGAGACGCGAACGCTTCGTCATCCACCTCGAAGTTCGAGTAGAGCTTCAGCACGTCGTCTTGCTCTTCCAGCGCGGTCACCAGCCTGATGAGCTTCTCGGCCTCACGGCCCTCGACGTTCACGGACGTCGTGGGGATCATCGCCAGCTCGGCCTCCTCGAACTCGATTCCCTGCTCGCGGAGCCCGTCCTGGACCACGTGGAAGTCGGCTACCGACGTGGTGAGGATGTACAGCTCGTCTTCCGTGTGCATGTCCTCCGCGCCCGCCCCGAGCGCCGACTCGAGGGCCACCTCCTCGGTGTACCGCTTCGCGTCGACATAGATCTGGCCCTTCCGCTCGAACATCCAGGCCACCGAGCCGCTCTGCCCCAGGTTGCCGGCGCCCTTGCTCATGATGTGCCGGATCTCGGCCACCGTGCGGTTCGTGTTGTCGGTCACGCACTCGAGGTAGATGGCAACGCCGCCGGGCCCGTAGCCCTCGTACGTGGTCTCCTCGAACGTCATGCCCGGCAGTTCTCCCGTGCCTCGCTTGACGGCACGGTCGATGTTCGCCTGCGGCATGTTCTCCGCCTTGGCGTTGGCGATCGCCGTGCGCAGGCGCGGATTGAAGTTGGAGTCGCCACCACCCTGGCGCGCCGCCACGGCGATCTCGCGACCCATCTTCGAGAACCGTTTTCCGCGGGCCTGATCGTTGACCGCCTTCTGGCGCTTGATCTGGGCCCATTTGCTATGTCCCGCCAAACGACTTCACTCCCTGCCTGGGCACTGCGATCAGCGGTGCTCTTCTTCCTTACGCTCTTCGGCCTCCGCGATGATCTTCCTGGTCACGTCCGGAGGGGCCGGCTCGTATCCCGACAGATCGCGCGAGTGACCGCCTTTGCCCTGGGTCAGGGACCGCAGCGCCGTCGAGTAGCGGTACATCTCGGCCTGGGGCACCTTCGCCTTGACCACCTGCCAGTGCCCATCGGCGTCCATGCCCATGATCCGGCCCCGGCGCTGGTTGAGGTCCCCGATCACCTCGCCCATGAACTCCTCGGGCGTCCGCACCTCGACCTCGAGGATCGGCTCGAGCACGATCGGGCCGGCGTCACGTGCGACCTTCTGAAACGCCATCGAGCCGGCAACCTTGAACGCCTGCTCGGAGCTGTCCACCGCGTGGTAGGACCCGTCGTAGCACTCCACTTCGACGTCCACCACCGGGTACCCGGCGAGAATCCCCCTGGCGAGGGCCTCCTGGACGCCCTTGCCGACGGCCGGAACGAACTTGCTGGGGATCACACCGCCCACGATCTTGCTGATGAACTCGAAGCCCTCGCCGCGAGTCCGCGGCGCCACCCGAAGCCAGCAATCGCCGTACTGCCCGCGGCCACCTGTCTGCTTCTTGTACCGTCCCTGGCCCTGGGCCTTCCTGGTGATCGTCTCGCGGTATGCGATGCGCGGCGCCTCGGTTTCCACGTTCACGGCAAATTTCCGCTTCAGGCGCTCCATCGCGACATTCAGATGGAGCTCACCGAGCCCGCGGGCGATCGTCTGGCCGAGCTCCGGATCGTACGCCGCCACGAAGGTCGGGTCTTCCTCGTGAACCCGGTTCAGTCCGTTGGCCAGCTTGTCTTCCTCTCCGCGCGAAGCCGGGAAGATGGCGATCGCGATGTCCGGCTTCGGCCAGTTGATCGGAGAAAGGCGGAAGTCCTTGCCCTGGGCACACAGGGTGTCTCCCGTGTGCGTGTCCTTGAGCTTCGCGATCACCCCGATGTCCCCGGCGTGCAGGACCTCGACCTCGTGGCGGCCCGCGCCGTCCGGAGTGCCCGGATGCGACAGGCGCTCCGTAGTATTCCGGCCGGGGTTGGATACGGTCACACCTCCGCGAACGGATCCGGAGAACACCAGGAAGTAGGTGAGCTCGCCGACACGCGGCTCCTGGGTCGTCTTGAAGACGATCGCCGTGAGCGGCTCCGAGTCCGACGGCTGCAACTCGGTGACATCACCTTTCGCGTTCGAGACCTCGACCAGACCTGAATCGACGGGCGATGGCATGAGCTCGACCAGCTTGTTCATCACGGCGCGTACGCCGCGTCCCGTATCGCCCGATCCGCAGAAGATGGGGAACAGCTCCCCGCGCCACATCGCCGATGACATGGCGGCCAACACCTTGTCGCGATCCAGCTCCTCGCCCTCGAGATAGGCCTCCAGAAGCTCGTCATCCGTCGCCGCAATCGTCTCGATCAACTGCTCCCGGTACCGCTCAACCGTGTCCAGCAACTCGCCGGGGATCTCCGTCTCCTGGTACTCGCCTTTGGCCGATCCCGCCTTGTAGACGTGAGCCTTGTTGGAGAACAGGTTGACGATCCCGCTGAAGTCGTCACCTGTGCCGATCGGCACTTCCACCGGGATCGCCTCAGCCGACAGCGTGTCGCGGATCTGGTCGAAACACTTCTCGAAGCTGGCGTTTTCGCGATCCATCATCGACACGAACAGCATTCGCGGCAGGGAGCGACGGGCACATGTCGACCACACGCGCTCCGTACCAACCTCCACTCCATTCGTGGCGCTCACCACTATGAGACCGCCGTCGGCCACTCGCACTCCGGCTTCCACCTCGCCAAAGAAGTCCAGGTATCCCGGCGTGTCGATCAGGTTGATCTTCGCGCCGATCCACTCGGCCCGGCCCATGGCCAGGTTGATCGAGATGCCGTGATCGTTCTCTTCGGGAGTGAAGTCCGTGTGCGCCGTGCCGTTCTCTACCGAACCACGCCGCGTGGTGGAGCCCGCTATGAAGCACATGGCGTCGACCAGAGTCGTCTTGCCGCTGCCGCCATGACCGAGAACCGCGATGTTTCTGATATCGGAGGAACCGTACTCGGTACCCATCGCACCTCACCTCCTGTCGGGGGTTCACGTCCAACGGCCCCCGCCGCGTGGCGGGGGGCCACATAGTAGAAAAGACGTCGCTCTGTGGAAAGGGGCGCTCCGCGCTTCAGGCGGGACCGCGGTAACGACGACTCATTTCGTCCAGATACTCTCTCTCCTTGGCCGTCAACGACTCGATGCCGGAGTCGCGGATCTTGTCCAGAATGCGATCCACTTCATCCAGCGTATCGCCATCCACCGGTCGGTCCCGGCGGCGCTTGCCGGCATGGCGGCTTTCGCCGGTTGCCTTCCTGCCCCTCTCGACGCCGATGTGTGCCCGCCTCGGGTTCATGCGGCGCAGCCTGGCCTCGATCCGGTCCCCGTACCGGAGGTAGATCCACGCAGTCGCGGCGCCTCCGAGATGCGCCCAGGTGGCCACCCCTCCTCCGGCCTGCCCGCCCAGGGCGGAGCGAGTTGCGAGAAGATCGAAGACGATCATGACCCCCACCAGGTACTTCACCTTGACCGGTATCACGAACCACAGAAGCACGCGCGCGTCCGGCCAATTCATGGCGAATGCGAGCATCACCCCCATCAACGCGCCCGACGCCCCGATCACCAGGACCGGTCCTATCCATCGGTACAGCAGCACCGAGGTCAGAGCGGCGCCCACCCCGCACAACAGGTAGAACTTCAGGAACTCGCGTCCTCCCCAGGCCCGTTCGAGCGGGGGACCGAAGAAGAACAGGATCAGCATGTTGAAGAAGATGTGCCCGAAGTTCGCGTGCACGAACATGTATGTAACGGGCGACCACGGGTGCCTGAGGAGGTCCGGAGTCGAGAACCCGAGGGTGTCCACCGCCCACCTGAAAGGCAGCAGGCCGAGCACGCTGATCGCGAGAAAGACCACGAAGTTCGCGATGAGAAGCCGCTTGACCCATGGAGTGAGCGAATAGCCGAACAGACCGGCCCCTCCACTCGGACCGCTGTACCCGCCGCCGCCGTAGCCGCGTGGGCGGCGCGAATCGTACCTTCGGTCCGCGAAACCCATCAGGCGCGCCCCGGATCCCGCTTCGCCCGCGAAACCGCCGATCGGGCAATGCGCTCGCACAGCTCGGGAAACTCGATCCCCGCGGCGGCCGCCGCCTTCGGCACCAGGCTGGTCGCCGTGAGGCCGGGCAGGCTGTTCGCCTCCAGACACCGCAACGACCCGTCGTCCATCCTTTTGAAATCCACGCGACTGTATGACGTCTGGCGGAGCGCCGCGTAGGCCCGCACCGCGAGGTCCTGCAGGCGGGTCGTCTCGGCGGGAGACAGGTCGGCCGGAGCGTCGTACTGGGACATCCCCGCCGTGTACTTGCACTCGTAGTCGTAGATGTCGTGACTCGGGATGATTTCCACCGGCGGAAGCGCTTCGCCTTCGAGGATCGCCACCGTCAGCTCGCGCCCCGGCACGAATTCCTCGCACAGCACGTCGTCGTCGTACCTGGCCGCCAGCGCCAGCGCCGGCCCCAGCTGCTCCGCCGCCCGCACCACAGTCAGACCCACGCTCGATCCCCCCGATGCCGGCTTCACCACGAGGGGAAGGCCGAGGACCTCCACGATCTCGGCTGACGTCGCCGAGGATGGCGTCCAGGCGGGGGTAGGAACGCCCTCGTGAGCCAGCAGCTCCTTCGAGATTCTCTTGTCGAACGCAACGGCGCTTCCCAGGCACCCGCTGCCCGTATACGCCACCCCGGCCAGGTCGAGCAGTCCCTGGACCGTACCGTCCTCCCCGAACTCCCCGTGCAGCGCCAGGAACACGACATCGGCCCGCCGGACGGCCGGCAGCTCGGCCAGCGCCGCTCCTACCCAAGAGGTACCGAGCCGAGCCAGCTCGTCGAGCCCGGGGGGGTCCACACCGACCGCCCCGCCAAGCATATGGGATTCCTCTTCCGGCAGGATCGCTCCGTGCGCGGGGTCCACCGCGACCACCTCGTGGCCGCGCTCGCGGAGTGCGGCCACCACGGCTCGACCGGAGGCGAGAGATACGTTGCGCTCTTCGTTCGTCCCTCCGAGGACGACGGCCACTCGCATCGATTCACTCATGATCGCGCCCTGCAACCCCCGACGGACGGTCAACCAGGTCGCCCATACCGTTCGCCTCCAGCCACTCGTCGTTGAACACCTTCGACAGGTAGCGCTCGCCCGTGTCACACAGGATGGCCACCACGCACGCGTCCGGATCGTCCACCTCTCGGGCGACGTCCGCCGCTATATGCACGATCAACCCGGTGGAACCGCCGACGAACATACCTTCTTCTCGCGTAATGCGACGCGCCATGTGGAAGGCAGTGTGGTCACCGACCGTGCGAAACTCGTCGATCCACTCGAAGTGGAGAGTGCCGGGGAGCTTGTCGTTCCCGATGCCCTCGACCTTGTACGGGGTTCCCTCTCCGATCTCGCCCGTCCGCGAGTACCGCTCGAACACGGACCCTTCGGGATCGCCGGCGATCACACGTATGGTGGGGTCCATCTCCTTGAGAAACCGCCCGGCACCGCTGATCGTCCCGCCGGTACCCGGGGACGCCACGAAGTGCGTGACCCGGCCGTCCGTCTGCTCCCAGATCTCGGGACCGGTCGTAAGGTAGTGCGCCTCCGGATTCACCGGGTTGTAGAACTGGTCTGCCAGGTAGGAATTCGGCGTCTCGCCGGCGATGCGGCGTGCTACCGTGGCATAGTACTGCGGATGATCCGGATCTACCGTGGGCGTGACGATGACCTCCGCACCGAACGCGCGCAGGAGGCGGACTTTCTCGTCGCTCATCTTGTCCGGTATGGTGAACACACACCGATAGCCCTTCACGGCCGCCGCTACCGCGATGCCGATTCCGGTGTTACCCGAGGTGCCTTCGACGATGGTGCCTCCGGGCCGCAGCAGCCCCTCCTTCTCAGCCGCTTCGATCAGAGCCACGCCGATCCGGTCCTTCACCGAACCCCCGGGGTTGAACGACTCGGCCTTCAGGTACACCGGCGTGCGCGCTCCGTCCGTAACCCGGTTGAGTCGGATGAGAGGTGTCCACCCGATGGTCTGGAGCACATCGTCGTACGGTCTCGGATGTGGTCTATGGCTCATCGGGACGTTCCTCGGGTCTTGGATAGACGACGGGCAGCCTTCCCCAGATGCGGATCGGCTCCCCCCCCTGTTCGGCCGGTTCCCACTCGAGCTGCCGGGAATTGACCACCGCGGCCGAATCGAGAGCCCGGTCGCCGCTGGACTGGATCACGAAGGCCGAATCCACGGAACCCGACTCCGAGATCAGGATCTTGAGGACGGTCGTCCCACTGGCGCCATACGACCAGGCCGAGGATGGATACTCGAAAGGGTGCAGAGAGTCGATCCGCACCGGCGGCTTGAGAGGCGCGTTCTGGACTCCGAGCCTGAGCCCTCCCACCTGCGGGTTCACGGTGTCAGCGCAGCCGCTCACTCCGGACACCAGCGTGGCCGAAAGGACAGCCGTCCACAAGCGACACCGGGCGCCCGGTTGGCGCCGGCCGGCCGGCCTCACGCCTTCTCCTCCGACAGTCGGCGGAGCTCCTCCAGCGCCACCAGCGCCTCGATCGGTGTCATTCGCTCCGGATCGAGCTCCGAAAGCCGCTCGAGCAGTCGGGACGGCCGCAGGTCAAACAGCGTCAGCTGGCCGCGCTCGCGCTCCCCGAGGTGACTCAGGCGGGTCCCGCCTCCGGGCCCGTCTTCCAGCTCGTGGAGGACGGTGAAGGCTCGCTCGATCACCTCGCGCGGCACGCCGGCGAGCCGGGCGACGTGAACGCCGTACGAGCGGTCGCACCCCCCGGGCTCGAGGCTCCGCAGGAACACGATATCCTCACCCGTCTCGCGCACGGCCACGTTCCAGGCCGCGACGCCCTCGAGCTGGTCCGCCAGCTCCACGAGTTCGTGGTAGTGCGTGGCGAACACCGTGCGGGCACCGATCCGGTCGTGAATGAACTCCGTGACGGCCCACGCGATCGCCACGCCGTCGTAGGTGGAGGTACCGCGCCCGATCTCGTCCAGCAGGATCAGGCTTCGATCGGTGGCTCCGCTCAGGATGGAGGCCGTCTCCGTCATTTCCACCATGAACGTGCTCTGCCCGTGCGCCAGGCTGTCGGAGGCCCCGACGCGCGTGAAGATCCTGTCGCATACGCCGAGGCGGGCGGAGTCGGCCGGGACGAACGACCCACTCTGAGCCATGAGCGCGATCAATCCCACCTGCCGGAGCACCGTGGACTTACCGGCCATGTTCGGACCCGTGAGGATCATGGCGAAGGCATCGCGATCCAGCTTCACGTCGTTCGGGATGAAGTCCTCCCGCGCGATCACCTGCTCGACCACCGGATGTCTTCCCGCCCGGATGTCCAGACCGAAGCCAGCGCTCATCTCCGGCCGGACGTACGCGTTTCTCTCCGCCACGTCCGCGAGAGCCGCGTGCACGTCCAGCTCCGCCACGCGTTCAGCCGTGTCCTGCAGCCGACCCGTGGCAGACTGTAGAGACTCTCGGAGTGCTATGAACAGGCGGCTCTCCGCAGCGGCGATCCCGGTTTCGGCGTCCAGGATCTTCTCTTCCCACTCCTTGAGTTCCGGCGTCACGTACCGCTCGGCGTTCGTGAGCGTCTGTTTCCGGATGTATCGATCCGGAACGCGAGCCAGGTTGGAGCGGGTGACCTCGATGTAGTACCCGAAGACCTTGTTGTATCCGATCTTGAGGCTCTCGATCCCCGTGCTCTCGCGTTCGCTCAGCTGCAACCCGGCGATCCAGTCCACGGCGCCCTCGCGCAGCGCCCGCAACTCGTCCAGCTCGGCCGAGTATCCGGGGCGGATCACTCCACCGCCCGACATCAGGGCCGGCGCTTCCGGATCGATCGCACCCTCGACCGCCTCCCGAACGTCGTCCAGCACGTCGAAGTCCCGCAGAAGGGCCCGCAGGCGGGCCGTGGCCGGGTCGCCCACCGCTCGGGTGATGGCGGGAAGGGCGTCGAGCGACCTCGCTAGCGCGATAAGCTCCCGCGGATTGACCCGCCCGGCAGAGATCTTGGCGGCTAGACGCTCGAGATCCTGGACGTGCCGCAGCGATTCCCGCATCGCCCTTCGGTCCCCCGGCGACGCGTGCAGCTCGGCCACCGCCTCCAGCCGAGCCTCGATCTCCGCCAGATCGACCAGGGGAGCCAGGAGGCGACGCCTCAACATCCGGCGGCCCATTGGCGTGAGCGTCCGGTCGAGCACCTGGAGGAGCGTCGCGCCCGCCTCGTCCCGAATCGGCTCCACCACCTCGAGGTTTCGCCGGGTCATCTCGTCCAGGTGGAGGTAGCGGCCCGATCGTTCGACCCGCGGGGCCTTGAGGTGCCCGGTTCCCCCGGGACGGACCTCCTCCAGGTAGCCGAGCACGGCCCCGACGGCACTCAGCATGTGCGCCGCGTCTCCAGCCTCAAGCCCGAAGCCCGAGACATCCCGAACTCGATACATCCGCTTGACGGCCTCGGCGGCCACGTCGGGCGCGAAGCGCCACGCCTCCCGCTCCGTGAGGACCCATGGACCCTCGAGCGCGAGGCTCGAATCCGACGCTCCCACGACCTCCGCCGGCTCGAGACGCGTCAGCTCGTCCGCCAGCGCTCCGGCCGCAACCTCACGCACCTCCACCTCGCCCGTGGACAGGTCGGCCGTGGCTATTCCCACCGGGTCGCCGCCGGCTATGGCCGCGACGAAGTTGTTGCGGCCGGCGCTGAGGAGAGAGTCCTCCAGGGTAGCCCCTGGTGTCACGATTTCCGTCACCTCCCGGCGGACGATCCCTTCCGCCTCGGACGGATCCTCCACCTGCTCGCAGATGGCGACCCGCCTGCCCTGCCGAACGAGCTTCGGCAGATACTCGTCGATCGCTTTGGCGGGCACGCCGGCCAGAGGGACGTCACCGAAGCCCCCGTTGTTCCTCGACGTCAGGGTGATTCCGAGCAGGCGGCTCCCTTCCTCCGCGTCCTCGAAGAACATCTCGTAGAAGTCTCCGACCCGGAAGAAGAGGATGGAGTCGGGATGCCGTGCCTTGATGTCCAGGTACTGCTGGATGAGCGGCGTGTGGGCCGCAGCCCGGCTCACGGCTCCTCCGGAACGACGATGCTCTCGAAGCCGGCCTCGGCGAGGCGCACGGCATGGCGCGCCGCCTCCTCCCGGCCTGCGAAACGGCCCGAGCGGACCCTGTACAACCCGCCTGGTTCGGAAGCTTCGAGAACGCGCGCGCTCGATCCGGAGGCCACCACCTGGTTGCGAACGTCCTCCGCCGTCTCGCGCGAGCCGAAAGCTCCGAGCTGTACGGAGAACGTTTCCGTCAGGGCCGGCGCTCCGTCGCTGCGGCAGTTTTCCAGCGCTGCTCGAACCAGCTCACGATCCGACTCAGCGGCGGGAGTCCCACGCAGCGAGGATGCGGTCTCCCATGCGGCGCAGGCCCCGGCGCGGTCCCCGGCGGCGGCCAGCACGTTGCCCGTCCACAGCCAGGACGTGAAGGTGAGCGGACTCCCCGGAAAGTCTGCCCGCATCCTGGCCAGGTCCGCTTCCGCCCGGTCCAGGCGACCCTCGGCGACGTACAGCTGCGCCAGCCTGAGTCTCGCCGCCGCGCCGTAGCGCGAGTCCCCGCGCACGGCGACCCACAGGTAGTCGACCCGGGCCGAATCCAGGTCCGCCGTCAGGCGTGCTCTGAGAAACCGGGCACGCTCCACGTCGGCTCGCCGGTCCGAGGCTCCAGGCGAGGCGAACCACTCGGCAAGCACGCGGCGTGCCTCGTCGGCCTGACCGAGATCCGCCGCGCGTTCCACGGAATCGAGAACCTGCGTCGACTGTGCGGAAAGCGGGGGTGCCAGCGCGGCCCCGGGGGCCAGCAGAAGCACCATCCAGGCGGCTGACCGCCATCCCCACCGCGTCGCCGGGCGCATCACGAGCCCCGCCCCGTGTGCATGGCCTGCAACCCGAGGAGGAGTTCTTCGAGAACGGCTCGGTCGCGTCCCCCCGTGGTCTTGGCGCGGGAATCGGCCCGCCGCAGCAACTGAAGAGCCTGGTCGATCTCTTCGCCGGTCCAGCGGCGCGACTGACTCGTGAACGTGCGCACTTTGAACTTCAGGTACGGTTTGCCCGCCTCGCCCAGGGTGCGCTGCAGGAGGGCGGCGCCTCCCTCGGCCGCGATACCGAGAAGCACGTGGTGATCCGTCATCGCGTTGATCAGTCCCACGGCGCTCGAGTCGGGCGCCGAGAGGAGCGTTGGCAAGTCGGCCAGGGCCGCCCGGTAGTCGCGTTCGGCGACCAGATCGAGCCACGCCCACCGATTGACGGGCCTGATGTTGGGCACGAGCTCGGCCACCCGCTCGACCGTCACCGGCTCCCCGCTTCCGGTGGAAGCCAGTTTTTCCAGCTCGGACTCGAGCAGGCCGAGGTCGGAGCCGACCGCCGCCGCCAGCGCCTCGGCGGCCCGCGCGTCCAGGACGATCCCGTGGGTCTCGGAAGCACGCTCGATCAACCACCCCGGTATTTCCGCATCCCGGGGAGCCGCCCACTCCAGGGCGACGGCCCCCTCCTTCATCTTCCGGTAAAACGCCTTGCGCGAACCCTTGGGAATCGTCGCCGTCACCACGAGGGTCAGCTCGGGCGGCGTGCGGTCGAGCACATCCTGCACCACCGTGCACCCCGTCGGTGTCAGGCGCTCCGCTCCGAACAGGGCTACCACGCGCCGAGAAGCCATTACCGGTGGCATCGCCAGTGACGCGGCCAGCGTCTCCGGGCTGACTTCCGATGCGCGATACGTGTCGAGATTGAAGTCTCGAGTCGCCGAATCGACGGCCGCCTCCACCAGGGCTCGTGCTGCGTCGTCTCGAAGACGCTCCGCATCCCCGTAAAAGAAGAACACGCCCTCAACTTCGCCGCGGTCGACGAGGGTGGCCAGACGACGGTCAGCCGCAAGACTCACGGGGTCCTCCGGCGCTGGCTTCCGCGGTTCACGCACACCGGCGGACTCAGCGGTTGAAGAGTGTGGGCTCCGACCGGAGGTAGGAAGCTTCGATGGCGAACGCAGTTTGCGCTTGTGGAGAAGGCGGCCACTCGAACTCCGTGAGGTATCCGTCCAGGTACGATTCGTCTTCGACCAGCAGGGTACTTACGAACGGGCCGCTGCGGAAGAGCGATGGCAGCTCCTGGGATCCCGGCGGAGGAGGTTGAGCCGACACGGCCGCCAGCTCCATCTCCAGGGGTACGCTCGCCGCGAAGGGGAGCCAGAACAATGCGAGCAGGCCCACGGCTGCCACACCAACGAGCGCGGCGCTCCCACCGAAGGTCCGGCGGCCTTCCGTGACACCGCAGTCCACGTTGTACAGGCGGTGCCTCAGGCGAGGCATGAAATCGTCGGAACTCTCCGGAAGGGGGATGTCCGACAGGAGCTCGAGGCCACGTTGCATCACGCGGTGATAGCGAGCACAGCAGGGACAGTCGGCCATATGTGTCTCGAACTCCGCAAGCAATGCGGCGTCCAGGAGACCGTCCCCGTAGTCCGTGTACAGTTCAACGAATTGATCGCACGACATCGCGATAGCCAGCTCTCGTCCGTTAGCGCCCCAGCGGCCCATGCGGGCCGATCGACTCCAGCGTGCGAATATTACGCGCGTGTCGGGAGGTTGTTCCCGCAGGCTCCCGGATGCAAGAAAGGCGGCCAAACGGCCGCCTCTCGTCGCTATCGCCTCGGGTCGTCCGCCGGCTACTCCAGCATCGGACCGATGATCAGGGCGAACTTGTTCCGCGCCCGGTTCAGCCGCGATTTCACGGTGCCCAGCGTGACCCCGGTGATCTCCGAGATCTCCTCGTACGTCTTGCCCTCCATCTCGCGCAGGACGAACACGACCCGGTGATGCTCCGGAAGCTCCGCCACCGCCTTCTCGACCTGCTCCCGCAGATGCCGCTTGCGGAACAGATCGTCCGGCGAATACGAACTGTCCTCCCACTGGAGGGGACGGTGATCGGCCTCCCAATGTTTCTTGATCGCCTGGAACAGCACCAGGGGGTTCCGCGACCTGTTGCGCAGCTCGTTCTTCGCCAGGTTACTCGCGATCGTGTAGATCCACGTCGAGAATTTCTTGGTCGGGTCGAACCTGTGCAGGTGACGGTACACGCGTACGAACGTCTCCTGGACAAGGTCTTCAGCTCGATCCCGGTCTCCAATCGTACGGTAGATGAAGTTCAGGAGACGGGTATGATAGCGCTCGGCGAGCTCGTTGAAGGCATGCCGTCGGCCCTCCAGATACTCCGCCACCAGTGCCGCGTCATCCAGGTCCTTGAGGTTCGACCGCAGCGCCCGCTCATCGACGCGCGCCTCCGAACCTTCCAATCTCCCGGTCTCTATCGCGTTGGCCATTGTGTTCTCCTGCGTTCCCCGGCTTCCCCGGCTTCCCCGCCCGGGAGCGAACGTGTGACGGGCGTCGCACCTGGACCGACACCCCCGAAGGTCCCTCCGCTGTCGCTTCTATGAATCTCCCGGCGCAGTCATCACCGGGCCAGATCCCTTCCCTGCCCTTCTGACACCTGCCGGTCCACGATTGTTGCTCCGCGCACCGGACCGGCGCTCACTCACCCGCTCAGAAGGCCCGGCGTAACCGCCGCCATCAACACCAGACTGACGGTCTTACCGTCCACGATCTCACCGGAAAGGACCAGTTCGACGGCCCGAGCCAACGACATACGGCGACACTCGATGACCTCGTGCTCCTCCAGCGCCTGCCGGCCCTTCTCCAGGCCGGTGGCCACGAAAAGGTGGATGCGCTCGTCCGAGAAGCCCGGCGTCGTGAGGAGGGTCGTAAGCGGAATCAGCCGGCTGGCCTTGATCCCCGCCTCCTCCTCGAGCTCCCGGGCTGCACAGGCTTCCGGGGACTCCCCCTCGTCCAGTTTGCCGGCCGGCGCTTCCCAAAGCGTGCCACCCGCGGCGTACCTGTACTGTCGCAACAGGACCACGTCGGGACCGGTTCCGGGCTCGCAGTCCTCCGCTCGGTACACCGGGAGAACGGCAGCAGCACCGCGATGCCGAACGATCTCGAGGATACTCTCGCTTCCGTTCGGGAACCGCACGGTGTCTTCTCGAACGTCCAGCATGTTGCCGCGGTAAACGGAACGGCTCGTCCGCAACCCGACGTCTTCCGGCATCATGTCTGAATCGTTCAATCAGTCACCTTTGACACGGGTCCAGAATAACCGAAAACATACCGAAGCTCAAGGCGCCTCGCGGAGGGTCACCGAACCCAGGCTCTCGAGATCCGGCAGCACGGCTTCGGCGTCGCCCACCACCAGAACCACAAATAGGCCGGGATCCAGCAGTCGAACGGCCATTTCCCGCACCTCGCGAGGCGAAACCGCCTCGATCCGGCCGGGAAAACTGTTCCAGTAGTCGTCCGGGAGGTCGTAGACGACCTGTTCGACGAGCGTCCGGACTATTTGACGGCTCGTCTCGAAGCGGAGGGGCAGCGAACGGGTGAGGGCCCCGGAAGCCGTTCGCATCTCCCCCTCGTCCGGGAGCGATCGGCGCATCCGACCGGCCTCGGCGAGCATCTCGCGCACGGCATCTACCGTCACGGGAGTATCGACCGCCGCCCGCAGGGTCAGAGGACCTCGCGCGCGGCGCAGAGTGAGAGCGGACCGGGCGCCGTACGTCCACCCCTTGTCCTCGCGGAGGTTCATGTTGAGGCGCGAGTTGAACAGCCCGCCGAGGATCGCATTGGTCACGCGGGCAGCTGGCTCGTCGGGATCCCCCCGGCGCAGGCCGATGCCGGCGATCCGGATCTCGGACTGGCCGCTCCCGGGACGGTCCACGAGGACCGTCCCGGGGCTCGATACCTGCTGGACGGAAGCCGCGGGCCGGGGGTCCACGTCCGGGCCGTGCCAGTTGCCGAATCGCGCCACCACCAGGTCCTCGAAGCCGTCGGGTAGATCGCCGCACGCGGCCAGTGTCGCGGCCCGGGGGCTGAAACGATCTCGATGAAATCCTGCGAGGTCCCGGCGCCCCAGGGGCTCGACCGTGTCCAGACGGCCGCGAGGGAGCCGTCCATATGGATGATCCCCATACAGGAGTTCGGCCAGGAGGTCGGCGGCCACCTCCACGGGCTCGTCCCTCAGCCTTCGGATCCCGTCGAGGCGCTCAGCTTTGCAGCGCTCGACTTCGGCCACCAGGAAGTCAGGCTCGAGCGCCAGCGCTGCCAGAACGTCCAGCGTCGGCTCGAGCTGCTCGGAAAGCGTGCGTACCCGGAGGACCAGCGAGTCGTACCCGGCCGACACGCGGAGCTGGAGACCCAGACCGTCGATCCACACCGCCATCTCTTGTGCCCCTCGCCCGGAGGCGCCTTCTGGCAGGACCTTGGCCATGAGGGATGCGAGTCCGGCGGTACCGGCTGCGGTGGAGTGAGCGCCGGCGGGCAGCACCAGACTGAGCGTCGCCTCCGGCAACCAGTCGCGGTTCACCGAAACCAGGCTCATGCCGTTGTCGAGCCTCAGGCGGTGGGGACGGGGCACGGTCGGGGCCGGGGCCGCACCCGACGCCGGGACACGGGTCCGATCGAGGCTCACGGGGCGTCCTCGGACGACGGGTCGACCGGAGCGCCCGGCTCGCGCGGGACCACGTGCACTACCGTCCGGCGCTCTGCCACCAGAAGTCGCGCTGCCAGGTCCCGCAGGTCTCCCGCGCCAACCGCGCCGTACAGGTCGAACGACGTGTTCACGTAGTCCACGTCGCCCCGCACGACCGCGGCATGGGCCAGGACGCTCGCCCTTCCTCCCACGCTCTCGAGCTGTAACACCAGCTGGTGGCGGGCTCGATTGCGGGCGCCGGAGACTTCTTTCTCGCGGGGCGGCGAGTCGGCGAGCCCGGCCAGCGTGTCATCCATACCTGACTGCAGAGCTTCGGCGCTCACGCCGGGTCGCGCCGTCGCTACCATCCACAGCATGCCGACGCTCTCGAGGGGCCACGCGAAGGCGTGCACGTCTGCGGCGAGACGCCGATCGTACACCATGTCCTGGTACAGGCGCGATGAGCGCCCGCCGGCGAGGAGTGAGGCGAGCAGCGCGGCCGTCTCGTAGTCGGGAGACCGAACGGACGGACCGTGATACATCATGTACACGCGTGGGACGCTCACCGAGTCCTCGAGCTGGATGAGGGATGGCGAACCGTGTACGACCGTCCCGATGGACGGGCGGTCGGGAGGGGGGCGCGAGGGGATCTCGCCGAAGTACCGGTCTGCGCGCCGCAGCGCTTCATCGGGTTCAATGTCTCCGCAGATCACCAGCACCGCGTTCCCCGGCCCGTACCACGTGCGGAAGAAGTCCTTCACATCATCCAGGCTCGCCCGGTCGAGGTCCTCCATGTAGCCGATGGTCGGGTGGCGGTATGGATGGCCTGGCGGGAAGGCATGCTGGAGGACGGTCTCCGTGGCTAGCCCATAGGGACGATTCTCGTACGATTGCCGGCGCTCGTTCTTCACCACGTCGCGCTGGTTGTCCAGCTTGGCCTGCGTGATGGAAGCGAGGAACCAGCCCATGCGATCGGCCTCGAGCCACAGGGCGAGATCCAGTTGATGGGATGGCACGGTCTCGAAGTAGTTCGTGCGGTCGAACCACGTGGAGCCGTTGAGCGTCCCCCCCGCCTCCTGGATCAGGCGGAAGTGCTCGGCCTCAGCGACGTGCTCCGATCCCTGGAACAGGAGGTGCTCGAACAGGTGCGCGAACCCGGTTCCTCCGGGACGCTCGTTCTTCGACCCGACGTGATACATGAGATGAACCGCGACGACGGGACTCGAGCGATCCGGCTGCAGGATCACTCTCAACCCGTTGTCGAGCTCTCGTATCTCGAACGGAAACCGAATCGTACGCGTCGGGGTGGTCACGGTGGCCGAATGTACCGGACACCGCGGCCCACCTCAACGGTCGGTCAGTCCGCTCGCGCCATTCGCACCGCCAGGCGCGTCTCCGGCCGCAGCTCGTACGACAGGACGGCCGGGGACGGCAGATGTCGTACGGTGAGAAGGCGGTTTCGCCGAGGGTCCACGGCGATCGCCATGGCGTCCGCGTCCAGATGCAGAACCGAGTGCAGCGTGCCGTCCCAGTCGAACACGTGCACCTCGCGTCCGTACACCGCGTCGTCCGGGTGGCCGGCGCGGGTCCGACCGGAGAACAGGGCGTAGATCCGGTCTGTCGTGGTGGCGACGTCCACGTAACCGAACCGCAGGCTCTCGCCTGTCGCCAGGCTCGGACCCCGCTCACCCACCTTCACTTCGAAAACCGGGTCGAAACTGAACGGCCCGTCTATGCGGCGCACCGACTCACCATCCGAAGTGAAGACTTCGAGGAAACCGGCATGCCGATTGGCGAGCACGAGACGGCCTCCGGCCGGGTCCGCCTCCAGGTTGCCCCGATAGGCGTGTTGCACGACCTCGGGAGGGGCTTCGATGTCGGAGGTCGGCAGGGCGCCCGAGGCCCCCTCGTACTCGCCATCTTCCGTGAAATGCCCCAGGCGCCCTTCGCCGAAGAACCCGGCCGCGAGGAACCCTCCATCCGCCAGCCGCACGAGGCTCAAGACGAACGCCGGCCCGCGGAGGGGCAGGGTTACCCGGCTGGAGGCGGGAATCGCATCCCACCGATCCGGCTCGACCAGCGTGAGGCGGGACAGCGCGGCGTCGAACACCCAGAATCCCTGGCCGTCGGCGGTCGGTTCCAGTGCACGCGCACCCTCGAATTCGCCCGGGCCTTCGCCGGATCTACCGAGCCCCGCGACGTAGCGGCCTGCCAGGTCCAGCACGTGGACCTGCCGTTCGGCAAAATTGTCGACCAGCGCGATGCGGTCCCGGGCGACCGCGATCTGCGTGGGCATCGCCAGCACGTCGCCGTCGTACAGCGTGGTACCCGCCAACGGGATCACTTCGACCGGCGGAGGGCCCAGGTCGTCGTCCGGAAGCGACGGCGTGGACGTGCCGAACGCGAACCCCATCCAGGCGATGAACGCGGCGCCGCCGAGCGGCACCTTCACGAGCGTGTTCACTAGAGCTCCGCAACCGTGTAGTAGTTCATGGCCGGCTTGCTGCCGGCCGTGCACACGGAGTCGATCTGCCGTTTGCAGTCCGGCTTCTGCTCTTCGGAGCAGGCCAGATTGTCGTCCACGCCTCCCTCGGCCGTGAAGGTGAGCGGCGTGAGCACGAACAGGGAGCACACGATGGCCGAGCGGGTGACGAGTTTGATGAGACGCATTGGAACCTCCGCCGTTGAGTCATGAGGCCGGGAATAAGAGAACGGCCGGGAAACGGCGGATCGTCGTGGAACCGCGACCAGCCAGCTACCTTCGGCCGACGGGTCTTCCCGCCGGCTCAGGCCGTGTCGCGAGATCCGAGCTGCAGGACCTCGAGATGCCTGACGGCCTCCATCAGGCTATTGGTACGGGCTCGGATCATTCCGGCCCGATTGATGACGTAGTAGCCGCTGCTGCCCCACTCCCCCAGGCTCGTGGCGAGCTTGGCGCCCGGGTCGTGGTACACCGGCACCCCGAGACCCGCCTCCCGCGTGAAGGCCTGCAGTGACTCGGAGTCCGGCTCCGGCGTGATCCACAGCAGCTGGCCGACACCACCCGCGATGAGGTTCCGCGCCCGGATGACCTCATCGATGCCTTCCCCCAGGTCGAGCAACCGGCGGTCCCAGAACATCAACACGGTAGGCCGGCCGGCCACGAGACTCTCCAGCGATCGGGACTGACCGGTCGAAGTGAGCAGTTCGACCGGTGGAAGTCCGCGTCGCACGTCCTGATTCGCAAACACTCGCTCCGTCATCTCCCGCTCGGCTTGCTCGCGGCCGGAGTGCAGCTCTCGGGTCGATATCGGGGGAAGCCGGTGGCGCAGAGAATCGATCGATTCACGGGAGTAGATCGGATCCGCGTCGAGTCGGTGGAAATCGGCGCGAGCGCCCTGTGCGTCGCCCTGAAGGAGCCGCGCCTCGAGCCGCGTGCGGTAAAGGTCGGGCAACCACTCGCCCAAGCCATCCGCTGCTTCCAACTCGGCGATCGCTGAATCCGCCTCGCCCGCCGTCAGAAGCTGCCTGGCGAGCTCCACCAGCAGGACCGCCTGGAGCTTTCGGGAAGCCCGGGCGACTTCCTCCGGCGTGGAGTGGAGCGATCGTTCCTCGTCCGCGGCTTGTGAGATGTCGGACACCAGGTCCCGGATCGCCGAAACTCCCCGCTCCCGGGTCTCGGGATGGGCCACCAGGGCCAGCGCCATGTCCCTGATCCGCACGGCGTCTTCCTCCACCAGGAGGCCGCGCAGTGCCCATCGGCGCGCCGCTGCCGCGTCCCGGGCACGCTCCGCAGTCTGGAATCCCTCCCAACAGATGTCACTCGCGCTCCGGCCATCAGCGGACCACAGCTGCTCCAGGTATGCGGCGGCGCGAGCAGGATCCCCTCCGAACTCGACAAGGCGCACGGTCACGACCAGGCGGTGAGCCGGGTCCAATGTCTCGAGACGGGTCATCCACTCGCGGAATGCGGCCGAATCTTCGAGCGCGGCGGCATAGCGTACCATCGCGGCTGTCTCTTCGACGGAAGACTCGAACCGCTTCGGCTCCTTCTCGATGTCCCGAAACAGCTCGCGGTGTTTGACCCGGCTTGCCGCCTCCTCGTCCGGGAGCTGGGCCGGCCGATCGTGCAACAACTGGCGGGACCATCCCTCGGCACGCTCCGGGTAGAGAACCGTCATGTCGTGCAGGGCCTCCCCCGCCTCCGGCCAGCTCCTTTGCTCCAGCACGAAGAACTCCTGTCGGACGGCCCCGAGACTGGGAGTGCCGTCTTCCGCATGCGCCCGCAGGTCCCACAAGCGGCCGTCACGATCGTCCACGCGGTCGCGGGACGGACTTTCGACGGCCATGACGGCGTAGGCGAAATCCGGGGGAAGTCGAAAGCGGCCCGTGTACCGGCCGTCACCGTCCGGAAGGAGCATCACTTCGTCGTGCGCTCCCAGGGTCCCGCGCGGAGGCTCGGAGTTCGGCTGTCTGATATGCAGGCGCACGCGCAGCTCCGCCTCGCCGACCAGCTCGGTCGTCGGCCGATACGTCAGGCGAACTTCCTCCCCCGGGATGGGCCTCGGCGGATCGAAGGTGAGCTCGCTGGCCCCGGCGCCGGCTTCGGACGCGAGAAACAGCGGAACGAGGAACGCCAGACCCACCACGATTGCGGCCGCAGCAACGGCCGGCAGCGCCCGCCGCCGTGCGCTCGGCGGCGCCGGGATCGCCGGGAGAATTACACGTGCGCCCTCCGACCGGCTCCGCAGGACGTCCTCCAGCAGCTCGTGGGGCGGAGCGGGGTGCCTCATGTCGCGCCCGGCGTTCCGCAGGCTCCCGAGGAACGACACGCGCCGCGAGCACTTCGGACAGGCCGCGACGTGTTCAATCGCCGGAACGCGCGCATCGGTTTCCAGCTCGTCGTCCACAAGCCGATTCAGATCGCGCCACGACACGTGTCTGGTCAGCCAGACCATGCGCTGCCTCGTAATATGTGGCTCAGCTTCTTCCGGGCCCGGTGGATGCGGACGGCGGCCGCACTCTTCGTGATCCCGAGAAGGTCCGCGATCTCCTGGTACTTCAACCCTTCCAGCTCCCGGAGAACCACGACCGATCTGAGCTCGGGGGTAAGCTCGTCGAGCGCCTTCTCCAGCGTGACCCGATCCACGACCGCCTCCTGCCGCGGCCTCACCGTCAGCTCCCGTAGCTCAGGCAGCGGCACTTCGCGGCGCCGTCTGGTGGTCCGAAGGCTCATCTGCGCCGTTCGCACGGCCACCCCGCGAAGCCACGACGGAAAGGAACGCTCCGGATCATAGCGCTGCATCGCCTCCGGCAATCCGAGGAACAGGTCATGTGTCACGTCATACGCGTCGGCGGACGAACCGGTGAGCCGAAGGGCGATCCGGTACACGTCATCCGCGTACCACAGGTAGATCTGCCGCAAGGCTTCGGTGTCGCCACGCCCCAGGCGCGACAGCAGGTCCGGATTCGGCTTTTTCTCGCTCACGCTAACTCGTCGGTGATCGACCCGATGCTGCATCGGGGGGCTCAACCAGATCTCAACCGACCCTACCTTAGTATTTGCCGGTCGGCCCTTGAATATTACATGCGGGCGCCCGATTTCGCTCTGTTGACAGCCGGATCCTGGTGGCGTGACGGCTGTCCCCCGGGGAAGCACACTGTAATTATTCGGGGTTGAGAGGCATAATATTATGTAGAGGGTTGTATCGACTCTGCGCGGACCGAGGATGCGAGAATGGGCGAGGCACGAGTACCGACCTGGTATGCGGCCACCGGGCTGCATGGAGAGAACTCGCTCGTTTACGAGGCCTTTCAGAAGTTTCTACACAACCTCCCGATCTCGTACACAGACCTCGCCGGGGCCGTCGGGGTCTCGCAGCCAGCCGTCAGTCGCTGGGCCGGCGACGTGACGCACCCATCCCTCGGCGAGATGTCCACGGCCGTGGACGTCGTGCGGTCCCGACTCGACGAGATCCAGAGGGAGACGGAGCGCTTCTCCGCACTTCTCCGGCTCATCGAGGAGGCGATGCGCCTGTACGAGCTCGAAGTCGAGGGCCGCGACGACATCGATCGGCATCAGCAGCGTATCACCGAACGTCTCCGCGCGGAGCTCGGCCTGGCCTCCTGAGAGTCGATCAGGATCGGAGATCCACGGAGGGGGGTAAGCCGGGTTCTGTTACGGGCCGCTAGACCCGCTGAGGTCATCTCTCTGGGACGCCGGTCACCCGGCGCCTCGTGCGGCCTACCCGGAGCTCGAGCGCGGCGGGCCGCCGCTCGCTCCTGCTTGGCCTTGCTCCCGGTGGGGTTTGTCGTGCCGCGGCCGTTGCCGGCACGCGCGGTGGGCTCTTACCCCACCGTTTCACCCTTGCCTGTGCGGCCGGCCGAAGCCGTCCGCCATCGGCGGTCTGTTCTCTGTGACACTTTCCGTCGCCTCGCGACGCCCGGGCGTTACCCGGCACCGTGCCCTGCGGAGCCCGGACTTTCCTCGAGCCGAGTCCGGAGACCGGCCCGCGACCTCATCCCCCTCCGTGGCTCCGGCACCAGTATACACTTTCCCGCGGTCCTTTGTTTGCCCGGTGGCGAGACAGCCCGTTTCCAGACTAGACTGTGCCCCCCGCTCCCCGTGCCAAAGGGAACCCTAACACGCGGGGGACGGAGCGTGTTCTTTGATGAGGGTGCCGCGAATGACCCGGCGTTCGCCATGAAGGGAGAGCCTGCCGTCTTGATGATCCGGTCCGCATGGAGAGCGTTGTTCGTCGCGGCGGCCGTGGCGGCTCCGTTCGCAGGGCAACTGGGCGCGCAGGAGCCGCCCCGCGCCGACTACTACGTTTACGTGGCCGCCGAATCGCAGGACCAGGTGGCGCTGGTCCGTTTTGGCCCGCGCGGTGCGGAGATCGTCCGGACGATCGAGGCTTCTCTCAACCCGATCGACATCGACGGCCCGCACGGAATCGCGGTCGCGCCGGACGGGTCCAACTGGTACGTGTCGATCGCGCACGGGTTGCCGTACGGGCAGGTTCAGAAGTTCGCGACCGGGTCCGACCGGCAGATGGGAGCAGCGGAGGTCGGGCTCTTCCCGGCCACCATGGCGGTGACCCCGGGAGGACTGCTGTTCGTAGTCAACTTCA
This sequence comes from uncultured Gemmatimonadota bacterium, assembly GCA_964602635.1. Taxonomy (GTDB): domain Bacteria; phylum Gemmatimonadota; class Gemmatimonadetes; order Palauibacterales; family Palauibacteraceae; genus Benthicola. The sequence continues at coordinate 13,153 of CAZRRU010000091.1, read as the reverse complement.
ACCTGCACGGCGATCCGGTCCCAAGCTCCGTATCGGTCGTGGAGACGGAGACGATGACCGAGATCCGGGAAGTCGCTACGTGCGCGATGCCGCACGGGTCGAGGTTTTCGGCCGACGGGAAACGGCACTACTCGGTCTGCATGATGGACGACCAGCTGGTGGAGATCGACGTGCGGGCACTCGAGGTGAGCCGCCGCCTGTACCTCGCGCCGGGCGGTGAGCGCGATCTTCCGCCCGCGGCTCAGGTATCGGCGGATGTCACGGGCCGGCAACCGGGAACGGACGGAGAGGCGCGCTGCGGCCCGACCTGGGTGCAGCCGTCGCCGGACGGAAGCCGGGCCTGGATCGCCTGCAACAAGAATCGGGAGGTCGTAGAAGTGGACCTCGAAGGCTGGCGGGTGACCCGCCGGTTTGGCACTGGAGCGGGCCCGTACAACCTCGACGTCACGCCGGACGGCGCCACCCTGGTGGTGACTTACAAGGGCGACCATTCGGTGGGGGTGTTCGATCTCGGCGACGGATCCGAGCGAACGGCCGTTTCGAGCTCGAGGCGCATACCGCATGGTGTCGCGGTGAGTCCGGACTCCCGGTACGCCTTCGTCAGCGTCGAGGGCATCGGTAACGACCCGGGCACCGTGGACGTGATCGACCTGAAGGACGGATCGCGCGCGGCGTCCGTGAACGTCGGCCGGCAGGCGGGAGGCATCGGATTCTGGAAGATGGAGTGGGTAGAAGATTGAGCGCTGGCGCGGAGGGGACTGAAACCTCGGCACGGCGCGACTCGTCGAACCATGCAGGGTCGGGCGAAGAGCGCAGCGACTCGACCCCCATAGAAACGTCAGGATACCAGGAGATGGAAATGTCCAACCGGACGATGGGATGGCCGGCGCGGATCAGGACTTCGGCAGTCACGGCCGCACTTCTCGCAATCGTGGTTCCAGGGGCGTTGATGGCCCAATCGGCGGACCAAGAGCGGTCTCCCTCTCGCTTCGAGCTCACGGGCTATATCGGCGCCATGTTGCCGATGGCCAAGCTGGCGGACTCGGGAGACACGCTGTCGGCCGAGTTCTCGACCAAGGTCGCGTTCGGTCTTGAAGTGGACTACTGGTTCGGCAACTTCGGCGTCGCCCTGAACGGCAGCTACGCCAATCCGAACCTGACCATCCAGGTGGTCGAGGGTGAAGGGTCTTTCCCCACCTCCATTAACCTCGGGGCTACTGATGTGTGGACGGCAGCGGCCAACGTGCTGTGGCGTCCCCAGCTCAAGGGAAGCGCCACCATCGTCCGTCCGTACTTCGGCGCGGGACCGGGAGTCGTGAAGGTCATGTACCCCACGGATGATGAGTTCTCCGTCCAGGACGAGACTCGCTTCGCGATTTCGCTCGTGGGTGGAGCACAGGTCGAGCTCAGCAAGGGGTGGTTCGTGCGGCTGGACCTGCGGGACTATATTTCAAAGTTTGACACCGAGCCGTTCGCCGACAGCAAGACTCAGAACGACCTGTTCGTGTCGATCGGCGTCGGCTACGCTTTCTACTGAGGCCGGGTTACCCGGCCCCTGCGAAGCCGCGCGAGGCCGGGGAGCGCCATGGAAGCCGCACAGCCACGAGTCCTCGTCTCCGAGGACGACATTCGCCGCCGGGTCGGCGAGCTTGCAGCGACGATAGAGCGGGACTACGCCGGGGTGGACGAAATACTCCTCCTCGGCGTCCTTCGCGGGGCCTTCATCTTTCTCGCCGACCTGGTCCGCCAGCTCACGATCCCCCGACGCATCGACTTCATCGCGCTTTCGAGTTACGAGAACGGCTCCGATTACGCGGGCGGGGTGCGGTTGATCATGGACTCACGGATCAACGTGACGGGCCGGCACGTGCTCATCGTCGAGGACATCCTCGATTCTGGCCGCACTCTTGCCTATCTCCTCGAGACGTTCCAGGCGCGCCACCCGGCTTCGCTCAAGAGCTGCGTCCTCGTCCGCAAGCCGGGACAGGAGGTTCCGGTGCCGGTCGACTACGTCGGCTTCGACATTCCCGACGAGTGGGTCGTGGGGTACGGTCTCGACTACGGTGACCATTACCGCGCTCTTCCCTACATTGGTGTCGTGGAGCCGGAGACGGGGAGCGCCGCGAGCTGAGGGTCATCGGTCGGGAACGGCGTACTTTACGTACTTTCGAACCGTGTTGCGTCACAACGTCCCATGCCGGGACCTTGTGACAGGATGTCCCACGCCGCCGTTCCTCGGGTGGGTCATGCAGGGAAGTGGCGGCCCGGTTCTCCGCCATGTATGGCGTGTCTCGGGGGTGCCGTCCGCAGGCATGGATGATGCACCACCGGATGCGGTTTCGTGCGGCTCGGACCTGGAGCCGACGCGGTACGCAGGTCGGTGGCCGACGAACGGAGAGGTGAGCACAACTTGAACGACGACGAGAGTTCTCGTGAGTGACGATACAGCGGTTAAGACGCGCGTGAAGGCGAACCGGGTCAAGGCGATCCGGTCCCCGCAGTGCACGGTGGAGGTGGTCTCCGATTCCGGCGAGGGCGCGCAGAAATGCGGGCAGACCTTCGGCGCCGTGAGCGCCAAGATGGGCAACGGCGTGTGGACCGTGGAGATCATCCCGGCGGAGATTCAGCCGCCTCCCCGGAGCCCGGCGGGCGCCAGCGGCAACCGGATCCGCATCGGCGAGGACGTGGTGACCAACTGGGGCGATCGCACGAACGTCGCCATCGCCTTCAACGAGCAGGTCCTGCTCGCCCGGCACCGGCTCGACGCGATCGAGGACGACGCGATCCTCCTCGTCGAGAACATGTGGGCCACGCACAAGGACGAGGACATCCGGGCCGAGTGGACCGCAGCCATGCAGGAGCTCGGAGCCGCGAGCTACCGGATCATTGAAGTCCCGATGGAAGAGGAGTGCCTCACCATCGTGGACAACCCCCGCAAGGGCAAGAACATGTTCGCGCTCGGCATCCTGTGCTGGATGTTCGACCGGGAAATGGATATTGCACGCGACGAAATCGCCCACGCTTTCCGTAAGAAGGCACCGGAGATCACGGAGCGGAACCACGAGCTCCTGGAGCTCGGGTACTCGTGGGCGGACGCGCACCTGGATGTCCGGATCGACGTGCCGCCGGGACTGTCGCCCGAGAACACCCTGGTGATGAACGGCAACCAGGCGATCGCATATGGCGCCGTGGCCGCCGGAATGGACCTGGCCGCGATGTACCCGATCACGCCGGCCACTTCGGTGTCACACCAGCTCGGCGAGATGTTCTACAAGTTCGGTGGCGTCGTTCACCAGGCAGAGGACGAGATTGCTGCGGTGGGCGTCGCGATAGGGGCTTCCTACTCCGGCAAGGTGGCGTTCACCATCACCTCCGGCCCGGGGCTCGCCCTGAAGACCGAGTTCCTCGGCCTGTCCGTGATGACGGAGATTCCCCTGGTATTGGTGAACGTCCAGCGTGGCGGCCCGAGCACCGGTCTTCCCACCAAGGTGGAGCAGTCGGACCTCCTGGCCGCCGTGTTCGGTCAGCCGGGCGACGCGCCGCACGTAGTGATGGCTCCTGCGACCATCGAGGAGTGCTTTCATGCCATGATCACGGCGCGGCGGATCGCGGAGACCTTCCGCACCCTGGTGATGGTGCTGACGGACGCCAACCTGGCAACCGGCGTGCAGCCGTTTCCTCGCCCCGTGCTCGATCCGGCATGGCAGGGATCCGCCCCCGACATGTCGCCGGTACCGGAGGGCAAGGCCCCCTACGATTGGGACGAGGAGACGGGACTGTCCCGCCGCTTCATTCCCGGCACCCCCGGAGGCATGCACACACTCACCGGTCTCGCGCACGATGAGAACAGCAGGGTGGCCTACGCATCGGCCATCAACCAGAAGAGCTCCGACATGCGGAGCCGCAAGATGGCCGTGCTGCACAGTACGCTGAAACCTCCCGTGGTGTACGGTCCGGAATCGGGCGACCTCTTGATCGTGGGATGGGGCAGCACCAAGGGAGCGATCGAGGAAGCCGTGGACCGGGCACGCAAGGAAGGGCTCTCGGTCTCGTCGCTCCACCTGCGGTTCCTGTCGCCGCTGGAGCCGGGACTGAAGGCGATATTCGGACGGTTCAAGAAAGTCATGACAATCGAGATCAACTATAGCGACGATCCAGACATGCCATACATCACGGACGAGAATCGGCGTCGCGGACAGCTGGCCTGGATGCTCCGGGCGCAGACGCTGGTGGACGTGGACTGCTGGACGCGCGTGCTGGGTGAACCCCTGCAGCCGGGGGCCATCTACGACGTGATCCGGACCAACGTTTCGAAAGGGGGCGCGGCATGAGCCTATCCTGCTGCTCGCTTCTCACGCCGGTCGAGGACGATCGTGAATTCAGCCTGGGGGACTACGAAGCGGCCCAGCCCCGCTGGTGCGCCGGATGCGGGGACCACTCGGTGCTCACAGCGGCGCAGCGCCTCATGGTGGACGAACAGCTGAAGCCCGAGGAGACCGTATTCGTCTCTGGGATCGGGTGCTCCAGCCGCTTCCCGCACTATATGAAGACCTACGGTTTTCACGGACTGCACGGACGGGCGCTCCCGGTGGCTACGGGCATCAAGCTGAACCGGCCGGACCTCAACGTGTTCGTGGTGATGGGCGATGGGGACTGCGTGTCCATCGGGGCGGGACACTGGGTACACGCCACCCGGTACAACGTGGACATGGTGGCGATGATGCTGGACAACAACATCTACGGCCTGACCAAAATGCAGACGTCGCCCACGACGCCGCAGGGTTACCGGAGCAACACGCAGCCGCGGGGAAGCTATCTTCCGGCGCTGAATCCGATCGAGGCGACGCTCGGGATCACGAACGCGTCCTTCGTGGCGCAGACGGCCGAGTGGATCCCGGCCCACCTGTTCGCGACGCTACAGGCGGCGTACACACACCGCGGATTCGCCTTCGTTCGCGTCCTCCAGCGCTGCCCCGTGTTCACGGAGGATATCTACCTCGATGCCGTGCGGAATCCCGAGATGATCGAGATGCTGGATCATCCCGATGGAGTCGAACTCCCCGAGTCACTCCGGCAGATATACCCGAACCAGCTGCGGCACGACCCGAGGAACTTGGCGGCCGCCAGGGAGCTAGCCGAGGAATCGTCGCTTCTCCGGCTTGGTGTCCTGTACCGGGACGAATCGAATCCGCGGTACAACGAGACCCGACACCTTCCGCTTCACACGGCGGAAGACAAGATCCGGGTCCTGAATGAAGAGCTGGACAAATATGCCGTCTAAGAAGAAGACCGATGAGCGCGTCGCGCGCGCCCTGGAGATCCTCGCGAAGGCAGGCGAGGACTTCCACTCGACCCTGGTGGCAACGTCGGAGGAGCTCCGTGGCCTGCTGGACGCAGGAAGCGCCACCGCGGAGGCGCGAACCGAGCGCACGGCGGCGGAGCTGGGCGCGTTCGCCGTGGGCCATATCGATATCGAGAGATTCTCCGCCTTCGAGGAGACCGGTGAGCCGGTGACGGTCACCGAGGCCCCGAGGATCGAAGCCGCGGCCCGTATTCTCCAGTCACTCCTGGAACAGGGAAGAGATCTGTACTTCGTAAGCGTGGAGCCGGGCTCCGACCTGCGGGACGCGGCCTCCCGAGCCCTCGCGCGCGCTGGACGCGCGTTTGGCGCGGCACGGACGGTTGAGCTGGCACGCTCCGGCAAGTACGACGAAGGCGCGCACGGCGGATGGCTGGACAGTTTCCCGCCTTTCCTGTGGAGTCGGCGGGAAAGAGAGCTCGCACCGCCCCTCGTGATGGAGGTGGACGGAGCCGACCTGCGACCGGGTGGACTGGTCGACTTCCTGGATGGCGCTCAGAAGATCGTGCTGGTGGTTCGCGGTCCCGCGCCTCCGGCGTCGCTATCCCGCTTCATCACGCCCGGACTGCTGGTGTTGCAGACGGGGGACCCGGCGGATCTGGCCATCGTGGCGGAGGCCGAAGGACCGGCGATCGCCGCTCTCGTCCCGGCCGACGCCTGCCGCTTCGTGCACCACCCGGCCGCGGAAGGCGGCGCGGGACGGCTCACGGTGCACCACATGCCATCGGACGAGCCGAGACGCGCCCTCGGAAGCATCAGCGCGTTTCAGCAGACCGAGGGGATGCGGCAGCTTGCCGCCCTGTCCTCCGGGTGGGGACTGGGCGCTCCAGAGGCGGAAGTGCCGTCCGGCGACGGAGCTGCAGGGCCGGTGCCTGCGGCCTCGGCGGCGGACAAGCTGGCGGCGTGGGTGCTCCGCCAGGCGGATATCTCGGGAACGGGCTGAGGGGAGGACGCTTGGATCCTCAAGCCATCCTGGCTTCCGTCGCCGTTCTGGGCGGGGTGGGCCTCACGTTCGGCACCCTGATCGCGATAGCGAATCGGAAGCTGTACGTGTGGGAGGATCCCCGCATCGACGAGCTCACCGACATTCTCCCGGGAGCCAACTGCGGAGCATGCGGCCTCGCGGGCTGTCGTGCTTTCGCCGAGGCGGCGATCGACGGCGAGGTGGCCCCTGCCGGGTGTACGGTGATGGGCGAGGCCGAGCTGGAAGACGTGGCGACCATGCTGGGCGTGGACGCCGGCGAAGCCTCGAAGGTGGTAGCGCGGCTGCTGTGCGCCGGAGGCACCGACGTCGCGCCGCGGAAGGCCCTGTACGACGGGATCGAGAGCTGCGCTGCCGCCGTTGCGGTAAGCGGCGGCGGGAAGGCGTGTGCCTGGGGGTGTGTCGGACTGGCCGATTGCGCGGTCGTTTGCACGTTCGACGCGATCCGGATGAACGACGTGGACCTTCCCATCGTGGATACGGACAAGTGCACGGCGTGCAACGACTGTGTTGAGGCATGCCCGCTCGATCTGTTCGTGCTCATGCCGATGGACCACAAGCTGATCGTGCAGTGCAGGAACCTGCTGGAGGGCGACGCGGCCACGGATGTGTGTGCTGTGGCCTGCAACGCTTGCGGTAGGTGCGCTCAGGATGCACCAGAGGTGGTGACAATGGACGGCGGCCTGGCCGTCGTGGACTATGATAGAATCGAATTCGCCGACCCGACGGCAGCGGCGCGCTGTCCCACCGGAGCGATCCGGTGGGTGGAGGGCGCCCAGCGGTTCGAGGTCGAGCTGACAGCGGCAGGGAGTCTAACAGGATGATCAGGCGAAACAGAGGCGACGACCCGGCACCCGAAGCGCGATACCCGGGCGTTCCGGTGGCAATGGACGGCAGCGAGGCGGTGGTGGAGATGGAGATCGCCGCCAGCGAGGGGGCGGGAGCGTACCCGATCACCCCGTCCACGCAGATGGGCGAGGGGTGGGCCGCAGCGAAGGCCGCCGGCAAGACCAACGTCAACGGACGGCGGTTGCTGTTCTTCGAGCCGGAGGGGGAGCACGCAGCCGCGGGGGTCACGGCCGGAATGAGCATGACCGGACTGCGGGCCACCAACTTCTCGAGCGGCCAGGGCATCGCGTACATGCACGAGTCCCTGTACGCGGCCGTGGGCAAGCGCCTCACGTACGTGCTCAACGTCGCGGCCCGCGCCATGACGAAGCACGCCCTGAACGTGCACGCCGGCCACGACGACTACCACGCCGTGGATGACACGGGCTTCTTCCAGGTGTTCGCCAAGGATGTGCAGGGAATCGCCGACCTGACGCTGATCGCGCATCGGATCGCGGAGCTCAGCCTGAACCCCGGCCTCGTGGCCCAGGACGGCTTCCTGACCAGCCACGTGATCGAGTCGCTGCGCCTGCCCGAGCGGGATCTCATCAGGGAGTTTCTTGGAGATCCGGCGGACATGATCGAATCTCCCACCCCGGCGCAGGAGCTCACGTTCGGCGCCACGCGCCGCCGGATCCCGGAGATGTTCGACCTCGACTACCCTGCCCTTCTGGGGTCGGTGCAGAACCAGGACGCATACATGCAGGGCGTGGCGGCCCAGCGGCCATTCTACTTCGATCACGTGCGGGATCTCACCGACCAGGCGATGACGGAGTACGCGGAGCTGACGGGCCGCCGGTACGAGCGCACTCTTGGCTACCTCATGGACGACGCCGAGTACGTCCTGGTGGGCCAGGGCTCCGTGGTCTCGAACGCCGAGGCCGTAGCGGACTACCTGCGCGCGGAGCGCGGGCTAAAGGTCGGCGTGATGGACGTCGTGATGTTCCGTCCGTTCCCCGCCGATCTGATCAGCGCCATGCTCAAGGGCAAGAAGGGCGTGACGGTGCTGGAGCGCTGCGACCAGCCGCTGGCCGTAGACCAGCCTCTGCTGCGGGAGATCCGGGCGGCCATGTCGCAGGGCCAGGAAAACAGCCGTGCGGCTCGTGCCTCGAAGAACGGCTCGCGCCCGTTCCCCCTGGTGGCCGACATCGCGCCCGAGCAGGTGCCCGACTTCTACTCGGCCGGGTTCGGGTTCGGAAGCCGGGACTTGCAGCCGGCGGACCTCGTCCTCACGGTCGAGAACATGCTTCCCGCGGGCCGGAAGCGGCGCCAGTACTACCTCGGAATCGACTTCGTTCGTGAGGGGACCAAGCTCCCGAAGCTCGAGATCTGGCAGGAGCAACTGCTCGAGCACTACCCCGATCTCGGGGAGCGATCGCTCGTCCCCGAGGGCCACATCAACCTGTTGCCCGACGATGCCATCTCCATGCGCATCCACTCGGTGGGTGGCTGGGGCGCGATCACGATGGGCAAGAACGTGGTCATGACCGGCTTCGAGCTCGCGGGTCTCAACGTCAAGGCGAACCCGAAGTACGGGTCGGAGAAGAAAGGACAGCCGACCACGTTCTACGGTGTCCTCTCACGCCAGCCGCTGCGCCTGAACGGCGAGCTTCAGTTCGTGAACATCGTTCTGTCGCCCGACCCGAACGCGTTCAACAACTCGAACCCGCTCGCCGGGCTGCAGCCGGGCGGGGTGTTCGTGATCCAGAGCGAGCACGAGCCGGAGGCGCTGTGGGCCTCACTTCCCCCACAGGCGCGACAGATCATCCAGGAGAACGACATCAAGGTGTACTCGGTGGACGCGTTCAAGATCGCCACCGAGGAAGCCACGGATCCCGATCTCCGGTATCGGATGCAGGGAACGGCGTTCATGGGCGCCTTCTTCCGCACTTCCCCGTTCATGGAGGCGGAGGGCCTGGACGAGGAGACCCTGTTCGAGGGGATGCGCAAGCAGCTCGAGAAGAAATTCGGGCACCTGGGCGAGCGAGTGGTGGAAGCCAACCTCAAGGTGATCCGGCGCGGCTTCGACGAAGTCCGGGCCGTCGCGGTGCAGGGCGAGCTGGTGGGCGCCGGCCAGGTGATGGCGGAGGCCGCGGTGGGACAGATCCCGACTCTCCTCGACCATCCGGACCAGGACTGGGGGATCGCGAACCAGGGCCGGTTCTGGGAGCAGGTTTGCTCGCTGTGCGGAATCGACCAGGACGTGATCGCGGACCCGTTCTCGGCGATCAGCGCCATTCCCGCCGCCACGAGCACGGTGCGCGACATGTCGGACATCCGTTTCGAGATCCCCGAGTTCATCGCGGCGAAATGCACCGGGTGCTCGCAGTGCTGGACGCAGTGCCCGGACGCGGCGATCCCCGGAGTGGTCAACTCGGTGGAGGAGGTGATCCAGGCGGCTATCAGGACCGCCCAGAACGGCAAGCCCCTGGACCGTATCCAGTCGGTTTCGGCCAACCTGGCCCGCGAGGCGCGCAAGGTCCTGAAAGCCGTTCCGTTCCAGACCTTCGGCGACACCGTCTCGACGGCGTACGGCAACCTGGCGGAGAAGCTGCCGTGGGACGCGGAGCGTAAGAAAGAGCTGGACGAGGAATTCGCCGCGGTGTACTCGGTGCTCGCGGATTTTCCGCTCGCGAAGACGGTTCCGTTCTTCGACCAGCAGGAGAACAAGGAGAAGGGCGCGGGCGGCCTCCTGTCGATCACCGTAAATCCCGAGGCCTGCAAGGGCTGCAACATCTGCGTGGACGTGTGCGCCGATGGCGCGCTGGTAACGGTGCATCAGAACGAAGAAAACCTGGACCAGCTGCGGCGAAACTGGAACCTGTGGGAGAACCTCCCGGACACGGCCGACCGGTTCATCAACATCCGGAATCTCGAAGAGGGAATCGGAGTCCTGCCGTCGCTGCTGCTGAAGAAGGAGAACTACCGGACGATGGCGGGCGGCGACGGGGCGTGCATGGGGTGCGGTGAGAAGACGGCCGTTCACCTGATCGTCTCCGCGGTCGAGTCGCTGATGCAGCCCCGGGTGGAGACGTTCGTAGCCAACATCGAGGAGTTGATCGAGACCCTCGACGGGCAGGCCCGCGAGTTGCTGTCCGCCGATGCCGACCTCGACCTGGCGGCGCTCGCCGACGGCCGGGCCGCGGAAGTGCCCCTGGACGACGAGAAGCGGGCGCAGCTCAAGCTGTACACCGACACGATCGCCGCCCTCAAGGACCTCCTGTGGCGCTACACCAAGGGCCCGAGCGGCCAGGGACGCGCCAACATGGGAATCAGCAACAGCACCGGCTGCTCGTCGGTGTGGGGCAGCACCTTCCCGTACAATCCGTATCCGTATCCGTGGGTGAACCACCTGTTCCAGGACTCGCCGTCCGTGGCCATCGGGATCTTCGAGGGCCACATGCGGAAGATGGGCGATGGGTTCACGGCCGTGCGCCGGGCCCGGCTCCTGGCCAGCGGCGAGTACGAGGCCGAGGTGCACGAGCCCGAGTTCGTGGCTCTCACGTGGCAGGAGTTCACGGACGAGGAGTTCGATCTGTGTCCGCCGATCGTGGCGATCGGGGGCGACGGGGCGATGATGGACATCGGGTTCCAGAACCTGTCCCGGCTCCTGGCCTCGGGTAAGCCGATCCGCGTGGTCGTTCTGGACACGCAGGTGTACTCGAACACGGGCGGCCAGGCCTGCACGAGCGGGTTCATCGGGCAGGTGTCGGACATGGCCGCGTACGGCAAGGCGCAACACGGCAAGGAAGAGACCCGCAAGGAGCTGGCGATGATCGCGCTGGCGCATCGCGGCGCCTTCGTGCTCCAGTCGTCACAGGCCTCGGCGTCTCACATGATCGGAGGGGTGATCCGGGCGCTCAAGTCGCCGCGTCCCGCGGTCATGAACATCTACACACCGTGTCCGGTGGAGCACGGACTGGCGGACGAGTGGGCGCCCAACGCGTCCCGCTTCGCACTCGAGGGGCGCGCGTTCCCGTTCCTCATCTTCGACCCGGATGCCGGGGCGACGATCGCCGACTGCCTGGACCTGAGCGGCAATCCGGACCTCGACCAGACGTGGCCCACGTACGAGCTGGAATACGTGGATGAGGACGAACAGGTGCAGAAGATGGAGCTTCCGGTCACCACCGCGGACTGGGCGGCCACGGAGGGCCGTTTCAAGAAGCACTTCAAGCGGATCAAGCCGGAGGAGTGGGACGAGGACCAGGTCCTGTTCCACGAGTTCATCGACCTGTCGGAGGACGAACGGATCGGCAAGACGCCCTTCATCTGGGTGATCGACGCGGACAGGAAGCTGGGCCGCCTGGCGTGCTCCATGGAGATGGTGCTGCTGGGCGAGGATCGGCTCCTGTACTGGTCGCAGATCAAGGAGCTGGCGGGACTCGAGGTCCCGGCGTCCGTGCGGGCCGATATCGCGGACGACATGGAGGCCGAGTTCGAGGCGAAGGCCGAGGCGATTCGCACGGATTACGAGGCGCAGCTGGCGGAGCTTCGGATGAGCTACCCGGCGCTCGTGGCCCGACGCATGGCCGAGGGTCTCCTGGCTTCCGGCGACGGAAACCTGACGGTGGCCGAAATCCTGGCCCGGGCGAACGCCGATCCGGACCTGCAGCCGATCAACGCCGAGGCCGTGGCCGGACTGGCCGGTGGATTGGGTGTGGACGTGGGAGGCGGAAACGGTGGGGCGACGGTCACCGTTGCCCCGGCGGAAGCCGTCACGCGGGCAGTGGCGATCGCCGAGGCCACCGAGGTCGCGGGAGTGTCGGTCGCCCCGGCCGCTGCGGAAGCAGCCGAAGACGACGACGATGCCCTGGTGATGGATCCGTACATCGAGACTGCGCGCTGCACTTCGTGCGACGAGTGCATCAACATCAACAAGAAGCTGTTCGCGTACGACGAGAACAAGCAGGCGTACATCAAGGACAAGAACGCCGGCACGTTCGCCGAGATCGTGCAGGGAGCCGAGCGCTGCACTGCCGAGATCATCCACCCGGGCACGCCGGTCAACATGAAGGAGAAGGACATCGAGAAGTGGATCGAGCGGGCGAAGCCGTTCAACTGACCTTGAATCAGGCGGGCGGCTGAGAGGAACGACATGCTCGGATCCAGCACATTCAGACACGGGGTGCACCCGCCGGAGACCAAGCACCTTACCGAGAAGGTGCCGGTGCGGCGCATGCCGTTCCCGGAGGAGATCGTTCTTCCTCTGCGCCAGCACGCCGGGCGACCGGCTCGCTTGCTCGTGAAGGTCGGCGATCACGTGGAGCGTGGCGACAAGCTGGCCGAGGCGGACGGATTCGTCTCGGTGCCGATTCACGCCTCGGCGGCGGGCACGGTGAAGGACATCCGGCTGTGCCCGCACCCGGACGGATCCATGGCGGAGTCGGTGGTCATAGCCGTGGATCGATTTTCTCCCCAGGTGCCGAGGCCGCGGATCGTCCCCAGGTGGGAAGGCCTGTCGCCGAAGCAGGTGGTGGAGGAGGTCCAGAAGGCCGGAGTCGTGGGGCTCGGCGGCGCTGCGTTCCCGACCCACGTGAAGCTGCTTCCGCCCGAAGACATGCCCGTGCACACGCTGATCATCAACGGAGCGGAGTGCGAGCCGTACCTGACCACCGATCACCGCACGATGGTCGAGTATCCGGAGAGGGTGCAGTTCGGCATTCGGATCATGATGAAGGCGCTCGGCGTCGAGAGGGCGGTCATCGGCGTCGAGAAGAACAAGCCCGATGCGATCGCCCGGCTGCGCGAGACCCTGCCGGATGATCTCGATGTTACCGTCCTGCCTCTCACGGTGAAGTACCCGCAGGGCGCCGAGAAGATGCTGATCAAGGCGGTGACCGGGCGTGAGGTGCCCTCCGGCAAGCTTCCGATGAACGTGGGCGTGGTCGTACAGAACGTGGGATCGATCGCTTGTATCGGGG
>CAZRRU010000090.1:0-3414 GCA_964602635.1 uncultured Gemmatimonadota bacterium | reverse complement strand
CCCATGTGAGCCGCGCCGATCGCCGCGCCGACGATCGCCGCTTCGGCGATCGGAGTGTCGATCACCCGGTCGGGCCCGAACTCGTCCAGCAGCCCCTCGGTGACCTTGAACGCCCCCCCGTAGGCCCCGATATCCTCGCCGAGGAGGAACACGGACTCGTCCGCCCGCATCTCCTCCTGCAACGCCTCACGGATGGCCGTGAGGTACGTGGTCTCCACGGTCGCTGCGCGCTCCATCATGCCCCTTCCCGGGACGGGCTGAGCCGCCGGTTCATCCCGCTGACCAGGCCCTCGTAGCCCGGCACCGGCCGCCGCGTCCACGGTACGTCCGCATCGAGCGCCGGGTCGGCATATACCCGGGTGCGCGCCTCCTGGCCCTCCGGATGCGATTCCGCCAGCACGCCTTCTACCGCTTCGTCCAGCTCGGCGGCCACCTCCGATCGAATCGCCTCCAGGCTCGACTCCGACTCGAAACCGAATTCGACCAGGTAGTCGGCGAAGCTGCGGATCGGGTCGTGGTCCTTCCACTCCGTCAGCTCCGCATCGGGCACGTATTTCTGGGCGTCGTGCTGGGCATGCCCCAGCATCCGGTAGGTCTCGGCCACGATGATCGTCATGCCCTCTCCGGAGCGCGCCCGGCCTATCGCCTGCCTCGCCGCTTCGTAGGCCTGAAGCACGTCGTTCCCGTCCACGCTCACTGCCGGGACACCGTATGCCCCGGCGACGTCCGCCCAGTCCTTCACAGCGGCCTCGGCCGTGCTCGGCGTCCCGAAGGCCCAACGATTGTGCTCCAGCACCACCACGATCGGGAGGTTCAGCGCCGCGGCCATGGCGAACCCCTCGTGCGACGTGCCCGTGCGGCTGGCCCCGTCCCCCTGGAAGGTGAAGCACACGCGTGACTCACCCCGCGTACGGAAGCTCAGGGCCACCCCGTTCAGGACACACAGCTGGGTGCCGAGCGGGCTGATGGGTCCCAGGATGCCCAGCTCGGGTACCGTGAAGTGGTTGGTGTTGTCCTTGCCGGCGCACAGGGAAGTGCCGCGGGCGGTGTATTGCCGGATGACGTCTCGGGGATCGAGGCCGCGGGCGAGCAATGCCCCCAGGTCACGGATGGAAGGGGCGATCCAGTCTCCATCGGCCAGGGCATAGCCGCACCCCACCGCGGTGCCTTCCTGCCCCAGGCTGCGGTACAGGCCTCCAACGACGTGGCCCTGCTTGAACAGGGTCTCCAGTCGCTCCTCCAGAGCTCGGGTGAGCCACAGGAAGCGATACAGAGCGCGCATGTCCTGCCTGTCGAGCGCCTTCAGCTGACCTTCCTCGCAGGAGTTTCCCCGGAACCGCACGCCAAGGTAAACCCACTACGGGCCAGCTGCAAACCGCTTGTTGACAGCGCTTTACTGCGACGTAAAGGGCAAGTCGCTCACGAGCCATGCCGTGGAGGGATCCGAGGCGGCCTCGACGACGTCGCCGGGACCGAGCTCGCGGCGCAGATACGCCAGACCGATAGGACCGAAGCGGGGCGAGGAACAGGACGACGTGACAGCGCCCACGACGCGCCCCTCGCGGGCCAGCTCGGTCCCGGATTCGAGCGGCGGTCCGGGAGACTCTCCAGAGGGTGGCTCGACCGGCCGGATGCCCCGCAGGTGCCGATTGACGTGACCGCGGTAGTGGATACGGGCCAGCACCTCCTGCCCCGTGTAGCATCCCTTGTCGAAACTGACGGCTCGCGGCACCAGGCCGGTCTCCTGCGGCAGGTTGTCCGCCGTGATGTCGACTCCGAAGCGCGGAACCCCTAGCTCGATTCGGCACGTCTCATAGTCAGCCGGGGAAACGATCGCACCACCGGCGGCCAGGGCCGCGTGCTCGATCGCCTCCCGGTCCGGTCCGTCGCCCGACAGCAGGTAGAAATCCACTCCGCTTCCCTCCTCGGGAGGGCGCGATGCGCGGGGCAGGTCCGCTGCCAGGTCGAGGCCCGCCGCCACACCCGAGGCGCGCGGACCGAGCAGGCTCACCCGCCGGGCGTCTTCGAGCACGGTAAGCGGGGCGAAGCGCGGCGGCAGGTACGTGCCGAAGTGGTCGAGCAGGCCGGGAAGCGCGGCGCGGCTGACGTCCAGGAGAATGGCGTCCTCGAGCCGAACCACCGTGGGCACCGCGATCGGCCGGCCCTTCGGCGTGAGCACGAACGACAGGGCGGAATCGCCGGGTCGGAGAGTCTCGACATCCGCGCTCAGCAGCCCCCCCAGCAAGCGCGCCGCTCTGGGCCCTTCAACCCGTACAAGCATGCGGTCCGGATCCACCCACACGCCCACGCCGGCCGTGAGTGCTTCGTAGCCGGGACTGACGAGGGAGTCGCTTGTCGAGGACATGGCCGTCAGAAGAGCCGGCCGCCGTTCGGCACGGAGCGGGTGGGAGACAGCAGGATAGTCTCGTTCTCCTCGTCCGGAAGCCCCAGGGTGAGGCACTGCGACTCGAAGCCCGCGATGTTGCGGACGCCCAGGTTGAGGACGGCGATCACCTGTCGGCCCACGAGCTCGCCGAGCTCGTAGCGGTCGGGAAGGCCGGCCGCGGATTGCCGGATCCCCACTTCGGGTCCGAAGTCGATCTTCAGGCGGTACAGCGGCTTGCGGGCGCGGGGGAACTCCTCCGCCTCGACGATCGTGCCGACGCGGATGTCCACCTTCTCGAAATCGTCAAAGGCGATGGTGCTCAGGGCGATCCTCCGCGGAGGCGACCGCGGGGGCGGGAGGTTCCGCCCCGCGGTGCGCCAATACTACGAGGACTATCCGGCAGACTCGATCACGAACGTGACGCGCCGGTTCTCCATGCCACCCCGTGTCTCTCCCCACTCGCCAGGTGCCACGGGCTGAGCCTCACCGAAGCCCACGGCCCGGATTCGGCTGGCGTCGAGACCGTTCTCGGCCAGGTATGCGGCCACGTTGTCCGCCCGCTTCTGCGAGAGCCACTTGTTGTAGTCCTCCGGACCCGCCGGGTCCGTGAAGCCCTGGACGGTGATCACGGAGCTGCCGTAATGGTGGCTCACCACCTCGGCGAACCGGTCGAGGAACTCGTAGCCGCCGTCGGCCACGTCGTACGAGTCGAACTCGAAATTGACGGGCGAGGCGAACATGATGTGGTCCTGGAACCGCGCCACCATCACGTCATATTCGTCGGCCAATTCCTCGAGCTCGGCCTGCATCGCGTCCAGCTCTGCCTGCATCGCGCTGATCCCGGCGGCGTTCGCCTCGATGCCCGTGCCCTGCTCGTCCAGCTGCGACTGCATCTGCGCCATCGACTGGTCGAACTGGTCCTGACTGACCTTATTGCAGCCCGCGGCGACCACGACGACGGCCACGAGCGTGAATCGAACGAGAACGGAACCCATGTCGAACCTCTTGGATATTGTGAGCCTCTCGCC
>CAZRRU010000089.1:0-28235 GCA_964602635.1 uncultured Gemmatimonadota bacterium | reverse complement strand
GCTCGGGCAGGGCAGGGAGAACGCGAAGCTGTTCCTGGCTGAGAATCCGGATATCGCGGAAGAGCTCGAGTCCCGGCTGCGGGTGGCGCTCGGCATGGTCGCCCCGCCCGAGCCCGAGGCCGAGGGGAGCGAAGACACGGCCGCCACCGGGAGCGAAGACGCGGCCGCCGCCGAGGCCGCACCGGCGGACTGAAGCGAGACGATGCCTGTCCGCTTCGGGTCCCACTCCTGACCACCGAAAGCGGGACGACCGCCGCATGCCCTTGATCACGGCCCTCGACCCGGCCCCCGGCCGTCTCGGGGGCTTTCTACTGGAAGCCGACGGGAGAGAGCGATTCAGGATCTCGGGGGACCTCTGCCAGCGTCGAAATCTGCAGATAGGGGCTCGCCTCACCGCGGTCGAGCTCGACGCGCTCGCCCGGGAGGCAGGCGACGCCGAGGCCATGGACCTGGCGATCCACTACCTGTCGTATCGACCCCGCACGTGCATGGAAGTGAGGCGCTACCTGGCCAGGCACGGGCTGACGATCCACGCCGACTCGGCAATCGAGCGCTGCGTCGAACTCGGCTACCTGGATGATGCCGCGTACGCGCGGGCCTTCGTTCGCGAGCGCATTCGTCTCAGGCCGCGGGGCAGGCCGCGCCTGATTTCTGAGCTGGCCGCACGGGGAGTCGAGCGGCACATCGCAGAACACGCAGTGAACGTCGCGTTGGCCGAAGAGGAAGTCACCGAGGCGGAGCTGCTACGGGATGCCGCACTTCGCCGCGTCCGCGCGCTTCGCGACCTGGATCCCCCCGCGGCTCGCCGCCGACTGGCGTCGTTCCTCGACCGGCGAGGGTTTCGAAGCGGCGCGATTCGCGACCTGGTTCGGGAGCTGTTGCCCGACGACCCTGACGCGGGAAGCCCCTGAGACGGTCCCGCGCGCACCCGCCCGCCCGCGCCCTCGTCCAGCCGATTGTAAGCGGGTGGACGGCACGGCATATTACTGGGATATCTTCGATCCCGAGCAGGCCATCGGCACAGGATCCAACGCAAACGACCGGATACAGATGAAGGCCAGCGACATTCGCTCCAGCTTCATTCACTACTTCGAACGCCACGGCCACCTGCATCTGCCGAGCAGCTCGTTGGTGCCCGAGGACGACCCTACCCTGCTGTTCACCAACGCGGGGATGGTGCAGTTCAAGAGAGTGTTCATCGGCGAGGCAGAGCGCCCGTCCCCGCGAGCAGCCACCTCGCAGAAGTGTCTTCGGGTCAGTGGAAAGCACAACGATCTCGAGGAAGTAGGACGTACGGCGAGGCATCACACGTTCTTCGAGATGCTGGGAAACTTCTCGTTCGGCGATTACTTCAAGCGCGATGCGATCGCCTTCGCCTGGGAGTTCGTGACCTCGGAGCTCGGCCTCGAGCCCGGAAGGCTGTGGGCCACCGTCCATCACACGGATGAGGAAGCCGCCGCTCTGTGGCCGCAGCTCACGGACATTCCACCGGAGAGAGTTCTGCGGCTCGGCGACAAGGACAACTTCTGGCAGATGGGTGAGACCGGCCCGTGCGGGCCCTGCTCTGAGATTCACTACGATCTCAGGCCGTCTGGAGCACCCGGGGACCTCACGCCCGAGGAGTTCAACGCGCTCGGCGAAGCCGACGCGTTCATGGAGATATGGAACCTCGTGTTCATGCAGTTCGAGAGGTCGGCAGCAGGCGACGCTCCGCTCCCGGCCCCGTCCATCGACACCGGGGCGGGCCTCGAGCGAATCACGGCGATCATGCAGGGAACGTGGACCAACTACCACACCGACCTCTTCCTGCCGATTATCGCTGCAGCCGAGGAGATCGTCGGTCGCCGCTATTCACTCGACAGGGCCGATTGGGACGAGGGGCTTCCGTTCCGCGTCCTGGCGGACCACGCGCGGGCGGTGGCGTTCATGCTGGCGGACGGTGTGTTTCCCTCGAACGAGGGGCGGGGCTACGTGCTCCGCCGGGTGTTGCGTCGCGCGGGACGGTACGCCTGGCTTCTGGGGCGCCGGGAGCCCACGCTCGACGGGCTGGTGAACGTTGTCGTGGACCTGATGGCCGACACCTATCCGGAACTCGGTCACCGGCGGGACCACCTCGTGCGTACGACTCGGTCCGAAGAGGAGCGGTTCCTGGCCACCATCGACGCCGGGATGGGTCGATTCGAAGAGCTGGCTCCGCCGGGCAAACCGGGGACGATCGCCGGAGCCGAGGTTTTCCGCCTGTACGACACCTACGGGTTTCCCCTCGACCTGACACAGCTGATGGCAGCCGAGCGCAGCTACGACGTGGACGTCGAGGGATTCGAACGTGCGTTGGAGAAGCAGCGGCGCCGCTCACGCGAGGACCGGCTCACGGGAAGCGCTTTCGACGAATTGAGCGAGGAGCTGGTCACGGCGGCGAGAGCGGTAACGGCTGAGGAAGACCAGACGTTCGTGGGCTACGAGAGGCTGACCGTACGGTCCAGGGTGCTTGCCAGCTCGGCGCTCGAGGGCGCGCACGCGCTGATCCTCGAGACCAACCCGTTCTACGCGGAGGCGGGAGGCCAGGTCAGCGATCGCGGTACGCTGAGTTCCGATGGCTGGGAGATGATCGTGGAGTCGGTCGTGCGGAACGATCGCGGCCAGACCGTAGTGGTCGGTGAAACGGTCGCCGGATCGGCGGGCGAAGTTCCCGATACGGTCGTCGCGACCGTGGATGAATCCTCACGGCGGAACACGGAGAGGAATCACACGGCCACGCACCTTCTGCATGCAGCCCTGCGGGAGGAGCTCGGCGAGCACGTTCAGCAGGCCGGGTCGCTGGTCGCGCCGGACCGCCTGCGATTCGATTTCAGTCATACGGGTCCGGTGACGGCCTCCGAGAAGCGGGCGATCGAAGAAGCCGTGAATCGCTCGGTGTGGAAGAACACGGCACTCGAGATCGGAGAGCGCGACTACCGGGAGGCCCTCGACGACGGTGCCATGGCCCTGTTCGGAGAGACATACGGCGATCGTGTGAGGGTCGTGAGCGTTCCCGAGATCAGCCTGGAGCTCTGCGGCGGCTGCCACGTTCGGAGTACCGGGCAGATCGGGTTGTTCCAGATCTCCGCGGAGACCGGGGTCGCAGCGGGCATAAGGCGAATCGAGGCCGTCACGGGACCGCGCGCCTACGATCGGGTTCGGGAAACGGAAGACCTGGTAAGTCAACTCGCGACCGCCCTCAGGGTGCCGGCGGCGGAGTTGCTGCGTCGTTTCGAGAGTCTGCTTTCGGAGAAGGCGACTCTCGAGTCCCGGCTCGAGGAGCAGCACGGAAGAGACGCGGCGGACGTGGCGAACGAAGTGGTGGAGCGGGCCGTAGACCTGGCGGATGGCGGCAAACTGGCCGGCGGCTCGGTGGACCTGCCCGCCGGTTCCGACGTTGGGGCGTTCGGTGACCTGTTGCGGGACAGGATCGGGTCGGGAGCGGCGATCGTACACGTGAGTGCCGGCGAGGGAGATAAGGGCGCGTTCATCGCCGTGGTGACGGATGACTGGATCGGTCGCGGACTGAAGGCCGGCGACCTGGTCGAAGCCGCGAGCCGGGCGACGGGATCGGGCGGTGGCGGCCGCCCGCGCCTCGCGCGCGGCGGTGTGGGCGACCCCACGCGCGTGCAGGAGGCGATCGCTGCGGCGGTCCAGCGAGCTCTGGAAGTGGCTGGCGCGGGGGAGACCTCATGATCCCTGCCGTGAATTCGACACGTCAGTGGCTCGAGCCGCGACTGGCGGAAGCTCCACCGGAGCTCAGAGACGACATCCTCCAGCTTCTCGACACGACCCCGGGCCTCGATCTCTCCGACCCGGTCGACGCCCTGGCGACGGCTGCGCTTGCCGGCCTCGAGCAGGTAGTCGCAGGTACCGGGAGTCGGACCGAGGCGCTTCGCCTGCTCGCGGCGGACGCGGCGCTGACCTACGCGTTCGAAGCGGCGGCCGAGGTGGGTCGCTCAGCGGAGCTGGCGGCCCGGGTGGGCCTGGATGGAGAACTGGGGAGGAGACTGACAGAGGCGGCTGGTGCGAGGGGTGAGTTTGGAGCGGGGGGCCCTTGAGCGTACCGCCACTCGTGGACCTTCACTGCCACTTCGTGCCCGGCGTCGATGATGGGGCGAGAGATGTGGCGGAAGCGATCTCGCAACTCGCAGAGTACGAGCGACAGGGCATTCGGACCGTGGTCACGACGCCGCACCTGGCGGCGAGCGCCGCTCACAGCGCGTGGAGGGACGAGATCGACGCGGCCTTTGCGGAGCTCGCGGAAGTTGCCTCGCGAGAGTGTCCGGGCATCAAGTTGAGCTGTTCGTTCGAGTTCAGGCTCGATGACCCGGACGCGGATCTGAGCGACCGGAGCATCGGACTGGACGCCGGAAGTGGACTTCTGGTCGAGTTCCCAATGCTCGCGATGCCGGCCTATCCGGACCGGATGCTCGAGATCGTCCTGGCGGCTGGCTGGATCCCCGTCCTTGCGCACCCGGAACGCTACTCGGGAGTGGAGCGCGCCTACGGATGGATCGCGCGGTGGCGCGAAATGGGCGCCCTCATGTGCGTGAACGCCGGCAGTCTGTGGGGGGAGCATGGCGGGGAGGCGCAGCGCGTGGTTCGCCGGATGCTGGCGGACAGCTCGGTGGACGTGATCGCGTCCGACAATCACGCCCGTCCGCAGCGGGTCGCTACGGTCCGCCAGGCATGGGACTACCTGGCCGAGGCAGGTTGCGAGGAACAGGCGACCCTGCTGACGGCCGTAAACCCGGCAGCGGTCCTGACGGGTGATCGGCTCACGAGTGTTCCCGCGTGCGAGCCTCGCTCCGGATGGATGGATCGACTGCGGCGTCTCGTGACCGGAGGTTGATATGAGTACGGATTCGGCGGACGCCGTGCGGCGACACATGCAGAGCCTCGCCAGCAACGCCGAGCTCGCTGCGGACCTGGTCGCGGGTCCGGCGGCGCGGTACGCCGAGCTGGTCCGAGAAACGTTGCTCGGGGGGGGGAAGCTGCTGTACGTGGGGAACGGAGGAAGCGCCGCCGCAGCCGAGCATATCGCAACCGAGTATGTGGTCCGCCTGCGTCGGGAGCGTCGCGCCCTCCCGGCGATCGCCCTCACGGCCAGCACGGCCACCCTGAGCGCGGCGGCGAACGACTTCGGATTCGAGAGAGCGTTCGCCCGTGTCTTCGAGGCGCACGCGCGTCCTGGCGACCTCCTGGTTCTCCATTCTACTAGCGGCAATTCGTCGAACCTGATCGAAACGGTGCAGGTCGCGGCGCGGATCCCGGTCACGACCGTGGCCCTGCTCGATCGGGATGGGGGTCGGCTGGCGCCCCTCGTGGATCTCGCGATCAAGGTACCGGCGGACGACTCGGCGAGCGTCCAGGAGCTCCAGCTCGCCATCGAGCACGCCGTCGCGGACCTGGTCGATGCCTGGTTCGCCCAGGACCGGGAGGACCGGTGACGGTCCCGGCGCATGGTCTTCCCGACCTCGTGGGACGGACCGCGGTCGTCACGGGGGGCTCACGCGGAATCGGACGGGCCGTGGCACTGATGCTCGGCGCCGCTGGCGCAACGGTCGGAATCGGCTACCGCAGCGAGTGCGCGGCCGCCCAGGAAACGCTGCGAGACCTGTCCGGCCTGTCCGGCGGGTCCTCCGGGGACGGACGCCGGCCCTGGGCGGAGCGGGCGGACCTGGCTACCGCCGCGGGCGCGCAAGGACTGTTCCGCAGGGCGGACGCCGAATTCGGGCTCGCGCTGGACATATTCGTAGGCAACGCGGGGATCTGGAATTCGCAGGACCGTCCGGTCGAGGATCTCGAGCCGGACGAATGGCACCGCATGATGGACGCCAACCTCACATCCGCCTACCTGACGACGCGGGCCGCCATCCAGCGGATGGGAGACGGCGGGCGGGTAGTGCTGATCACTTCGACTGCGGCCCAGCGCGGTGAAGCAGGACACGCGCACTACGCCGCATCCAAGGGCGCGCTGCAGGCGTTCGTGAAATCGCTGGCGGTGGAACTGGGACCACGAGGGATCACAGTGAACGCGGTCGCCCCCGGTTGGGTGGATACGGACATGTCGGCTGCCGTGCTGCAGGGGCCGTATCGGGATCGAGTCCTCGCCGAGATTCCGGTACGACGGATCGGCGTCCCCGAGGACGTAGCGGGTCCCGTGGTCTTTCTGGTCAGCGACCTGGCCCGGCACGTGACCGGCGAAATCCTCAACGTGAACGGCGGGAGTGTTCTGTGCGGGTGACCGTCGCGCGGGTGGAGCACCGGTGAGCGAAAGACTCGTATTCCATCCACCGCCCGGGCTCCTGCAGGTCGCACAGCGCCTTGAAAGTGGCGGATTCGAGGCGTGGGCCGTGGGCGGTGCCATCCGCGACGCGATCCACGGCCGGCCGAGGGCAGATTGGGACCTCGCGACCGACGCGCGGCCGGAGGCCGTGCAGCGTGCCTTTCCCCGCACGGTACCCCTCGGAGTGGAACACGGAACGGTCGGGGTCCTCGCCGAAGACGAAGCGATGTACGAGGTGACGACTTTCCGCCTCGATGTCGAGACGGACGGGCGCCACGCCGTTGTCGAGTTCGCGACCGACATCGATGACGATCTGGCGCGAAGAGACTTCACAATCAACGCAATCGCGTGGAGACCTGCCACCGACGAGCTGCGCGATCCGTACGGGGGGATCGATGACCTGCGGGACGGAATCCTCAGGGCCGTAGGAGAGCCGGCCCTGCGCTTCGCGGAGGACTACCTGCGGGTCCTCCGCGGCTTCCGGTTCGCAGGTACCTACAATCTCGCGGTCGAGTCGAACACCCGGTCTGCGCTGCGACAGGCGGCGGGCCACCTCGCGCGGCTATCGGCGGAGCGGGTGCGGGAGGAGCTCCTCAAGGTGCTCTCGTCGGATGTGGCCTCGGGATCGCTGCGGATGTATGCCGACTACGGAGCGCTGGACCACTGGTACCGTGAGATCGCCCCGGCGGCGCACGACGAGCCCTGGAACCGGACGCTGGTCGCGATCGACGCCCTGCAGCCGACCCGGCCGCTGCTGCGCGTCGTGCGGCTGCTACTGCTGTCGCGCCCCGGCGATGACACGCCG
This sequence comes from uncultured Gemmatimonadota bacterium, assembly GCA_964602635.1. Lineage (GTDB taxonomy): Bacteria > Gemmatimonadota > Gemmatimonadetes > Palauibacterales > Palauibacteraceae > Benthicola. The sequence goes on along the minus strand of CAZRRU010000089.1, from coordinate 21,120 downwards.
GATATACCGGCTGAGGGGGCCGAACCCCTGCTCCGGCGACTCAAGTTCTCCAACGCGGATATCAGGCGCGCCGTGCACCTGGTGACGCACTACCTGCCGCTCGTCGGCCCGGCCGACGGCTCCGCGACCATTCGAGAGTGGCTGCATACGGTGGGTCCCGAGCACGCCCGGGATCTCTTTCGGTTGCACTTCGCAGCCGCGCGGGCGTCAGAGTCGGATGACAACCAGCGAGCGCTGGTGTACACGTGGCGCCGGGTACATGACGAGCTGGTCGAGGAGGTCCCGATCTCGGTCGCGCAGCTGGCCGTGGACGGTACCGATCTCCTGGAATTGGGGCTGCCTCGCGGTCCGCTCGTCGGCCTGATGCTGGAAGAACTCCTCGCACAGGTGATCGAATCGCCGGAGCGGAACGAGCGCGAAGTGCTGCTGGAGACGGCTCGGGAGCTCATCGAGCTCGGTGGTCTCGACGACCTCGGCAGTCACGACGGGGGCACGGAGGAATGACCCGGGAGCCGGATCTGTTCGCACCCGACGCGGGAAGGCCCGCGCGCGACCCGCTGTCGGCAGGCGAAGGAGCGCCCCTGGCGGCGCGCATGCGCCCCCGGTCGATAGATGAGTTTCTCGGCCAGCCCGACCTGGTGGGGGAGGGAGCGCCACTCAGGGAACTGATCAAACAGGACCGGGTGCCAAGTCTGATTCTCTGGGGTCCTCCGGGGTGTGGCAAGACGACGCTCGCCGGCATCGTGGCCGGTCGCACCGGCGCCCGGTTCGAGCCGTTCTCTGCCGTAACCGAAGGGATCGGGCGGGTCCGAGAGCTCATCGACCAGGCCGCGGAGAGAAAGAGAGCCACCGGTCAGGACACGATCCTGTTCGTCGACGAGATCCACCGGTTCAACAAGTCACAACAGGACGCGTTCCTTCCACATGTGGAAGCGGGAACGATCACGCTGATCGGCGCCACTACCGAGAATCCGAGTTTCGAAGTCGTGGGTCCCCTGCTCAGCCGCACCCGCGTACTCGTCCTCCACCCACTCGAGGCGGATGCGATTGCCTGTCTGTCTCGCCGGGCCCTGGATGATCGAGACAGGGGGCTGGGGGCGCGGGGCCTGGAGATCGAGGTGCAGGCGCTGGAACGACTTGCGGATTCGGCGGACGGGGACGCCCGCCGTGCGCTCAATGCCCTCGAAACGGCCGCACATCTCGTCGAGGACGGCGGGACGCTATGCCTCGAGCACGTCGAGGCGGCACTGCAGCGCCGGTTCGCCCGGTATGACAAGTCGGGCGAAGAGCACTACAACCTCATCTCGGCCCTCCACAAGGCGATCCGGGGCTCGGATGCGGACGGGGCTCTGTACTGGTTGGCCCGAATGCTCGACGGTGGTGAGGATCCCATGTACATCGCGCGCCGCCTCGTTCGCATGGCGGTCGAGGACATCGGGATGGCGGATCCCGGAGCCCTCCAGGTAGCGGTCGCGGTCCGTGACGCATTTCATTTCCTGGGTTCTCCGGAGGGTGATCTGGCGCTGGCCGAGGCCTGCGCTTACCTGGCGGCGGCCCCCAAGTCGAATCGCCTGTACCGCGGTTTCGGTGCAGCGATGAAGGCGGCGCGGGAGACTCCGGCTGAGCCGGTACCACTCCACATCCGAAACGCGCCAACCCGGCTGATGAAGGACCTGGGGTATGGGGCCGGGTATCGGTACGATCCGGACTGGGAGGGTGGAGTGGCCCCCCAGACCTATCTCCCCGATTCGTTGTCCGGGAACCGTTTCTACGTTCCGGGGGAGCGGGGAATCGAGCCCGATGTCGCCAGTAGACTCGAGCGTGCCCGTCGGGTCCGCGCCACCGCTGGCTCGCCGGACGAAACAGATGCGGAGGAATCCGACGCCTGATCTGATCGAGATCCAGCCGCCCGCAGAGCGAGCGATCCTGGTGGGGGCCCCGCCCGCTGACGAGCCCGAGACCCTGGTGGACGAGCACCTCGAGGAGCTCGAGCGCCTGGCGGACACGGCGGGCGCCGAGGTGGTGGGAACCCTGGTTCAACGGCTCGACTCGCCTCACCCCGCTCTGTACATCGGACGTGGAAAAGCCGAGCAGCTGCGACTCTTGGCCCACCAGACCGAGGCCAGCCTCGTCATCTTCGATGAGGATCTGACTCCTGCCCAGGGCTCGGCACTCGAGAAGGCCCTCGACCGGCGAGTGATGGACCGAACCGAGTTGATTCTGGACATCTTTGCGCTGCGTGCTCGAACGGCCGAAGCACACATGCAGGTGGAGTTGGCCCAGTTGCAGTACATGCGATCGCGCCTCAAGCGGATGTGGACCCACCTGTCGCGAATTCAGGGCGGGATCGGAATGCGGGGCCCCGGGGAGACGCAGCTGGAGACAGACCGGCGAATGATGGATCGTCGGATCACGCGGTTGAGGCACGAGCTGGAGCACATCGCCCGCTCGCGCGATACCCGGCGCCGGGGCCGGGAGACCGAATTCCGCGTAGCCCTCGTGGGCTACACGAACGCGGGCAAGTCCTCGATTCTGAAGGCATTGTCGGGCGCCGATCTGTTCGTGGAGGACCGGCTGTTCGCTACCCTGGACTCCGCCACCCGGGCGGTGGATCTGGACGCCGGTTACCGGGCCCTGGTGACCGACACCGTGGGCTTCATCCGAAAGCTGCCGCACCACCTGGTCGCTTCCTTCAGGGCCACGCTGGAGGAGGCCCGGCAAGCCGATCTCCTGGTGCACGTGGTAGATGCGTCCGCCCCGGGCTGGGATCACCAGGTGGAAGCGGTGCAGCAGGTCCTGTACGATCTCGATATCCCGGACGCTGCCGGTCTGATGGTGTTCAACAAGACGGACCAACTCACGCACGCCGAGGAAGAAGCTCTTCGCGGCCGTGTGTCGGCGGAGTGGCCGGCGAACGTGTTCACGTCGGTGCTCGAGCCGGAGGGCCTGGAGCCGCTGAAGCGGGCTCTCCTCTCCAGACTCCGTCGCCTGCGGCCCACGGTCCTGATCGAGATTCCGGTGACCGACGGCAAGACTCTGGCGGAGGCCTACCGAAGCGCCGAGATCCTCGAGCGGACCGATGGGGACACGAGCGTGGTCCTGCGAGCACGTGTGCCCGTGGCCACGCTGGGCCGGTGGCGCGACCGAGAAGTGGCCGTGCGGCGCCTCGACACGGAGTGACCGGCGAAACCGACGCACTCGACCGGCCCGCCGACCCGCAGTATCGTGTCGAGACCTGTTCAGCGACCCGCGAACGCGAGTTTCCCATGCGCCTCTACATCAACATCGATCATGTCGCCACGGTCCGACAGGCCCGCCAGACGGACGAACCCGATCCAGTGCGCGCCGCGGTTTTGGCCGAGCTGGGCGGCGCCGACGGACTCACCGTGCATCTTCGTGAAGATCGGAGACACATCCAGGACCGGGACGTGGAGCTTCTGCTCCGCACCGCTCGCACGCCGATCAATCTGGAGCTCGCCGTGACGGAGGGGGTCCTCGACCTGGCCGAGTCCTGGCTTCCCTATCAGGCGACGCTCGTGCCCGAGAAGCGCCAGGAAGTCACTACGGAAGGTGGCCTCAACGTCGGCGAAGAGGCGGCCGAGCGCATCGGCAATACGCTGGAGCGGCTGCACGCCGTCGGGATCCGCACCTCGTTGTTCATCGATCCGGACCCGGAATCGGTTCGGCGATCGGCGGATCTCGATCCCACCGCCGTCGAGCTCCACACTGGAGAGTACGCCAACGCGCGGACCGGCCAGGAAGCCCTCGACCGGCTGGGGCGACTGCGCGCGGCGGCGGAGCTGGCCCGCGGACTGGGAATGGCCGTGCACGCCGGTCATGGACTGACGTACGAGAACGTGATCCCGGTGGCCGCGATCCCGGACCTCGAGGAGCTCAACATCGGCCACTCCGTGGTCAGCCGCTCGGTACTCGTAGGGATGGAACGGGCGGTCCGCGAGATGAAGGCGTTGATTCTCCGGGCGCGGGAGGGCTGATCGGTGCGCGGTCACGCCGTCAAGTCCGCCGTCGGCCTCGTCCTTACCGTCCTCTTGCTGTGGTGGGTGTTGCGGGACGTGTCGATCGCCGAGGTGTGGGACCGGGTTCGCCAGGCGGATCCGTGGCTGCTGGCCGGCGCGGTGGTGACCGCGACGTTCAGCTTCGTGTTGAGAGCATTCCGGTGGCGCGTCCTTCTTCGCCCGGCGCATCCGGACTCCCACTTCGTCCCCCGGTTTGGAGCGACGTGCATAGGGTTCGCGGTCAACAACCTGCTCCCGGCGCGTCTCGGCGAATTCGCCCGCGCGTACGCTCTGTCGCGCACCGAGGGGATCAACATCGGGGCTTCGGTGGCGTCGCTCGTGGCCGAGCGGATCTTCGACGGTCTGGTGCTGGCCTTCTTCCTGTTCGCTACGATCTCGCTGCCGGGCTTCCCCCTCGGGGAGGGATCGACAGCCGTGATCGTTCGCCGGACGGCCAACTTCGGGGCCCTCGCGTTCGGCCTCGCGTTCGTCCTGCTGTGGCTGGCCGCGCGCCACCCGGACCGGTCCATCGGGCTGTTCGAGCGAACGCTCGGCCGCCTGTTCAGGCCCAGGCTCCGCGAACGAGCGAGTCGCGTGGTGGCAGGATTCCTCGAAGGTCTTGGAGCGCTTCACGATACGGCGACGTTTGTGCAGGCTTTGGCGTGGTCGGTCGTAGTATGGCTCAACCTGTCGGTATCGATCTGGCTCGGTCTGCTGGCGTTCGGCATCACGGCCCCCGGCCTCACGGGCGCGATCTTTCTGCAGTCCGTGGTTGCGTTCGCCGTAGCCGCTCCGTCAAGCCCCGGCTTCTTCGGAGTGTTTGAGGCGGCGGCCCGACTTGGACTCGGCGTGTACGACGTCTCGGCTACGGACATGGTCAGCTTCGCCACGAGCTACCACGTCCTGACGTTTCTACCCGTGACGATTCTCGGTCTGTGGTACATCCGCCACTTCGGACTGTCGTGGTCGGAAATGGGCCACTCCGAGGAGATCGTCGAAACAGCGGTGCACGATGAGTGATCCGCGCCCGGACGCAGGCCCGATGAGCCTGCTCGCCCACGCCAAGCTGAATGTGTGGCTCCGGGTGCTGGCGCGTGAGGAGGGCGGCTACCATTCGATCGAGACGCTCATGTTGCGTCTCGAGCTGGCGGATCGTCTCGAGCTCGAAACCACCGACGAGCCCGGGATTCGACTCGAGGTAACCGGCGGTTCCGAGGTTCCTTCCGACTCGAGCAACCTGTGCTGGCGCGCGGCGGAGGCGCTGCGCGCAGAGCTGGCGCACGAGGGTGGGGCGCGGATCCGGCTCGAGAAGAGCATTCCTGCCGGTGCCGGTCTCGGCGGCGGCAGTGCGGATGCGGCGGCGGTTCTCCGGGGATTCAACGACCTGTGGGGGAATCGGCTGGATGGCCCCGCTCTCACTCGCCTGGCTGGCGAGTTGGGCAGCGACGTGCCGTTCGGTCTCTGCGAGACGCCGATGGCCCTGGCCTGGGAACGCGGCCGACGCCTGCTTCCCCTCGAAGCCCCCCCGTCGCGACCCGTCCTGATCGTCGTGCCCGGGTACCGGATCGGGGCAGGAGAGGCGTACGGGTGGCTGGCCGAGGATCGGGCGGCCGGTCTCGAGGTGCCGCCGGGTCCGGGCCTGCTTCCCCGACCGGCCGATCTGTCCGAGGGCTCGGGGCTCGGGCGCCTGGCGGCGAACGACCTGGAGGAGCCGGTGTTTCGCCGGCACCCGGACCTGGTCGGTATCCGGGACTCGCTCGTGCATCGCGGAGCCGATGTGGCGCTGCTGTGCGGTAGCGGATCGTGCGTCGCGGGTCTGTTCCCCGACGAGTCCGCGCTCGCTCGGGCCGTGGAGTCGTTCCACGGAGCGGAAGGCCTATCGACGATTCGGACGCGAACGCTCACGTAGGCCGGGGCCGCCGGGTTGACGCTCCACTGTCCCGGGTCGATTATCGGGTCGCCTGCGGGTCGCGGTCCGGCGACCGCCGCCCAGGGCTCTGGCCCTTCGTCTAATGGCAAGACCCCGGCCTTTGGAGCCGGTAATCCAGGTTCGAATCCTGGAGGGCCAATGTCGATTGGGACTACGGCTGCGTCCGATCTTCCACGTACAGCACGGTCGCTCCATGCACACCGCTGTCCGCAGGTTTCTCAGCCGGTATTCCGTCGAACTCCGGGCCCCCCAGGTGAAGAGACCACCAATCCACGGCCCGGTCGCGATCCCACGGGTCGGGTAGTGGACACTCGGCCACGCGCCGGTACAGCACGGCAGCGTCGGTCGGCCGATCGTCCGGGTCCTTCGCCAGGCAGTCGAGGACGAGTCGGTCCAGTTCCGGTGGGATCGCCAGTTCGGACACCTCGGACGGTGGTCGAGCTTCATCTTGTACGTGCTGCATGAGCATCGCGACGGCCGTCGGAGCCTCGAACGGCGTTCGCCCGGTCAACAGCCAGTAGGCGACGCACCCGAGGGCGTAGAGATCCGCCCGCCTGTCCACCGGTCGATTCCCGAGCGCGACCTCGGGCGCCATGAAGGCCGGAGTGCCGGTCGTGACGTTGGGGGACGTGAGGTTTGCCTGCTGGGCTCCATTCTCGGACTGCATCTTGACGAGCCCGAAATCGAGGACTTTGACGAAGTCCACGGCCACTCCCATCCGGCAGGCGACCAGGTTGGAGGGCTTGATGTCCCTGTGCACGAGGCCGCGCTCGTGCGCTTCGCCCAGGGAGAGGCAGGCCTGCTTCAGGAGGTGAACCGCCCGCGCGGGGGGGATCGGGCCAAACCGATCGACCAGCTCCTGCAGGTTCAGGCCTTCGAGGAGCTCCATCACGTAGTACAGGCTACCGTCGTCACTCACGCCGAAGTCGTACAGTTCGATGGTGTGGGGCGACCTGAGATTGGCGGCTGCGTGCGCCTCTCTGCGGAAGCGCTCCACGGCCACCGACCTCGAATCGGAGCTCCCACCGAGGGCCTCAGGCCGGATGAGCTTGATCGCGGCAGGCCGCGCCAACAGCCGGTGGGTGGCCCTGTACACGTCGCCCATGCCCCCCTGCCCGAGGAGTTCGCCCACCTTGTACGCGCCCAGCTCGCGAGCGCGTGACACGCGCCGGCCCAATCCCCGGATCACCTTGGCGGGGACGACGGCCAGGAAGGCGCACACGTAGTTCGGGACGAACGACCACAGAAGCTCATACCCGCTCAGTCCGAACTCCACTCCGCGCAGCGTGCCGATCCAGTACCACAGGGGGTCCATGCTCGCGGCGATGAGTGACGCGAGCAGTATTTTTCGCATGCTGGCCGGTACGATCGCAGGATAGAAGATGATGATGACGCAGATCCACGATACGCCGCGGCCATTCGGCGTGGCGACCCACCAGTTCACCGCCCCCACCAGGGCCGCGGTGACGATCTCGAAGACGAGACCGACGTCCAGCAACTTCTCGGGCTGGTGATGCAGTCGTCCGGCGACGAACACCATGCCGAGCGAGATGACCAGCCCCGTGATCGCGATGGGATTGCCATGTCCCGACCACTGCTCGACGTGGGCCGTAGCCGGCCCGAACAGTCGCCAGGCGAGGTTGTTCATCACGAGGACCCACGCCCAGATCCCGGCGAACACCAGCGACGCGATGCCCACCCGTTTGCAGGTCTGCTCGAGGATGTCCGACGGCATGAAGCGCAGGTCGCCGCCGGTGGGTGTGGCGAGGAGCGGTGTGGTTGCGCGCGGTGCTACGACTCTTTCTTCCATTCGACTTTCAGTCTGAGTGTTCGATCAGTTCAAGTCCGGGCGTTCGGCAAGCCAGGCCCTGGCCAGTTGGTGAGCGATGGTAAGTGGTGGAGGCACCCGGAGTGTCTCGTCCTCGTCCCAACGCTCCACGGCCTGCCGAAGTTCCTCGTCGGTGAACCAGCGGACGCTCTCCAGCTCCGAGCGATCGATGCGCACCTCCCCGGGAAGCGCCTCCGCGAAGCATCCGATCATCAGTGTGGATGGGAACGGCCAGGGCTGTGAAGAGTGATACCGGACCCGGCCAACGCGAAGTCCTGCTTCTTCCCAGGTTTCCCGGCGGACCGCCTCCTCGATCGACTCCCCCGGTTCAACGTAGCCGGCGAGGCACGAATGGAGCCCTGGCGGATAGCGTCTGGACCGGATCGCCCGTCCCAGCAGGCAGTTTCCCTCGCGGTGGACGAGCATGATCACGACGGGATCCGTGCGCGGAAACTGGGTGACTCCACAACCCGGGTCCGCGCAACGCCTCGCGTGGCCGGCATCGGCCAAGGACGCCCGGCTCCCGCAGTGCGGACAATATGCGTGCGCGGCGTGCCACGCGACGAGCGATCGACCCAACGCGATCAGGGATGCCTCCGGGACGGTGAGCAGGGGCGCGATCTGGCGGACATCTCTGAACGAGACGCGGTCCTGGCTGAGATCGGCTTCCCGAACCGACTCGGGCATGGCCACCGCGAACCGGGCGGCGCCGTCGCTCAGTCCGAGGAAGAGGGCCTCCGCCTCGACCTGCACCAGCGCAGCTACCGCGGTGTGGGGAAGCCACACGAGGCTTGGACCGGGGTCCTCCGCGACGAGCGGGTCCAGACCGCGAAACGGCAGATACCGCGCGCCGGCGGCCTCATGCAGATCCCGCATCCGCTGCCCATCCGTCCGAAGATGGGCTGCCCGGTCCAGGTCCCCGCCCGCGAACGTGTGGATGATCTCGCGGTGAACAAGATCGGCGGAACGCACCCCGGTCACGCGGCGGGAACGGCTCGGCCGCGGGCCCAGCGGCGCAGGGTGTCGACGCGTTCGGCGAGAGTGACGGACAGGGGGACCGCGGACTCGATCTCTGCCCGAAGAATTTCCTGGCCCAGGTCCGTCTTCTCCGCGAAAGCGGTGTACAGGCCGGCCACCACCGCCTGCTCCAGCTCGCTTCCGGAGAACCCTTCGGCCGCTCCTGCCAGCCTATCCAGGTTGAACCGGTCGGGGTCGCGCCCCCTTCGCGCCAGGTGCAGCGCCAGGATGTCGCGCCTCTCGGTTGCTCCCGGGAGATCGACGAAGAAGATTTCGTCAAACCGTCCCTTGCGCAGAAGCTCTGGCGGAAGCCGATCCACGTCGTTGGCCGTGGCGACCACGAACACGCGGCTGTCGCGTTCCTGGAGCCAGGTCAGGAAAGTGCCCAGCAGGCGTCCGCTCACGCCTCCATCCGCTTCCCCTCCGTCGCGCGCGAACCCCTTCTCGATCTCGTCGATCCACAGCACCACGGGCGACATTGCGTCAGCGGTTTCCAGTGCCTGGCGCAGATTGCGTTCGGTCTCGCCCACGTACTTGTCATACAGGGCCGCCGGGTCCAGTCGAACGAGTGGAAGTCCCCACTCGGCGGCCACGTTTCTCGCCATGAGGCTCTTTCCGCACCCCTGGACCCCCATGAGAAGAACTCCGCGCGGCGGCTCCAGTCCGAACTCGCGCGCCTCGTCCCCCAGCGCATCGCGCCTCTTGTCGAGCCAGGCCCGCAGAGCCGCCATACCGCCGACGGGCGCCACATCCACGGTCGGGATGAACTCCAGCAGTCCGGTCTGCCCCAGGCTCTCCCGCTTGGCCTGCCGGATCAGATCGATGTCCGCTCCGGTCAGGCGGCCGTCCTCCACCATGGCTCGGCGGAGGGTCCTGCGGATTTCGTCCCGGGTCAGCCCCTGGAGCTCGCGTGCCATCGCATCCGCTTCGGGTTCCGCGATCTCGATCCGTACTCTTTCCTCCCGGGCGGCCTCGCGCACCACCTGTCGCAGCTCGGCCCGGATACCCTCCAGATCCGGCAGCGAGAGTCCGTACGGAACACCCTGTTTCCCGATCTCGGGGGGAAGCTGGACACCGTGTCCCGACAGAACCAGGGCCCTCCGGTCGCTGGTGAAAGCGGGCAATACCTCGCGCAGTTTTCGAACGAGAAGCGGATCCTCCAGATACGGGTGAAAATCCGCCAGCAGAACGACACCGGGCGACTGCGAGGCCTCGAGATGGGCCAACATCTTGAACGGATCGGCAGTGTCGTAGGTCGCCTGGTCCTTTCCCTCCCGCACCAGCCCGCGGGTGCGACTCCAGGTGTACAGGGGCACATCGAGCCGACGGGCGACCCGCTCCAGGAGCTCACGCAGCCGGTCTTCTTCCAGAGTGTCTACGGCCACCACTGGATACCGCGATCGAATCAGGATCTCGAGGTCCCGAGCCGAGTCGCGACCCTGGCCTGCGAGTCGCGGGTCAGGGTCTGAAGACGCGCCAGATAGTGCCACCGCGATCGTCCGTGATGTAGAGGGATCCGTCCGGCCCCACGGCCAACCCGGTTGGACGGTGCAGGGCGGTGCGAGGTCCCGGATCATCCCCCGCGAAGCCGTCCGCGAAGACCTCCCAGGTTCCCGTTGGCTGTCCGTCCTCGAACCGTGCGAACACTACGTTGTAGCCTTCCTGTGGCAGGGGCGCCCGGTTCCACGATCCGTGGAACGCGATGAACACGCCGTCACGATACGGATCAGGGAATGCGTGGCCCTCGTAGAACACCAGGGCGTTCGGTGCCCAATGGGCCGGAAAAGCGATGAGCGGTTCGGACAGGCCTTCGCATCGACGGGAATCCGAGCCGTCACCGCCGTACTCGGGAGCGGTCACCAGCCTTCCGACCGTCGGATCGTGATAGCAGTACGGCCAGGAGTACTTCCTTCCCCGCTCGATGCGGTGGAATTCCTCCGACGGCTTCTCAGCCGAAGATTCCTCGGAGTACCCCCAGGATTGGTGCAGCTGATCTCTGCCGTGGACCACTCCATAAGGCTGGCCATCGGAAGGATCGACCGCCAGGGCCACCGTATTGCGAAGGCCGGTCGCCCAACGTTCACCGTCGTCCGGCGTCTGATCCAGCCGGTTTGCATCGAAGCGCCAGATTCCGGCGCGATTCGCGAGCTCGGTGCACGGGTCGATACCCGGCGATCGCCTGCCACGGTCCTCTTCCTGACACGAGTTCGAGGGTGAGCCGATATTCACGAACAGGGATCCGTCCCCACTGATGGCGATCGATTTGGCGGCGTGGCTGTGATCGGCAGGAAGACCCGACACCACGATTTCCGGCTCCCGGGACGGGAGCAGCTCGCGCGGCGTCAGCCGATACCTGAGCACGGCATCGTCCCGTCCGAAATAGAGAAACCCCTGGTGGAGGGCGACTCCCGTTCCCCCCCGCTCGTCGCCGAAGCGCTCGACGATGTCCGCCCGCCCGTCGCCCGTCGTGTCGCGCAGCGCGAGGATGCCTCCGCCTGCTTCGCGCCCTCCCCTCAGAGCGGCATAGACGTCCCCGTTGCGGCGTACCACCACATGTCTGGGACGGGCGGCGGTCTCCACGACGACCACCGCGCAGAAGCCTTCCGGAAGATCAAGTTCAGCCGGGTCACTCCCGCACGGCTGTTGCGAGATGCCCGTACCTGGGGCTGACAGCGCGATCACGGCGGCCGCCAGTCCTGCCTTCACTGGAGTACCTCCACCGGAACCGGGCCGCCGCACGCTTCTCATGCAGACGACTATAGGCGGCACCACAGGGCGCCTTCAAGACCCGCCCCGTTCGGATCCTTGCGGCAACCGGCGCGGAAGCGAGATTGACCGCACTCGGGATCCACCGGACGAGCGTAAAGAATTCCTGGTCGGAGGACATGTGAATGACCTTCTTGAGTGAAGTCGTTTGGGGGAATACGGTCGGGACCTGGCTGACGGGGCTGGGTGTCGCGCTGGTGACCGCCGCCCTTCTACGAGCTCTCGTTCCGCGCCTGATCCGGCGCGCCAGAGGGCTCGCGAATTCTACCAGCACTCGCCTGGATGACGCCCTGGTCGCCGCCGCGAAATCCACCAGGAGCTTCTTCTACGTGGTGGCGGGCCTGTACGCGGGCGCCCGCTACGTGACACTCCCGCCCGCGATCGTTGGAGTATTCAACGACATCCTGGCCTCGGCAGTGCTGATCCAGATCGGGCTGTGGGTCTCCGAGGGGTTCCGATCGTTCCTGTCGCACCTCCGGGACGACAAGTACCCGGACGACGCCGAGGTCGCCACATCGTTCAACCTTATCCGGATGCTCGGCGTCGGCGTGATCTGGTTCCTCGTTTTCGTATTCGTCCTCCAGGCCTGGGGGGTGAACGTCACGGCGCTCATCACCGGCCTCGGGATCGGCGGGATCGCCATCGCGCTTGCCGTCCAGAACATCCTGGCGGACCTGTTTGCCTCTCTGTCGATCATCTTCGATAAACCGTTTCTGGTGGGCGACTCCCTGGCGATCGACGAATACCGCGGAACCGTGGAAGAAATCGGGCTCAAGACCACGCAACTCAGGAGCGTCTCGGGCGAGCAGCTCGTGTTCTCCAACAGCGATCTACTGAGGAGCCGCATACGTAACTACGGGCGGATGCTCGAGCGGCGCGCCGACTTCAATTTCGGGATCGTGTATGAGACCGATCCCGGACTCGTAGCGCAGATTCCAGGCTGGGTTCGGGAGATCGTCGAGGCGCAGGAGATGACCCGCTTCGACAGGTGCCACTTCAAGGGCCTGGGCCAGTGGGCCCTGGAGTTCGAGACCGTGTACTTCATGGTGGTTCCCGACTACAAGGTCTTCATGGACGTCCAGGAGAACGTCAACCTTGCCCTGATGCGGAGGTTGGCCGACGCCGGGGTCGAATTCGCCTATCCGACCCAACTACTGTACGAGCGTAGACTCGACGGCCCGGAGAGGGAGTCAAACGCCGGCCAACCGGTTCCCCGGAGCGGTTGACGCTTTCGGACGCCAGGTGTAAACTACGCGGCTGTTTTCGGGACGCGTCAACGATGTAAGCGCGGAGAGCGAGCCGGACATGATGGAGCAGTCGGCCACAGGCACGCCCATGATGGTGCTCACGGGCACGGCGAACCCGGGCCTCGCGGCAAGGATCGCGGAGGAGCTGGGCCAGCCGCTGTGCGACGTGACGATCAAACGATTCGCGGATGGTGAGATCTTCGTCCGGATCGACGAGAACGTCCGAGGGCGGGACGTGTTCGTGATTCAGTCCACGAACCCGCCGGGCGAGAACATACTGGAACTGCTGCTCCTGATCGACGCGGCGAGACGGGCGTCGGCAGCCCGGGTGACGGCGGTGGTCCCCTACTTCGGGTATGCGCGCCAGGACCGGAAGGACCAGCCACGGGTGTCGATCGCCGGCAAGCTTATGGCGAACCTCATCGTGGCTGCCGGAGCGGACCGGCTCATCACGATCGACTTTCACCAGCACCAGCTGCAGGGGTTCTTCGACATCCCCGTGGACCACCTGTACGCGGCGCCCGTCTTCATGTCTCACTACGCGGGCATGAACCAGGATGATCTGGTGGTCGTCGCCACCGACGTGGGCGCCGCCAAGATGGCGCGCGGCTACGCCAAGCGGTTGGGTGCCGGGCTGGCCATCATGGACAAGCGGCGACCCGGCCCGAACGAGGCCGAAGTCCTCAACGTGGTCGGAGACGTGGACGGAATGCGCTGCATTATTTCTGACGACATGGTGGACACGGCCGGAACCATGGCGAACGCGGCCGTGGCACTTCGGGAACGAGGAGCCAGAGAGGTCTTCGCGATTGCCACACACGCTCTGCTGTCGGGGCCGGCAGTGGAAAGGCTGAACGGGGCGAACCTGGTCGAGCTGGCGGTGACGGACACGATCGCCATCCCGGAAGAGAAGAGCGCCAACCTCGAGAACCTGACGACCGTATCGGTGGCGAACCTGCTGGCGAGGGCCATCGAGAGCACGCACTACAATCGTTCCGTGAGCAAGCTGTTCACATAGCAATAGACCACGAAGCCGGACCGGGCGGGACGGCGCGCGAGGATTAGAAATGAGCGAGCAGGCGGTATTCCAGGTCGAAACGAGAAGCGAGACGGGCAAAGGCGCGGCGCGGCGCATCCGGGCTACCGGGAAGATACCGGGCAACGTCTACGGCCATGGAGCCGAGTCGGTCGCCGTGCAGGCGGACGAACTGCAGTTCAAGGCCCTGATCACCAGGATCTCGGCGGAGAACACTCTGATCGATCTCCAGATCGATGGAGCGAAGCCGAAGCCCGTGCTGATTCGTGAGATTCAGAGGCATCCGTACCGGTCCGTCATACTGCATGTCGACTTCTTCGAGATCACGGCGGGAGAGAAGATTCGGGTTGCCGTGCCGGTGCGTCTCGAGGGGAACCCGATCGGCGTTCGCAACGGAGGCACTCTGCAGGTCATCCGCTACGAGCTCGAAATCGAGTGTCTCCCCCGGGACATTCCTTCCACCTTCGAGGCGGACATCTCGGAGTTGGCTATCGGTGACTCGCTGTATATCGGCGAGATCGACACGGGCGACGTGACGCCGCTCGAAGATGCGAGCCTGACGGTGTGCGCGGTCGTCGCGCCGCGTGTCATCGAGGTCGAGGAAGAGGAAGGCGAGGAGGTCTCCGATCTGCTGGACGAGGACGTCGAGCCGGAGGTGATCACGGCCCGCGGCGACGACGAAGAGACGGACGAGGAGTAGCTCCCGGTCGGGTGGGCGGATGAAGCTGATCCTGGCCCTGGGGAACCCCGGGGACCGGTATCGGGACACGCGGCACAACGCGGGTTGGTGGCTGGCCGATCACCTCGCAACGCGTTGGTCGTTGGGCGCTTTTGCGCAGACGGGCCCGGAGGCCTCCGTCGGTGGGCCGGTGGGCCGCCAAGAAGTGCGAATCGTAAAGCCGATGACATACATGAACCGGAGCGGCCGGGTGCTGTCGAAGTACCTGGCCGTTCCTGGTTTTCGCTTCGAGGAGGATCTCCTCGTGGTGGTGGACGACGCGGCGTTGCCGCCTGGACGGTTCCGACTCAAGGGCAGGGGCTCGGCGGGCGGTCACAATGGCTTGCAGTCCGTCGAGGAGGCTCTGGACAGCCGGGAGTACGCGCGGCTGAGGATTGGGGTCGGCGCGCCGGTTCACTCCGACCTCGACCTGGCGGATTGGGTGCTGGGCGTCCCCACATCGAGGGACGAAGAAGCGATTCTCGAACAGTTCGGCACGATGGTCCTCGCGGTCGAGTCGTGGATGACCGAGGGTATGGAGTCCGCCATGAACGCCTTCAACAGCGCTTGAGGCCGGGCGGCAACACGGTAACGGCATACAGGAGAGACTTCTCGTGGAGCATTGGATGACCTGGGCCCTGTGGTTCGGGCTTGGCGGCCTGGTGTTCTCGCTGCTGCTCTATTTCTACGTCAAGAGCCAGCCGGACGGTGACGAAGGCATGCGCGAGCTCGCGAGTGCCATTCAAGCCGGCGCCATGGCGTTCCTGCGGCGCGAATACTCGGTACTCGTACCGTTCGTGCTCGTGGTCGCGGTCATGCTGTACTGGCTGATCGGACCGTCCTCCGCGGCCGCGTACGTGTTCGGGGCCGCCTGTTCCATCCTTGCAGGGTTTCTGGGGATGCAGGCGGCCACTCGAGCGAACGTGCGTACGACCGAGGCGGCGCGCTCCTCCGGACTGGCGAAGGCTCTACGTGTGGCCTTCAGTGGTGGTGCGGTCATGGGCCTCGCGGTCGGCAGCCTCGGCCTGGCCGGCCTCGGCGCAGTGCTTCTGATCTTCGATCCCGAGACCGTGGGACTGCGGAACTTCGGCCAGATCGTGAGCGGCTTCGCGATGGGAGCATCTTCCATCGCGTTGTTCGCCAGAATCGGCGGCGGGATCTTCACCAAGGCTGCCGATGTCGGCGCCGACCTGGTGGGCAAGGTCGAGGCGGGCATTCCCGAGGACGACCCCCGCAACCCGGCCACCATCGCCGACAACGTTGGAGACAACGTCGGGGACGTGGCGGGCATGGGCGCGGACATTTTCGAATCCTACGTCGGCTCGATCGTCGCCACGATCGTCCTGGGCGTCACGGTGAGCGTCATCGCGCCGGACCGGAGGCTCGCGGCCCTCGCTCTGCCGTTTCTGTACGCCATGATCGGACTGGTCGCCTCGCTCGTCGGAGTGTTCTCGATGCGGATTCTCGAGAGGATGAACCCGGCGGCGGCGCTGCGGAACACCACGTTCGTCGGGGCCATCCTGTTCTGGATCGGGGCCTACTTCGTGACTGTCCGGCTGGACGTGTTCGCCGGATCGTCCGGCCAGTTCTGGTCGTGGGGCGATACCGCGGCAGGTCCGTTCTGGGCGATGCTCTTCGGTTCCCTGGTCGGCATCCTGATCGGCCTGGTGACCGAGTACTACACGGCCTCGAAGCCGGTTCGCTCGATCGCGGCGGCGTCAGAGACCGGCGCGGCCACCAACATCATCACGGGACTTGCCGTGGGCATGGAGTCCGTGGCGATCCCCCTGCTCCTGATCTGCGCTGCGATCTTCTTCGCCTTTCAATTCGCGGGTCTGTACGGGATCGGGATCGCAGCTGTGGGGATGCTCGCCACCGTGGGCGTGACGATGACGGTGGATGCCTACGGACCGATCGCAGACAACGCCGGAGGTATTTCCGAGATGGCGGGTCTCGGTCCGGAAGTGCGAGCCATCACCGACAAGCTCGACGCTCTGGGCAATACGACCGCGGCCATAGGGAAAGGCTTCGCCATCGGTTCGGCCGCTCTCACGGCGCTGGCACTGTTCTCCGCGTACGCGAACGCCGTGGGTCTGACGGAGTCGGGCATCAACATCGTGAATCCTCTCGTCGTGATCGGCCTGTTCATAGGCGGGATCACGCCCTTCTTCATCGCCTCGCTCACCATGACGGCCGTCGGTCGCGCCGCTGCCGGGATGGTAGCCGAAGTGCGGAGACAGTTCCGCGAGATCGCGGGCCTGATGGAGGGTACGGCCAAGCCAGACTCGGCTCGCTGCGTAGACATTTCGACGCGTGCAGCGCTTCGAGAGATGGTGATCCCGGGCGTAACCGCCATCATGGTGCCCGTGATCGTCGGCCGTTTCCTGGGCGTCGAGGCTCTGGGCGGCCTGCTTGCGGGGGCGACTCTTTCCGGCGTGCTGCTGGCCCTGTTCATGGCGAACGCTGGAGGTGCGTGGGACAACGCCAAGAAGTACATCGAGGGCGGGGCCCACGGTGGCAAGGGATCGGAGCCTCACAAAGCTGCGGTGGTCGGTGACACCGTAGGCGATCCTTTCAAGGACACTTCGGGGCCGTCCATGAACATCGTCATCAAGCTGATCAGCGTCGTGTCACTCGTGCTCGCACCGTGGTTCGTGCGGGTTCACGGCCGCGCGGTGGGCGATGCGGGCGCGGCTGACGCGTTCCGCGAGCTCCTGGCGTGGCTGCCATTCCTCGGGTAGGAGCGTCCGGGTCCCGGCTTGAACCGTCGGACTCGGTCGACTAGCTTGGCGGCCCGCTCGTGGAAGGGCGGGGACTGCTGGAGCCGACGGACGACAGAATCTCCTGCTGCGGGACTGCCCGCGGCCGACTCAGACCGAAGGAGCGAATGTAATGCGGGACTATGAAGTCGTATACATCTTCAAGTCTACCCTGACTACAGAAGAGATCGAGGGCCGACTCGAAGCCTACCACGCGAAGATCCTCGGGGCGGACGGTAGTGAAATCACCGCGGTCGAGCACTGGGGCAAGCGCCAGCTCGCCTACCCGATCGACCGAAACGACAACGGCTACTACGTCGTAACCCAGTTCACGGCACCCCCGACCGTTCTGCCGGACTACGAGCGAGTCCTCACGCTGGACGACGACCTCCTGCGTCACCTCGTCGTGCTATCGGAGGGTGAACTGCCGGTGCCGGTGCCCGTCGAGGTCGACGACGATCGCCGACGCCCGGGTGACGACGAAACGCGCGGTGGCCCGAGGGGGCGCGACCGTGTGGCCGTTGCGCCCGACGAAGGCGCTGCCGATGACGCTCCCGACGAAAGTGCTGCCGACGACGATTCCAACGACGATGATGCCGATGATGACGGCGAAGGGAAGGATTGATCCATGGCATTCAGAAAGGTCTGCAAGTTCTGCGAACGCAACGTAGAGCGGATTGACTACAAGGACGCCGACACGCTGGGCAGATTGATCACGGACCGCGGTAAGATCCTTCCGCGCCGCGCCACCGGGACGTGTGCGCGCCACCAGCGTCAACTTGGAACCGCGATCAAGAGGGCGCGATACCTGGCCCTGGTTCCGTACATCCAGGGATACCACTCCTGATCGCAGGCCGACCGGGACGATGAGTGACGCCGGGTCGTGACCGACCGCGGCTGGACTCTGGCGAGGGCTTCGTTGCTCGTCGTGGCGACGGTTCTCCTGTCGCCGATGAGCCCGGTGTGGCTGGTTTTAGTTCCTTTCGCGCTGCTCTTGCTGGCGTTCCGGACCGAGGATTGGATGAGCGTGGCGATAGCTGCGGTGATCCTCGGCCTCGGTTTCGCCGGCAGCCGTCCAGGCGGGATGGAGTGGTATGCTCCGCGCGCCTGGAGCCTGATCGCCGGCGGCGCCTTCGTGGCGGTCAGCGCTGCACGAGGCAGGGGCCGGCTGGTGGACCGATCGCTCGGCGCCATAGCCGTGGCCCTCGGCGTGGTGCTGATGGTCGGGCTGGCGCGTCCCGGAGTCCTGCAGGGGGTTAACTGGTGGATGACCGCCGAGATCAGGCAGGCGGCATTGGTGGCGGGTGGAATCCTGGAGCAGCTGCAGGGGAGTGGGGATCCGGAGGTCCGACGTCAGCTCGAGCTGGCGGTGCAGCGCTGGGTTGGCTTTCAGCAGGACGTCTACCCGGCGATGCTCTCGCTGGCCACGGTGGCTGCTCTCGGAGTGGCCTGGTTCGGATTCGACAGGCTTTCGGGGCGCTTTGACACACCTGGGCCCATCCGGGAATTCCGCTTCAGTAACCACCTGATCTGGCTGCTGATCGGCGGGCTGGCCCTGGTGGTCCTCCCCCTCGGGGGGCTGGCGTTCCGCGTGGGCGAGAATGCGGCATTGTTCATGGGTGGGCTGTATCTGCTCCGGGGTGCGGCGATACTGCTGTGGATCGGTGCTACGGCTGCCACTTCGGCGTGGAGCGCAGTCCTGCTGGCGATAGCAGCGCTGTTTCTGTATCCGGTGGTCCTCGGCACGGCGCTGGTGCTGGGCCTGAGCGACACGTGGCTCGACTTGCGGTCCAGACTGTCGCGAGCCCGGGCGGAACGCGATCTTTGACACACCGTTCACCGGGCCGCGAGGCCTGCCGAACGGATCGATACGCAACATAAGGGGTGCTGGACATGGTTCAGGTGATACTGAGACAGGCGGTAGACGACCTCGGAGACATCGGAGAGGTCGTAGATGTCAAACCGGGCTACGCTCGCAATTTCCTGATTCCGCAGGGAATAGCCTACGAAGCCACCGACGCGAATCAGAAGCGCTTCGAAGAGGAGCGGCGCCACATCCTCGAACGGTCCGCCCGCGAGTTGGATCGAGCGAGGGCCGCGGCGGAGCGCATCGAGGGCCAGTCCGTTAGCTTTTCGGTGCGGGCCGGGGAGGACGGCAAGCTGTTCGGCTCCGTGACCGCGTCGGACATCTCGCAGGCGCTGGGCGCGAAGGGACTGGACGTGGACCGCCATCTGATCCGGCTCGAGGAGCCGATCAAGCAGCTCGGCGTCTACAAGGTCACGGTTCGCCTGCACGCCGAGGTGAGGCCGGAGGTGACGGTGTGGGTCGTCGCGGAAGGCGAGAGCGAGAGCTGATCCGAAGGCTGGCCTGAGGCGGGACTGCAGACGCCCGCTCTCGAGACAGGAGGAGTCCGGGCTTTGAGCGACTACTCGGAGGTCCCCACGTACAGGCCGAATCCGGCGCGGCCCCGCGTTCGGATAGCCTACCTGGACGGGCATCGACTACGTCGCGGTTTCCTGGCCGGGGCAGCCTACGTAGGGAGGCAGCGCGCCGAGCTCGACCGAATCAACGTGTTTCCCGTCCCGGATGGCGATACGGGCACCAATCTCACGCTCACCCTCCGCTCCATCTCCGACGCCCTGCGACACGTCCGCAGCGACTCGTTCGCCGAGGTCGCCGGGGTCGCTGCAGAGGCGGGCGTCATGGCGGCCCGGGGCAACTCCGGGATGCTGTTCTCGCGCTACCTCCTGGGTTTCTCCGAAAGCATCGGCCGGCGACTTCGCGTGGGTCCGCGGGACATCGCCGAAGCCCTGTCAGTTGGCGCGGAGTCCCTGCATGATGTGCTCGAAGACCCCCGCGAGGGCACCATCATCACCGTGGCCCGGGACCTCGCCGCAGAAGCGCGGCGGCGGGCCCACTCCCGGCAGGACGTCTACCTGTGGCTGCGGGACCTGCAGGCGGCGGCCGAACGCTCGCTGCAACGCACCAAGGACCTCCTCCCCGTGCTTCGCGAGGCTGACGTCGTAGACGCCGGCGCGAAAGGGCTCGTGTCGTTTTTCGAGGGAGTGGTCCACTACATCGAGGGGCACGCGCCGGGCGATCTGATCGCCGAGGCTCCCCTCGAGCGAACGCACGGTGGAGACCGGCCGTCGCTCTACGTGGCTCGGGAAGCTGGAGTCGGGGCGGACGAAGGCCGCTACTGCACGCAGATCGCGGTGCGCGGACCCGGAGTGCCGGTTGCGGCGAAACTGCGGCGAGACCTGAAGGGAATGGGCACCTCCACGATCGTGCTGCAGAGCGGTGCGCTGGCCAAGGTGCACATTCACGCAGACTCACCCGAGGCCGTTCGTGATTTCCTCGGCACTTTCGGCGAGATCGTCTCCGAGGTGATCGAGGACACTCACCTGGTGGGAGCGGGCCGCCATGTCGCGGTCGTCACGGATTCGGCGGCAGACCTCCCGCACGATTGGGCGGAACGCCACGGAGTTCTGGTAGTCCCGCTGCAGGTGATCGTCGGAGACCAGACGTACAGGGACGGAATCGACCTGGACTGCGAAGGCCTGAAGGAGATCCTCACCACTCCGGGGGCACCCAGTCCCAAGACCTCTCAGCCCGCTCCCTCCGTATTCGTCGACCGCTATCAGAAGGCGCTGGACCGAGGTGCCGAGCAGCTGCTCGGCATATTCGTGAGCGGCGCCCTGTCCGGCACGTACGGATCGGCGTCGGCCGCGATGCAGGGATTCGACGTGCCAACGGAATCGATCGATTCCGTTGGCACGTCGAATCCCTGCATCGCGGCCGA
>CAZRRU010000088.1:0-4367 GCA_964602635.1 uncultured Gemmatimonadota bacterium | reverse complement strand
ACTGCGGCGGACCCCCATATCCGGAGGAGAGCCTCTGCTTTTCCTCCCAGCGCTGCAGGGCTTCGAGCGCGGTCTTCAGCGCTTCGACGGTCTTCCGGCGCGTGTTGCTGGTGAGGTCCCCGGGGCTCGAGAAGTCGGTGTCGTACGGGTCCTGTCCCGGTACACGACGCCGAGTCCCAGCCACTCCCTTGAAGATCCAGAACAGGATGACCGCGATGATGATGAAGGCCTGCTCCATGTCAGATCTCCTTGTCCTCCGTCCCGGCGATGGAGTCCCGCATGCGCGTATCCGACTCGACGTTCCGGAACTTCATGTAGTCCATCACGCCCAGCTTCCCGGCGCGGAACGCTTCGGCCATGGCGAGAGGCACCTCGGCCTCGGCCTTGACCACCTCTGCGCGCATCTCTTCCACGCGGGCCCGGTTTTCCTGCTCGTGGGCCACGGCCAGAGCACGCCGCTCTTCGGCCTTGGCCTGCGCGATCTGCTTGTCCGCTTCGGCCTGGTCGATCTGCAGCTCGGCCCCGATGTTCTTGCCGACGTCCACATCCGCGATGTCGATCGACAGGATCTCGAACGCCGTGCCGCTGTCCAGTCCCTTGGCGAGGACGGTCTTCGAGATGGCGTCCGGATTCTCCAGCACCGCCTTGTGCGAGTCGGCAGAGCCGATCGTGCTCACGATCCCTTCGCCCACGCGGGCCAGGATCGTCTCTTCACCGGCTCCACCGACGAGCCGATTGATGTTGGCCCGGATGGTCACGCGGGCGACCGCGATCAGCTGGATACCGTCCTTGGCCATCGCGGCGACCCGCGGGGTCTGAATGACCTTCGGATTCACCGAGACCTGCACGGCCTCCAGCACGTCCCGGCCGGCGAGGTCGATCGCCGCCGCCTGTTCGAAACCCAGGGCGATATTCGCCTTGTCGGCCGAGATCAGGGCGTTCCCCACGCGGGCCACGTCACCACCGGCCAGGTAGTGCGCCTCGAGCTCGTTCACGTCCAGCGTGATGCCCGCCTTGGTGGCGGCGATGAGGGGACGGATGATGCCTGCCGGGTTCACCTTTCGAAGGCGCATACCGACCAGGCTGCCGATGCCTACCCGGACCCCGCTGGCAAACGCCTCGATCCACAGGCGAACCGGCACGGCCCACGTGATGATCATCAAAAGGAAGAACCCGAGGAATACGGCGAGGATCGCCCCCACGGCGGTGGTCTCATTCATGGCTTCAACTCCCGTTTATCATGGCCCGCCGACTTTGTCGAGTACGAGCCAGCGTCAGTTCCGTGTCCCTCCGTACCTACACTCGAGACGCTCGATTCATCGCGGCGCCCTGACTTCCTCGTCAGGCCGGCGCGGCTTCGTCCGGAGTCACCTCTTCCTCATCGCCCGGCTCCGCTTTCCGCACGACGTGCCGGTAGCTCTCGGCCCGCAGCACGACGACGCTGTCCCCCTGCTCCACCCACGGCCCTTCGGTCACCACGTCGATTCGCTCTCCGTCGATATCCACGGTCCCGGACGGACGCAGGTCGGTGAGGGCGGTCCCGAGGCGGCCTTCCAGGTCGGGCCTGTCCGGCGCCGACAGGTAGCCCGCCTCCTGGGTGGTGGCCCGGTCCAGCAACACCCCCGACATCGCGCGGCTGAAGGGAAGGTGTCTGAGGACGGCGTACGCCAGCACGCCGACCACCAGAATCGATACGGCGATGATCCCGAGTGCGCTGATCACTTCTGCCACGGTCGGATAACTCCCTAGCATGCTCAACATGAGGGCGGTCATTACGGTCACACCGCCGGCGAGTCCGGCCACTCCAAAGCCGGGGATCACGAACACTTCAAGGGCTATGAGCCCGGCGCCCACCCCCAACAGAATCATCTCTTCCATGCCCGCCAGGTGGACGATGAAGCGGGCGCCGAAGAAGGCGGCCAGGCAGACGAGACCCACGGCGCCGGCCAGGCCGAACGTCGGGGTCCTTATTTCTATGATCAGCCCCATGAAGCCCAGACTCAGCAACAGGGGCGCGAGCATCGGGTTCGTGAGCAGGCGCACGATGCGCTCGGCCCAGTTGGGGCTCATCTCCCGAACCGGTACACCCTCGAGACCGACGGAAGCGAGCAGCGCCGGCCAATCATCGACAACTGCGGTCGCGACCCCGAGGTCGACGGCCTCAGAGGTCGTCAGTGTCAGCAACCGCCCGGCTTCCGAGATACCCTCGACGGCCACGGTCTCATCGACCATGGCCTCCGCGATCGCCGGATCGAAGCCTCGTTCCTCGGCCAGGGCCCGGAACTCCGACCGCATGGCGCTCACCAGTTTCTCCGACGCCCGCTCGCCATCACCGACCACGGGCGTCGCCGCTCCGATCGTCGATCCGGGACGCATGTACAGGCCTCCGGCCGACAGGGCGATCATCGACCCTGCGGACAGAGCGCGGCGATTCACGAACGCGTACACCGGAACGCTCGCATCGCGCACGGCGTCTATGATCTCCCAGGCGGCATCGATGCGGCCGCCTGGAGTGTCGATATCGAGGACCACAGCCAACGCGCCCCCCGCCGCCGCTTCGTCGAGCGCACGAGACACGAACGGTGCGAGACCCATTTCCACTGTGCCGGTGACGGGCACACGGTACACATCGCCGCCCTGCTGCGCCTGAAGGGTGGAGTACCCCGCTCCGGCAGCCAGGAAGAGTGCCGTGATCCACAGCAGCGGGCGCGTCGAGCGCTGGGTTCTCATGCAGGGAAACTAGCGTCAGCACCGGCGCTTACCAAGACGTGGCCGCCGGTCGGACAGCGACACGGCCCGCGCCCGATTGTGGCTGCGCCACTTTCCTCGCTAGGTTAAGAGGCTGCAAGGCTGACGGCATCCCACTGAACGGAGAGACGCACGAAATGGCGGACAAGCTGATTCAGTACGAAGTGGTCGACGGCGTAGGGGTCATCACGATGGTCGACCCGCCGGCGAACACGTACACGCACGAGATGATGCGGGAGATGGACGAGGCGATCCTGGCCGCGAGGTTCGACGAATCGGTGCACGTGATCGTGCTCCGGGGCGCGGGAGACAAGTTCTTCAGCGCGGGAGCGAACATCAGCATGCTCCAGACCTCCGACCCTTACTTCAAGTACTACTTCTGCCTGCACGCCAACGAGACCCTCAATCGGCTGGAGCAAACGCCGAAGCTGGTCATCGGGGCGCTCAACGGACACACGGTCGGCGGGGGGCTCGAGATCGCCATGGCGTGTGATATCCGGATTGCCAAGGAGGGCGGCGGCAAGATCGGCCTGCCCGAGGTCAACCTCGGAGTCCTCCCGGGAACGGGGGGAACGCAGAGGCTGGGGCGGCTGCTCGGCAAGTCCAAAGCCATCGAAATGATGGTCGAAGGCGGCACGTTCGGATTCGACGAGGCGCTCGAGCTGGGTCTCGTGAACAAGATCTACGCGGCCGACGGCTTCTTCGAGGCGGTCATGGATTACGCGCGGGAGTTCGTCCCGCCCAACAAGGCCTCCCGGGCCGTGGGGCGGATCAAGCGCGCCGTGTGCAGCGGGGTGGAGGTTCCGTTCTCCGAGGGCCTGGCCATCGAGCGCGAGCTCCAGCAGCTGCTGTTCCAGGGATCCGACGCGCGCGAGGGCCTGAACGCTTACATCGAAAAGCGGCCGCCCGAGTTCACGGGTACCTGACCGAACCCCTGAGCCGGCCCGGTGGGCAACCACCGGGCCGGCCTCCGGTTCTCCATTCGTAGACGCCGAATCCCCCTCGGAAGGAAGTCATGGAGCTGCGGACCAAGCTGTGGATTGGTGGTGAGTGGGTGGACGGGAGCGATCGCTTCCCCACGGTGAACCCGGCCACCGAAGAGGTGATCGCCGAGGTCGAGGAAGCCGGCGCGGCGGAAGTCGACGCGGCGGTGCGCTCGGCACGCGGGGCGTTCGAGGACCCGGCGTGGCGCGACCTGGATCCGCACCGCCGGGCGGCTCTGCTGTGGCGCCTCGCCGACCTGGTGGAGCAGAACCTCGGGTTCATCGCCGAGATGGAAACGCGGGACAACGGCAAGCCGGCGTTCGAGTCGGCGAAGGTGGACCTGCCATTCGTGGTGGCCAACTTCCGTTACTTCGCCGGGTGGGCCGACAAGGTGTCGGGCGACGTGATCCCCGTGTCGGGGCCGTTCCTCAACTACACGCTGCGCGAGCCGCTGGGCGTGATCGGGGCGATCGTGCCGTGGAACTTCCCCCTGAACATCGCCTCGTGGAAGCTCGCTCCGGCCCTGGCATGTGGGAACGCGGTCATCCTGAAGCCGGCCGAGGAAACTCCACTCACGGCCCTGCTTCTCGGCGAGCTGGCCCTCGAGGCCGGTTTTCCGCCCGGGATCGTCAACG
>CAZRRU010000087.1:0-6487 GCA_964602635.1 uncultured Gemmatimonadota bacterium | reverse complement strand
GTCGCCTGCCGCGGCGAGTGCGTTCTCGAGCATTCGAACGGCCGACACCCGCTGCTGCTTTACCACGAGCTCGTTCCAGGCCAGGAAATCGGCCCGGGCCAGCGGATCCTCGGCGACCTGGGCATCTTCGAAGTGGCGCTCCGAGGCGCGCAACTGACCGCGGGCCACGTCGATCCACGACTGCAGGTCGAGTCCCTGGCGGCGGGCGTCCGACCGGCCGCTTCGGAGCAACACGTCCGCGTTCTCCTGGGCCGTGTCGAACTCCCACTCGGCGGCAGCCATTCTGCTCCTCAGCTGCTGAACCCAGGGGTGTCCCGGCACGGCCTCGTCCAGCTTGGCCGCTACGACCCACGCCGAGTCCCGGTCGCCCAGGAAATGGAGAGTGGCGGACAGGTTGACGTACGCGTTGGGGCTATAAGGATCCAGGGCGATGGCCCGGGAGAGCAGCTCGGTTCCGGCACCAGGGTTGCCCTGCCTGCCGTACAGAATCGAGAGGTTGTTGAGCGCCCACGTATCGTTCGGGTACTGGTCCAGAAGCGCCCGGTACGCGGTGATGCCGGCCTCCACGTCGCCGGTTACGGTCGAATGGTACGTGCCGATCGTCATGTACCGCTCACGGTCCGTCAGTAGATCACGAAGATCGTAGGCGCGTGTCGCGGCGTCGCGGGCGGCGGAAATGTCTCGACGCTCGTCGAACACGGCCAGCTTGCGCCACGCCATGGCAAAGGTCGAATCGATCGCGAGAGCTTCACGGAGCAGAGCTCGGGCCAGGTCCCGGTCTCCTCCGTCATCCGCCGCCAGGGCCTGCGAGTACTTCCGGAGCGCCTCGAGTGAAGTGGTGGTCGCCCGGTCCAGGGGGGCGCTGGCGCGAATCGAGCCCAGCGACTCTCCCATACGCTCGCGCATGCGGCGGGACAGGCGGTCGATCGTCTCCAGCACCTGGCTG
Organism: uncultured Gemmatimonadota bacterium; assembly: GCA_964602635.1. Classification (GTDB taxonomy): domain Bacteria; phylum Gemmatimonadota; class Gemmatimonadetes; order Palauibacterales; family Palauibacteraceae; genus Benthicola. The sequence continues at coordinate 5,541 of CAZRRU010000087.1, read as the reverse complement.
GAATCGGGAGCTGACTCCCGCAGATTGAGCATGTCCTGCCCGGACTCGGCGGCCACCAGGCGGGCCGTAAAGACGTAGCCGCCACCCACGCTCGCCACGTCGCCGGCCACCACCGCCTTGATCCCCTCGCGAACAGCCGCCTCCAGGGCAACATCCTCGTCGAGCGGCGTATCGGCCGGCCGCTCCATGCGAGCCAGAACGGCGCTCATGAACACCGGATCGGCGACCGTGACGGTAGGCGACTGCGACAGGTCCACCCGCAGGGCCATGGTCGCCGCCTCGGCCATGTCAGAGTTGCCCGAGAACTCGGCGAGGATGACTCGCTCGCCGTCCTCGATCAGGCCCTTCGCCACCAGCGTTCCGGCCGATCCCAGTCCCGCGCGGCGGGCGAACGCGTAGCCGCCCATGACGGTCAGGAAGAGAGTGGCTGCGGCGGCTCCCCCCAGGAGGAAGTTCTTCCACGTGAACAGCTTGCGCTGATCGAGAAGTGGTTCCTCTTCGCCTGACGGCGGCACCGTCGCCGCGGGCGCCGAGACCGCCGACGTCGCCGCGTCCGAGGGCGGCTCAGTTTCCGCGCTTCCTCGTCCCTGGATGATGGCCGTGGCCAGCATCATGGGCAGTCCGATGAGCAGCAGCACCAGCGCGAACGGAAACACCCAGGTCGGAAGCCCCATGTTCTGGGTGAGGACGTCCACTACCTGCAGGACGGCCCACGACACGCCGACGTATACGGCCAGGACCTGCCAGACGGACCGGCGGTGCGTCTCCCGCAGGAGGTTCTTCATCCGCGCTCTCTCACGATCTCTTCCATACGGGCCCGGGCAGCTTCGACGCGCGGTTGAAGCTCGGCGTCGGCGTCGGCCCAAAGTTCCGTGAACCGTGCGTAGTAGATGACCGAGGTCTCCGGATCGCCATCCTCGTCCAGCATGCGGGCCAGGATTTCGAGCGACGGACCGAGCCTCGGACCCTGCTGGTACTGGTTCCCAAACGATCGGTAGAACCAGGGCGTGTCCACGTAGCTCCGCCAGGCCTCGATCGCCCCCGCGCGATCGCCGGACGCTTCGAGGGCGCGTGCGAGGCCGGGAAGCGCACACAGGATGCAGTAGCCGGTGTCGGATTCACGGTATTGACGAACGGCCTCTTCCGGACGGCCCTCGGCGAGCGCGATTGCCGCCTCTGCCCGGAGCGCCTCAGACCGATACCCGGGACGAAGCTCGGAAGGCACAGCCTCCTCGAACCCGGCCGTCATGGCCCGGGCCGCTTCGACGGCCCCGACGTGCGTGTAGAGCTCCGCCAACTGCAGGTACGGTCTGTCGAGAGGATCCAGCGAGCCAAGTGGGTAGCGCGTCAACGCGGCCTCGATCAGCGACAGCGCAGCAGCCGAATCGTTCGAGACCGCCGCTTCCACCCAGGCGGCCTGAAGAGTGTTCACCAGGTAGTTGAAGCCAGCCCCTCGCTCGGCGTTCACCTCGCGCGCGGCATCGAGGTGAGAAGCCGCAAGGGAGCGCTCGCCGCGAGAGGCCGCGAACGCCGCCAGATCGGAGTTCACGATCGACCGAAGTGTGAAACTGGTCGGGTTCCTCTCGAGTGCCGCGGCCATGAAGTCCATCGCATCGGCGAAGTGTCCTTCAGTCGCGGCGACGTGGGCCGAATACCAGTCCGGAGAGGGGGACTCCGGAAACAGGTCGGACATGGCCTGAAGGTCTCCCCACGCTTGCTCGAACCGGCCGCGGTTGGCCCGGGTCTCGGCCAGGTTTCCGAGCGTTACCACGACTGAATCAGCAGCGACCGCGTGTATGAAGAGCTCCTCCGCCCTCTCGAAATCTCGCAGCTCCATGAGGTCCACGCCGAGATTGTTGAGCGCCGTGTGGTCGTCCGGGTCCATCTCGAGCAACGCCTCGTATTCGAGTGCCGCCCGATCGAATTCGAACGTGACCTCGCTGAAATAGGATGCCCGCGCCAGGTGACGCTCCCGCCTGGGGAGCCGGTCCTGGTACTGCAGCGCCTTGCCTAGAGCTTCCACCTTCTTGGCCGGCTCCTGGCCCCGGTTCCGTAACACGATGGCGAGGCCCCGCCAGGCCATGGCGAAGGCTGAGTCGCGTTCGACGGCCTCCTTCATCAGTACTTCCACCCGGTCCGACGGACCTTCCCGCCGTCGGAGCGCCATTCCCTGAGAGTAGAGCCGCAGCGCCTCCAGATTGGCCGTGGTCACCTGAGCGAGCGGGGCACTCGAGCCGATGTCGCGGAGCGGATCACCGACCCTCTCCCGCATGCCCTTCGAGAGACCGTCGATCGCTGCGATGATCCCGTCTTCGTTCTCCGCGGTCTGTCGCTGCTGTGCAAGAACCTCCCCGTCGCTCACCGATATCAGACGCGCCGAGAGCACGTAGCCGGATCCGGCGGGCGTGATCTCCCCCGTGACGAAAGCCGGGATGCCCTCCCTCTCGGCCAATTGGCGGGCGAGATCGGAGTCCAGCGTCGTAGTGGGCTCGAGCTCCATCCTCTGCATGGCGGCCGCGACGACCGATGGATCGGCGACGCGCACGACACTCGACTCCGAAAAGTCAATGCTGAAGGCCTCCGTGGCCGCCCGTGCGAGCAAGGAATCCGGCGACGAGAACTCGGAGATGAGGATCGTGGCCTTGTCCTCCAGCACGCCCTTGGCGACGAGAGTCCCGGCCGGGCCGATCCCGGCGCCACGGGCGATGACCCAGCCGACGGTCAGGAAGCCAAGGAGGGCGAACGCGAGGACACCCCCCATAATGGCATTGCGCCAGGTCAGAAGGCGACGAGAAGCACGCACGGGTGCCGGTGCGGGAGTCGATGCCTTTTCAAACGTCCCGACTCCGGCCTGAGTTGGCACGGATTTCGGGCCAGTCCCTTCGGCGGTTGTCACGAACGCCGTCGCCATCACGATTGGAAACCCGATCACCAGGAGCACGACCGCGAACGGATCCACCCAATCGGGCAATGCGAGGCTCTCGGCCAGCTGTGCCACCACCTCGAGGGCGACCCAACTACCGGCGGCATAGATGCCGAGTACCTGCCACAAGGAACGACGGTGCAGCTCGTGGATCAGCTTCTTCACCCGCGCTCCCTTATGATTTCCGCGAGACGTGCACGGGCAGCTTCCACTCGCGGCTGAAGCTCGGCGTCTGCATCGGCCCACAGTTCGACGAACCGTGCGTAGTACAGGGCAGCGCTCTCGAGATCCCCCTGTTCGTCGTACAGCTGGCCCAGGCGCTCGAACAGAATGGGACGGTTCGGAGCCTGCACTCTCGGTTGCTCCAGGTCCTTTCGATACCAGGCAATCGCGGAGTCGGCCCGGCCGGCCAGATCATGCGACTGGCCGATCCCGTCCAGGCCACATGTGTTGCATCCTGGCTGCAGGCGACGCAGCTCCAGGAAGTGCTCGATCGCCTCTTCATATCGGCCTTCGTTCATTGCGACCAGGCCGTTCACCCTGGCCTGATCGTCTGACCAGCGAGCCTCCGGCGCGTCGGGCACGGCTTCGTGGAACGAGTCGATCATCGCCTGGGCTGCCGCCGCGTCGCCAAGAGCGGCATACCCGACGGCGAACCCGAAGTACGGTCGGTCCAGCGGCTCCTCGATGTCCTCCAGCGGATGCCCGACCAACATGCGCTCGAGAAGCGCTCGAGCGGACGACGTATCGTTGCGCACGTCGAGCGTCATCCAGAACTCGCCCTGCGCGTAGTCGCCGGCTGGAAGCCCCATCTGCCGCAGGTAGGCACGACCTTCCTCTTCGAGGGTCTCCGCTTCCCGTAGGCGACCCTGCAGTCCGGCGCTCTCCGCGAGATCGAAACGCGAGACCGCCTGCGCGGGAAGATCCGAAGGGAGCGCGTCCTGCATTTCCATCGCCGCCGCGACCACACCCTCGTAGTCCTCCAGGTTCATGGCGATGTCCGCCGCACCGAGGTAGAAGCGTCGATCCTTTGGAAACAGCCTGCGACCAGCCTCCTCCGCCTGCGACGCTTCTTCGAACCGGCCGAGGCGAATCAGCGTGAACATGATGTTGCCCAGGGTGATCGAACTCGAGTCGATCGCGACCGACCTCCGGTACAGGTCAAGCGCCCTCTCGGCGTCCCCGAGGTCACCGTACACGATCCCGAGGTTGTTCAGGGCCCAGTCATCGTTGGGATCGAGGTCCAGCATTCGCTCGTACGCGGTCATCGCTCGCGCTTCGTCGAACCGGACGTCCCGGTAGTATGCGGCCTCGGCCAGATAGCGTTCCCTGGGAGTCAGTCGGTCCTTCAACTCGTACGCCCGCGTCACGGCTTCCGTAGCCCGGGCCCTCTCCCGGCGCGCGTTACTCAGCTCGATGCCCAGTTTCCGCCACGCACTGGCGAACTCGGGATCGATCTCCAAGGCCTCTTCCAGCAGTCGGATCGCGGCCTCGGCGTCGCCCCGGTGATCGATGGCCTCGAGCGCCTCCGAGTAGAGCTCCAGGGCTTCGAGCGATGAGGTCGTGACCGCGGCCAGCGGGGCGTCGGAGCGAAGAGAAGTGAACGACTCGCCGATCTTCTCGCGGATCTTGCCCGACAGGCGGTCGATCGCCGGGATGATCTCCCTGGCCTCGCGAGCCGTCTCTCGGTGCGATGCCAGCTCGACCCCGTCCGCGGCAGACACCACCCGAGCGGTCAACACGTAGCTGCCGCCCGCCTCGGTGATCTCACCGGCAATCACCGCGGGCATGCCTTCCCGATACGCGATTTCGCGGGCCACGGCCTCGGTCAGCGGCTGACCTGGATCCACCTGCATGCGCTCCATGGCCGCATCCAGACTCGAGCGCTCCGCCACCTTCACGATGCGAGTCTGGGACAGGTCCACCCGGAACGCCTCGGTGGCGGCACGAGACAACCCCGCATCGTCAGCCACGAAATCGGCGAGAATCACGGGGCTGCGCTCGTCGATCAGTCCCTTGGCCACCAGCGATCCGACCGGGCCGATGCCACGGTTGCGCATGAACATGAAGGCGGTGGTCACGGCGGCTAGGAGCACGAAGGCCAGGGCGCCGCCAGCGAGCGCGTTGCGCCACGTGAACAGGCCCCGAGGGGACGGGTCGGTGGGCGCGGACGGAGACTCGCCGGGAGTTGCCTCGGCGGGAGCAGCCCGACCGGAAACTGACGGCCGTCCGTGCAGCATCGCCGTCGCCAGGATGATCGGCAGACCGATCACCAGAAGGACGAGGGCGAACGGGAACACCCAGTCGGGCAGCCCCATGTTCTGCTTGAGGAGATCAACGACCTGGAGGGCTACCCAGGACACGCCGAGGTAGACGGCGAGGACCTGCCAGGTCGACCGCTCCTTGAGTCCGTCCAGCAGGCTCATCGGTCCGCTCATCCGCGCTCCCTCGCGATCTCTTCCATGCGGGCCCTGGCCGCGCGCACGCGCGGCTGAAGCTCGGGATCGGCGTCCGCCCACAGGTCGGCGAACAGGCCGTAGTAGCCGGCGGCCCTCTCCAGGTCTCCCATCTCGTCATACAGCTGACCGAGACGTTCCAGGGTCCAACCCTTCCACGCG
>CAZRRU010000086.1:0-16088 GCA_964602635.1 uncultured Gemmatimonadota bacterium | reverse complement strand
CCACGCGCCGCTGCAGCCTCTCCCAGCGGTCGTCCACGTCCTTCTGAATATGCTCCAGGTGCGCGTCGGTCAGGTGCTTGAACCGGGCCTGCCGGCGGATGTAGGGGCCGACGGGGTCACCAGCATGATCCACCGTGAGGCGCCAGTCCCTGCCGTTCTCGACCTCGAACAGCGGGAATACCCGCGTCTGCACGGCCTGCCGCGCGAGATCGATCGTCTCGTCGTTCTGCGTCTTCCAGCCCGGCGGACAGGGCGCGAGGATGTGAATGAACCTGGTGCCGCGGATCGTGCGGGCCTTCTCGACTTTCTCGACCAGGTCTACCGGGTAGGCGACCGAAGCGGTCGCGATGTACGGAATTCCGTGCGCCGCGAGAATCGAGACCATGTCCTTCTTCGGCGTCGCCTCCGGCTCGATCGCCGGTGTGGTTGTGGTCCAGGCGCCCCACGGAGTGGCGGAGGAGCGCTGGATCCCGGTGTTCATGTAGGCTTCGTTGTCGTAGCAGAAGTAGATGATGTCCTCGTTCCGCTCGGCCGCGCCGGACAGCGCCTGCAGGCCGATGTCGAACGTCCCGCCGTCGCCGGCCCACGCGATTACCGTCGTCTCGGTATCGCCGCGGGCCACGAGCCCCGCCTTGATCCCGGAAGCCGTTGCGCCGCCGGTCTCGAACGCGGTGTGAAACAGCGGCACGCGCAGCGAGGACTGCGGCCACGGACCCGCGATGATGCTCCAGCAGCAGGCGGGCAGCGTCACCACGGTCTGCGGTCCGAGCGCCTTGAGGACCAGGTTCATCGCGATCGGCGCGGCACAGCCGGGACACGCGAGGTGCCCGGACGCCAGCAGCTCGTCCTTCGGCATCAGGTCCTTGATGATCGTCTGGCTCATAGCTCTACTCCCACCCACAGGTCCTGGCGCTCGGGCTGGTCCGCCGACCACGTCCGGTCCACGATCGAATCGATGACGGCGGGCGTCACGTCACGCCCACCGAGTCCGAGGACGTAGCCGAACAGCCGTGGCCGATCCTCCAGCGGCACATCGTACAGGGCCGACCGGATTTCTTCCGCGAAGATTCCGCCGTGTCCCGGCGAGATGTTCCGGTCGAGCACCGCCACCCGGTCGGCGCCGGCGAGCGCTTCCCGCAGAGCCCCGGTGGGGAATGGTCTGAACATCTTGACCTTCACGAGGCCCACGGCCTCGCCCCGCTCCCGACGCTCGTCCACCACGTGACGGGCCGTCGAGGTGATGGTTCCGGAGGTGACGAGCAGCAGCTCCGCGTCTTCGGTGCGGTAGTTCTCGATCGCCCCGTATCTCCGGCCGGTGAGCTCCGCCCACGCCTCGTCGATCTCCGGCATCAGTGTCAGCGTCTCCCGCATCGCCTCCTGCTGCTGCCAGCGCATCTCCATGTACGCGTCGGGTCGAACGAGAGCGCCGAACGCGTGCGGGTCCGCCGGATCAAGCTTGTACTGCGCGACCCGCTTCGGCAGGAACTCGTCCACGATCTCCTGGTCCGTCAATTCCACCGGCTCCGAGGTGTGTGACAGGAAGAACGCGTCGAGGATGACCATCACCGGAAGGTTGACTGTCTCCGCCAGGCGGAAGGCCTGGATCGTGGTGTCGAACACCTCCTGGTTCGTCTCGCAATACAGCTGGATCCACCCCGTGTCGCGCTGCGACAGCGTGTCGTTCTGATCCGTCCAGATATTCCAGCCCGGCGCCATCGCCCGGTTCACATCGGCCATCACGATCGGCAGACGTCCGCCCGCGGCCCAGTGCAGCAGTTCGTGCATCAGGGCCAGTCCCTGCGCCGAGGTGGCCGTAAACGTCCGGACGCCCGCAGCCGAGGCGCCGATGCACGCCGCCATCGCGCTGTGCTCGGACTCGACCTTTATGTAGCGCGCCGGCAGGCGGCCGTCGGCGCACATGTCCGACAGTTCCTCGACGATCTGCGTCTGCGGCGTGATCGGATAGGCGGATATGACTTCGACGCGGGCACGCTGCACGCCCCACGATACGGCGTGGTTGCCGATCATTACCTTCTTCATGATTCCTCCCGCGACATCGCCATCGCACCTCTCGGGCATTCGGCGGCACAGAGCCCGCAGCCCTTGCAGTACCGGAGATCGATTTCGAATCCCTCTCCGTCCTCCCGTCGATGGATCGCCATGTCGGGGCAGAAGATCAGGCACAGCTCGCAGCGGTTACACACGCCGCAGTTCATGCAGCGTTCGACCTCGTCGCTCATCTCGCGGTCGGACAGCCCGAAATTCACCTCGCCGAACGAGGCGGAGATGTCACCCGCGGAATGGAAGTGGTCCTCGTTCCGGGCGGCCGGCTTGAAGTGCGCCGGGTTCATGCCGTCGAATTCCACCACCTCGTTGACAGGGGCCGCGCGGTGCAGGGGGTCCGTGCCGCGCTTGCGCGCGATGCTGACGTTGCCGGAAGCGCCGAACCTGAGGGCCGCGACGTCCAGCTCCCCGGGATCCTCGCCGGCCTGTTCGCGGAGCCACTGGTCGATACCCAGCGCCGCCCGCTTGCCGGAGCCGAGCGCGTCCGCCACCGAGCGAGGCAGGTCCGCCGCGTCGCCGCCCACGAACACCCGGGCGGTGGTGCTCTCGCACAGCTCGTCCACCGTTGCCACGCCACCCGTGATCTCGACGCCGTCCGGCAGGAACGCGAGATCGCAATCCTCGCCGATCGCCGTCAGAACGAAGTCGGCGATCATCGAAAACCGGCCGTCCTCCACCGGCATCGGTCTGCGCCGTCCGCTGTCGTCGGGCGGACCGAGCTCCATGCGCTGACACTCGATTCCGAGCAGTCGGCCGTCCTCGACACGGGCCGCGGCAGGCGTCGCGAGGAACTGGAATCCGACTCCCTCGAGCTTCGCTTCCTTCACCTCCTGCGGGATCGCCGGCATCTCGAGAGGTGTCCGGCGGTACAGCACGGTCACGACCGAGCCGAGCCTCAGCGCCGAGCGGGCGCAGTCCATCGCGGTGTTTCCGCCGCCCACTACGATCACGTGATCGCCAAGGGCGGGCCTGGCGCCCGCGTTGACCTCTTTCAGGAATTCGAGCCCCGCGCGGATCGTCGGAGCGGCGTCTGAGCTCTCGATGCGGGCGTCCTTGCCCACATGTGCCCCCGGCGCCGCGAACACGGCGTCGAATTCATCCAGCTCGGACCACTCGATGTCACGGCCGATCGCGGTCGAGCAGCGGATGTCGACTCCGAGGGCCGCGATCCGATCGATCTGCCGGTCCAGGATGGCACGGGGGAGCCGGTATTCGGGGATGCCGAGCCGCAGCATGCCGCCCGCCTCGGGCGCCGCCTCGAACACGGTTACCCGGTAGCCGAGTCGCGCCAGGTGATAGGCGGCCGCCAGGCCCGCGGGCCCTGAGCCGATCACCGCGACCCGCTCGTCACGCAGGGTCTCGGGTGGCGTCGGCGCCGGCCCGGCCAGCGCGATGTCGCCCAGCCGCCGCTCGACGGAATGGATCGCCACCGGCTCGTCGAGGTTGGCCCGGTTGCAGCCGTCCTCGCACGGGTGGTGGCACACGCGGCCGGTGACGGCCGGCATCGGGTTTTCCTCGAGCAGCAGCGCGGCCGCTTCCGCGGTGCGCCCCTGGCCGAGCAGGTAGAGGTAGCCCTCGATGTCGATGCCGACGGGGCAGCCAGCGTTGCACGGCGCGACCCGGTCCTCGTAGCGCGGCTGGATGTATTTCCACGACCCGGTGGGGTTCACCTCGGTCGTCGTCCGGCTGATCGCGATCGGCGGGATGTCCCTGCCGGTGCGGTTCGGTTCGGTGATGTCAGACATGTGATATCTCTCCCGCCGGGGCGACCCGTACGGCGTCCGCCGCCTCTCGCGCCGCCTCGACGTTCTCATCCACCTTCACGGGAACTTCATCTCCGATCGCGGCCTCGACGGCCCCCATGCTGAACCAGCCGAACACCGAGGAGGAGGCGCCGATGATCGCGGTATTCACGATCGGCTGGCTCCGCGTCCCGAGTCTGTGCCGGACGGCGATGTCGCTCGCGTTCACGGTGGCCACCGTGAAGCGGGCGGTGAGGTCTGTGTACGACTCGGGAGCGCGATCGGTGTTGATCAAAATCGTGCCGCCTTCGTCGAGGCCCGCGGTAACATCGATCGCATCGATCAGCGTCGGATCGAGGACGATGAGGTGGTTCGGTTCGGTGATTTCACAGCGCAGACGAATCGGACGGTCGTCGAATCGGAGGAACGCCGTTACCGGGGCGCCCCGCCGCTCCACGCCGAAGGCGGGAAAGGACTGGACCTCGTGTCCCTCCCGGAACAGGGCGACGGCGAGAAGCTTGGAGGCGATTACCGTCCCCTGCCCGCCGCGTCCATGTATTCGAAGTTCTCGCATCGCCGTTTCCTCGTCTTGGGATGCGGAGAGGGGGCCCATCGCTCCGATCGACGCCACTGCTATGGGACGATACGTCCCAAACCCGCCGGTTCCGCTCCGTCGCCGCCAGCCGGGACAGGTGTACACGCGGAGCCCCAGGGCCCTATTCTCGCATTATCGCGGCTCGTTTCACGCCCTTCCGCCGGCGGAAACCAGAACCGCGCTCGTCGTACGGGATTTGCAAGAAGTGTGCGTCACGGAGGACCCGTGACGACGCGGATTCTCAATGCACGGGTTCATCCTCGACCGAGGGGAGATGGAATGCCCAAACAGCCCGAAAATGACCATCCGTTCAGCGACGACCCGTACAGTTCGATTCCCGTGGACAGTCGTGGCCAGGCCCGCCGGGTCGGGAGCCACTCGGAGAAGGCGTTGAACGTGCTGTGCGCCGAGGCGCAGGCCGACGGTGTGCCGTGCTTTGAGTTGGGCCGCCAGTGTGAGACCTGCGAGCTCGCCTACCGCTGGTATGTGACCTGGGTGGAGGGCAAGCAGGGCTGACCCTACCTGCCCGACCTGCCGGACCGCACCGACGGCGACCGTGTATATTGCGTAAGTCGTCGGACGGAAGGAGTCGGGACATGAGACGTACGGGCAAAATCGGGTTGATCGCCGCTGCGCTGCTGACAACAGCGTCATCGTTGCCCGAGCCGGCTTCCTCGCAGGTACCCGACGCATTCGACGTACGCAATCCGGGGTTCGCGCCCGCGAGCCTGCCGTTCGATACGAAATCCATGCTCATGACCGCGTCCACCGGGTGGGTCGCCTCTCAAGGGATGCCGGGTGCATTCGTGGGCTGCCCGCGGCCGAGCCCGTACATGTTCGGCTTCAATCCCGGGCTGTTTCACTACGGATGGTACATGAGCCCGTTCGACGTGCGGTATTCCAGATCCTGGTTCTTTCCCGCCAACCGCTGGTACGCCGGTTGGGGGGGCTGGCCTGGCTTCGGATACGGATCGTCCTGGCCGGCAGCCGGCCCGGGCGCGTGGGGTCCGTGGCCCGGCGCCAGCGGCATGTGCGGACCTGGCAGCCCCGGAAGTTCGTTCTACTGGGGCGGAGGCGGCTACGGATACGGCGGCTACCCGGGATTTGGTCGCTACGGCAGCTTCCCGGGCCATGGTGGTTTCGGTAGCGGCTACCCGGGCTACGGTGGCTACCCGGGCTACGGTGGCTACTCGGGATACAGCGGCTACGGCGGCGGATTCCCGGGGTCTCCCCATTCGAGCGGGGGGCTCGGCATCGACACCGGGTCGGGGTACATCCCCGAGTCGGTGCGGCAGGCGAAGGGGTTCAGGGTGATCCAATCCCGCCCGACGACCGGCGGGGCCGACCTTCGACGCACCGAGCCGAGCCTGTTCGAACAGTGGTTCGAGCAGTTCGAGCCGGACGTAGAGAGCGTGAGATCCGCCACGCAGGCGAGGCGCGACCCGATCGGAGACGCACTGGCCCGCGGACGGGCATCCGAGCAGGCGTCACGAGAGTCGATCTCCGAGGCAATTGCCCGGGCCCGGGCCGCCGAGCGGACCGGGAGTGCGAAGACCCGGTCGGCGCCGGAGAGAACGAGGGCCGCCGCCCCCACTCGGGACGCACCCACCCGTGCTGCACCGTCCACCAGAGAGCGTGCACGCTCGACACCTGCCCGGACCGCGGCACCGAGAAGCAAGCCGGCGCGGGCGGCTCCACGGAGCTCCCCCCGTCCCTCGCCCAGCAGTTTGGCCAGGAGCGCTCGTAAGAGTACGGCCAGGAGTTCCGGGAAGTCCCCTCAGTAGGCCCGCCTCGCGCCCCCGGGTACCGCTCCGACCGGACTTGGTTAAGCTGGACCATGGTCCCCAGCGGCCGGAAGGAGTCCAGATATGACACTTTCGCGCTCATTCGTCCTGTTCAGCGGGGCGATGCTTGGCATGGTGGCGGTAGTACCGGCGCAGGCGATCGCCCAGGATTCCGAAACCGCGGGCGCGTCGGGTGCGTCCATCGGACCTCCAGGTCCCGCGGTAACCGAACCGGGAGTCGGGCCGAAGATCACCCCGATTGCCTTCAGATACGGTATGGGCGGGGGGCTCGGATCGTGCGACACGGAGGGTTCGTTCTTCGGACCCCATCGTTCGTTTCCGATTGCCACTCGATATCGTGATCAACTGTCCTGCATGCTGCGGGACACGCGGATCAGCCAGGATGGGGACTACGGCGGGGGCGGCGGCAGGCCCAACCCGGCCTCACCGACCAGCTACTCGTATCCAGACACACGATTCGATCTCGCGGCCGTTCTGGATGACTACCGGGTGAGCGGTGGGGCGCGGAAGGTCTCTGGTCAACCTTCGAGCGGTGGAGTCGCCGCACAGCCCGTTTATCGTGAGCCGCTCGAGCCGCAGTTCGAGGGACCCGCAATGGGCAAGAAGGCCGCCGCGTACGCGGCTCGCAGGGGAGCGACCGACCGGAAGACGATACCGGAGGTGATGGAGCCGCTGGAGCCGAATTCCTGGAGAAGCAGGGATATGCGGGTGACCCGTCTGCCGGTTCGAACGAAGCCCGTCGTGACGCGGCAGATCATGGAACAGCGGATCCGCGAGGGCGAGATGCGGCGAGCGGAGCGCTCGAACCCTGGCTCGCAGCACGACGCCTCGGAGAGGTCCGAGCGGCCTCCGACTCCCAGGTCCTCGGTCCAGCGAGCTGGGCGGTCCCGGCCGGCTGCCTCACGACCACAAAGCTCGCGATCCGCCGGGGCCTCCTCGGCACCCTCGGCCTCCTCGGCACCCGCCAGGTCCCCCCGATCGAGCAGGGGAAGCAGTACCGCGGAGCCCTGATCGCCGGGTCGGGCACCTGACGTTTACGTCGTTCGACTCAGGCCCTCGGGATCTTCCGGGGGCCTGTTTGCGTTCCCCCTCTGAGGGCCTGGTGATTCAGGCCGCGGGTGGTATGGCGACGTGAGGGGGAGACGATGGATGCAGTGGGACATCTGGTGGAGACGTGGGGCTATGCGCTGCTCGTGGTGGTGGGATTCGTGGAGTTCATCGGACTGCCGATCGCCAGTGTACCGGTATTGATTCTCGCGGGGGCCGTGGCTGCCTCCGGGGGGCTGTCCCTGCCCCTGGTCGCGCTCAGCGCTGCCGCGGGCGGGCTTGTGGCCGATCTCACCTGGTACTGGATCACGCGCTGGCGGGGACCGAGACTGGTGGACACGGTGTGCAACTTGACCTCGAATCCTACGGCCTGTGTGGTGACGGTAACGCAGCGGATCGAGCGGATCGGACCGATCTACATCCTGCCCTCGAAGTTCCTGCCAGGCACCGGGAACCTCGTGGCGGCCAGCGCCGGACTGGCACGGGTCGCACCCAGGACTTTTGCCCTCGCCGATGCTGCCGCGCTTCTGCTGTGGGGCGGAGTGTATGCGTCGCTCGGATTCCTGTTCACGGCCGAAGTGGCCGGCATCGTCGAGTGGATCTCCGGATTCGCGAGCATCGCGGCCGCGGTGGCCGTGTTCCTCGTGCTGGGCGCGGTCGTCTGGCGCGTCGTGCGGGCCCGGATTCATGCTGCCGGACACGCGGCCGCTCGCGTCGCCAATACCCACAAGCCTGGCAATACGTTGCACGGCGCCGCCGGTCCGGTACATGATCCGCCGACGATTCAACCGCGGACGGCCTGACCGAGCAGCCGATCCGCGTTAATCCCCGGGCAGAACGGCGTCTGGCGCATGGAAGGTTACGGTGCGGCGATCGCCACGAGCTCGAAGCTCGCGGCGGATGCCGGTGCGACGATGATCGAGGAGGGTGGCAACGCGGCCGACGCCGCGGTCGCGGCCGCGCTCGTATCGGCAGTCACCGAACCCGGGGTCGTGGACCTCGGCTCCGGCGCCTACGCGACGATCTGGCCTGACGGAGAGGCCCCAGTCACCCTCGACGGCGGAATCGAGATGCCGGGTCGCGGCCTCGAGCCCGAACAGTTCGGTCGCGGACTGCGCGAGGCGGAGCTCGATTACGCCGGCGGCGTCAAAACCTTCGTGGGACACGGGTCGATCGGCACGCCGGGGGCGCTGGCGGCGCTCGCCGCGCTGTCTCGTCGCTACGGTCGCCTGCCGTGGGCGGACCTGGTGGAGCCGGCATACCAGCACGCCCGCAACGGCTTTTCTCTGTCGTACGCCTCGCATGCCTACATGTCATTCGCGCACGAGTCCGTGTTCGGGTGGGACGAGCCCAGCCGGACCGTGCTGCATCACGACGACGGAAGCCTCGTCGAGCCGGGCGAGACGGTCCGCGTGCCTGATCTCGCGGCCAGCCTGCGGCGCATCGCCGATCACGGGGCGGAGGATTTCTACACGGGCGAGATCGGGCGGCTGATCACGACCGCCATCGACGCGAATGACGGGATCCTCGGACCGGCGGACATGGCGGAGTACGAGGTGGTCGAACGGAATCCGCTTACCGTCGAGCTGGACGGCTGGCAGGTGGCGACGAACCCGCCCCCGGCGGTCGGCGGAGCGGTGCTCGCCGCGATGCTGCTCCTGCTGGGTGACCGACCAGCGGGTTCGTGGACCGCAGACGACCTGGCGCTGATGGCCCGGGCCCAGCAGGCTGCGATCGGTTTCCGCGCCGGCACGCTGGATGTGACACTCGACCCGGTCCGGGAAGTGCGCCGGCTGCTGGAGCAGGTGGTTCCCGGCCCGCTGCGCCGCTTCGTCACGTCGCCTTCCACCACGCACACCTCGGCGGTGGATTCGGACGGACTCGCGGTCTCGGTCACCCTGTCTTCGGGCTACGGCTCAGGCGTGATCCCCCCGGGGACCGGCCTGTGGCTGAACAACTGCCTCGGCGAGTTGGAGCTCAACCGCCGCGGGATCCACGCCTGGCCGGTCGGCCACCGGATTCCGTCGAACATGGCGCCCACGGTGGCACGGCGAACCGACGGGGCGCTGCTGGCGATCGGTTCACCCGGAGCGGACCGGATCACGACGGCGATCCTGCAGACCCTGGTGGGCCACCTGCGCGTCGGCCTCTCCCTGGCCGAAGCGATCGAGCGTCCGCGGCTCCACGTGGCGATCGAGGAGAATGGCCCGGTGGCGCTGTACGAGCCCGGCCTACCGGTCGGAAAGATCATGCTCCGGAAACGGCAGATGCCCGGCGGGTCGATGATGTTCGGGGGAGTGGGGGCGGCCCGCTGGAGTCCGGACGCGGGGTTCGAGGCCGCCGCGGACCCGAGACGGGCCGGGGGAACGGCGATCGCGCATCGGGCGTGAGGTCAGTGACGCGTCGTCAGCCTGCGCGCTGCATGACTTCCGTCTCCAATCGATCCCCAAGGCGGTCCCGTTCAACCTCGAGGTCGTAGCCGGTCTGAAGGTTGAGCCAGAATCTCTCAGACGTGCCAAAATAGCGTGACAGCCGGAGGGCAGTGTCGGCGGAAATTCCCCGTTTGCCGTGAACGATCTCGTTGATCCGTCGGGGGGGCACACTGATGTCCTTCGCAAGGCGATACTGGCTGATCTCCAGTGGAGCGAGGAATTCTTCGCGAAGCACCTCGCCGGGATGAACCGGCGGCAGCTTCCTGGCCTGCATCAGAGCCTCCTAATGATAGTCAACGACTTCGACATCGTACGTGTGTCCCGATTGCCCCTGAGCTTCTCCAAGCGATTGCCCGGCGGAAGGCGCAGGTCGTCGAGGCTCGTGGCCGCATCGAGCATCCGCAGCTTTCGGAGAGCGACCTTCTGAACTTCAGAACCCAGCATCCGCACCGGGCGACGCTGGAAGAGCCGTTCAGTATCACTTCCACGAAAGCTCTTGATCACTGGAAACCATAACGCGACGCGTTAATAACGGCAAGCGTTAACAGTAGGGCGATATCAAAGAGGCCGGGTCTACGGCCGGCGCCCCGACAGCCTGACGGCAGATGTCAACGACACTTCATCTGGAGCACGGGCCGGGGGCGCGGCGATCGCGCACCGGGCGTGAAAGGGGGGCGGCTGCCTCCCCCCTCAGACTCCGAACACCAGCGGCAGCAGCAGCCTGGATGCGGCCGTGATCAGCACGGTGAACAGCAGGTTGATCCACACGCCGGCGCGAACCATGTCGGTGATCTGGATCGCGCCGCTGCCGTACACGATCGCGTTCGGGGGTGTGGCCACCGGCAGCATGAATGCGCCGCTCGCCGCGAGCGCGGCGGGCACCGCGAGGACCAGCGGGTCCTGGCCGATCACCAGCGCCAGGGCGCCGAGCACGGGCAGGAATGTCGCCGCCGTGGCCGTATTGCTGGTCAGCTCGGTGAGCAGGATGATGAATGCGACGACCGTCGCCACGAGAAGCACCAGCGGCCAGTGCGAGATCGATTCCATCTGGCCGCCCAGCCAGTCGCCCAGCCCGGTACTCCCGATCGCGGCGGCGAGGCTGAGTCCGCCCCCGAACAGCACCAGCACGCCCCACGGGGTGGCCTCGGCCTGGCGCCAGGTGAGGAGCCGCCGCCCGTCGGACTCGCCGGCCGGGACGAGGAACAGGATGATCGCGGCCCCGATGGCGATCCCCGCATCGCTCAGTCCGGGAATCCAGTCCTGCAGCAGGGGGCGGGTCATCCAGGCGAGCGCCGTGAGCACGAATACGATCGCCACCCGCTTCTCGGCCGTGCGGAGCGGGCCCAGCCCGTCCCGCCGCTCGTCGAGCAGTGACTGTCCACCGGGGATCTCGGCGAACGGGACGGGGAACACGAGCCGGGTCAGGATGAACCAGGCGAGCGGCAGTCCCACGAGAACGAGCGGCACTCCGAACAGCATCCACTGCGCGAAGCCGATCGACACTCCGTAGGTCTCGAGCATGAAGCCGGCCAGGAAGGCGTTGGGCGGCGTGCCGATCAGGGTCCCCATGCCACCAATGCTGCAGGCGTAGGCGATCCCCAGCATCAGCGCGGTGCCGAACCGGCGGCGGTCCGGGTCGTTGCCGTTGCCGGGCAGCAGCTCGATCAGCGACAGGCCGATGGGCAGCATCATCAGCGCGGTGGCGGTGTTGCTGACCCACATGCTGAGGAAGGCCGAGGCGGCCATGATCCCGGCGATCACCGATCCGGGCCGGGTCCCGAACAGCCGGACGGTGTCGAGCGCGATGCGGCGGGGCAGGCCTACGCCCTGCATCGCCTGGGCGAGAAGGAAGCCGCCGAGGAACAGGTAGATCAGCGGGTTGGCGAACGGCGTCGCCGCCTCGCCGATCGAGCCGATCCCGAGCACCGGGAACAGCGCCAGGGGCAGCAGCGCGGTGGCTGGAATGGGGATCGCCTCGGTCACCCACCAGGTCGCCATCAGGACCCCGACAGCCGCCGTGCGCCACGCCGCGTCGGACAGGCCGGTGGGCGCCGGGAGCAGCAGCAGGAGCCCGAACGCGACCGCGCCGAGCAGGAGTCCGACCGCCGCGCGCGACTTCACCTCAGCCTCAGCCCCCCAGCTCGGACCAGCGGTAGCAGCGGCTCACGTGGTCGTTCACCATCCCCGCCGCCTGCATGTAGGCGTAGCAGATCGTCGGCCCCACGAACTTGAAGCCCTCGGCCTTCAGCGCCTTGCTCATCGCCTCCGCCTCGGCGGTCTTGGGCGGAATCTCGGTGAGCTCTGTCCACGAATTCTGGATTGTGCTGCCGCCCGTGAACTGCCAGATCCATCCGTCGAATCCGCCTTCGCGCTGCTGGATGTCTAGAAATGCCCTGGCGTTGCCGATCGTGGCTTCCACCTTGGCGCGGTTCCGGATAATCCCGGCGTTCGCCAGCAGTCGCGCCCGCTCGGTCTCGCCGTAGCGCACGATCTTCTCGGGATCGAAGCCGTCGAACGCATGGCGGAAGTTCTCGCGCTTGTGCAGCACGGTGCGCCAGCTCAGCCCGGCCTGGAACCCGTCGAGCACGATGAACTCGAAGTGGCGCCGGTCGTCGTGCAGCGGGACGCCCCACTCGTCGTCGTGGTAGGCCATCATCAGCGGATCGTCGCCCAGCCAGGCACAGCGTTCCATCGGCATCCTCCGGAGCGGGAGATCGACCCGGGCGGCGGGCGCCCGTGTATCCCGTCGAGAATAGCCAGACCTGCGCACCCTCGACACCGGGCGGCCCCGCGGTTATGCATCCCGGCCATGAGCACTCGCTCTTCGCGCGGCCCACGCGATACTTCCCGATCCCCGGACCCGCCAGGCGCACGTCCGCCCCCGGTCCAGGAGGTCTCCCCCGCCCGGGGAGCCGGTCTCGGTACGTTCGGTGGAGTGTTCACGCCGTCGATCCTGACGATCCTCGGCGTGATCATGTACCTGCGATTCGGCTGGGTCGTGGGGAATGTCGGGCTCCCGGCGACGCTGCTGATCGTCACGATCTCGACCTCGATCACCCTGATTACGGCTCTGTCGATCTCCGCCATCGCCACGGACCAGCGGGTACGGGCGGGCGGAGCCTACTACATGGTCAGCCGGTCGCTGGGGATCGAGACGGGTGGCGCTGTCGGCATCCCGCTGTTCTTCGCGCAGGCGCTGTCGGTGGCGCTTTACACGGTGGGTTTCGCGGAGAGCGTATCGAACGCCTTTCCCGTCCTTCCGGCCCGGCCGGTGGGACTGGTCACGACCATCCTGGTGGCGCTGCTGGCGCTCCGCTCGGCCCGGGTAGCGATTCGGGCCCAGTACTTCATCATGGGCGCTATCGGCCTGTCGCTGCTGTCGTTCGTGTTCGGGCATTCGGTCGGTCCGCCCGACGCGGTCGCGGTGCCGCTCAGCGAGGTCCCGAAAGAGGAGTTCTGGGTCGTATTCGCCGTGTTCTTTCCGGCCGTCACGGGGATCATGGCCGGCGTGAACATGTCCGGAGACCTGAAGCACCCTGGCCGCTCCATCCCGCGCGGAACGCTGGCGGCGATCGCGGTCGGCTACCTGATCTACATGATCCTCCCATTGTTTCTCGCTTTCCGGGCCGATGCTGACAGCCTGATCCGGGAACCGCTGATCATGCAGCGCATGGCGCTGTGGGGCCCCGCGATCCTGCTCGGCGTATGGGGTGCGACTCTGTCCAGCGCCGTAGGCTCGGTCCTCGGCGCGCCTCGGGTGCTGCAGGCGCTCGCCCGCGATGGAGTGCTGCCCGAGCCACTGCGCTGGCTCGGCCGGGGCAGCGGCCCGGAGGACACGCCGAAGGCCGGCACGCTGGTCACCCTGGCGATCGCGCTGCTCGCGGTCGGATTCGGAAACCTGAACGTCATCGCGCCGATCCTCACGATGTTCTTCCTCACGACGTACGGAGTGCTGAACATCTCGGCCGGACTGGAACGCGCGCTGGGTAGCCCGTCGTTCAGGCCGCGCTTCAAGGTGCCGTGGTACTGGTCGGCGATCGGCGCGCTCGGCTGCCTCGGGGTGATGATCCTGGTCAACCCGGCCGCCACGGTGGCGGCGGCGGTGATCGTGGCCGGAATCTTCCTGTGGCTCGAGCGCCGCGAGGTGCAGGCCGCGTGGGGTGACTCGCGCCGCGGCCTGTGGATGGCGCTCACGCGGGCCGGCCTGTTCCGGCTGCGCGGCGCAGCGGACGCGAAGAACTGGCGTCCGCACCTGCTCGTACTCTCCGGCGCCCCGACCCGCCGCTGGTACATGGTCGCGTTCGCGGACTGGCTGTCGCATCGCCGGGCCCTGGTAACAGTCGCCAGCGTGCTCACCGACGAGTCGGTGACGCTGGACCGGCAGCGGGCGATGGAGTCCACGATCGGCGACTACCTCTCCCGGCGTGGAGTCGAGGCGCTGATCCGACTGGTGCGCGCTCCTGATCCGTTCGAGGGAGCGGAGCGCCTGGTGGAGGCGTACGGGCTCGGCGAGATGGTCCCGAACACGATCCTGCTGGGTGACAGCGAGGTGCCCGAGCACCGGGAGGCGTACTGCCGGATGCTGAAGCGGTTCCACGAGGGCCAGCGCAACCTGGTCATCCTGCATCACAACGAGGATCTCGGGTTCGGGGAGAAGCAGGTGATCGACGTGTGGTGGGGTGGTCTGAAGCGGAATGGCGGCCTGATGCTCACCCTCGCCTACTTGCTGCAGACCAGCCTGCCGTGGAGCGGCGCCCGCATCCGGGTGAAGATGGTCCTGCCGAACGAGGAAGCCGCCCGGTCCGCACGCCCGAATCTCGAGGCGGTGGTGCACGGCCTGCGAAGCGGCGCGGAGGTAGAGGTGCTGGTGAACGACTCGGGCCGGCCGTTCGTGGAGATCCTGCACGAGTCATCCGCCGACGCTGACATGATCTTCATGGGCATGCGCCAGCCGGGCGAGGATTACGTCGAGTACCTGGAGCGGCTGACACACCTGGCCGAAGGGATGCCCACCACGGCGTTCGTGCTGGCGTCGGAGGACCTGCCATTCGCGGAGATCGTGCTCAAGCCTGAGGACTCGGAGCCGGAGTGAGGCGTCCAAGGATAGAATGCAGGTGGATGGAACGAGGGCCCCGGATGTGATCCCCCGGGGCCCTCCTGCATTCTTCGATCAGGCGCGGCGCCGCGCCTGTCGACCCATCTACCAGCCGCCGATCGGTACCGTCGTGCCGACGCGGACGCCGCCCCAGCCGACCGGAATCGTGGTGCCGACGCTCATGTAGGCGTTACCTCCACAGGCCGCCAGGACCGCCGCCAGGCCGATGGCGAGCCACACCGCGCGACCGTTCGAAATTCTCTTCTTCATCTCAGTTCCTCCTGCATCGCGGGCATTCATCAGTCGCCCTCCCACTGCCTGAGCGTCACGCCGGCACCGTACGGGTCAGCGATAATCGCGACCATGCCGTCCTGGATGTCCCAGCGGGGAGCGAGGACGATCTCGGCCCCGAGCTGCCGGGCCTGTTCAACGGAGGCCTTGATGTCGATCACCCGGATCGTGGGAAGCCACTGTGGCTCGATGTCGGCCTGCGGAATCTGGATTCCGCCGGCCCGCTTCTCACCGCCACTGGTGAACAGCATGTACTCACCCAGCTTCCTGGCAAGCACTTCGGAATCGAGCCCGATCGCGTCGCGGTAGAACAGGGCGGCGAGGCCGAAGTCGTTCGTCCACAGCTCGTTCCACAGGAAGTCGTTGTGCGGCGTATCGATGCCATCCGGCCGGTCACCCGACTCGGAACGGATGATGCCGAATGGTGCCCCTTCCGGATCTTCGCCGAACGCGATGCGTCCGCGCCGCGGCAGGTCCTCGGGTTCGAGGGTGAGGGTGCCGCCGTTCGGCTCGATCAGTGCCGCCGCCGCATCCACGTCCGTGACGGAGAAGTACTGCACCCACTCCGCCGCCCCGGTGAGTCCCTTCTCGGGCCGCAGGAATCCGGCGATCGGTCGTGGACCGATCATCGCGATCACATAATCGTAGCCGTCAGACCCGATCGTCTGGAAGCTCCAGCCGAACAGTTCGCCGTAGAACTTCTTCGACGCGTTCACGTCTGACGTATACAGGTCGTGCCACACCACCTTGCCCGGGATCACCTGGCCGGTGGGCGTGGGATTGATCGCCGGGACTTCGAGCGACTTCGTACAGGCGCCCGCGCCGCCGACCGCGGCCAGCGCCACGAGACCGGCGAGGGCCCAGCGGATACCGCCGGGAGATGGCCGGCGCGCTCCACGAAGCGGAATTCGAACGTTCATGTCAGCATCTACTCACTTGTTGAGTGCACGCATCGGGGTTCCGAAAGCATATCTATGCGGCCTTCCGGTCGCTATGGGGCCATGGTCACTGCCCGTA
>CAZRRU010000085.1:0-4444 GCA_964602635.1 uncultured Gemmatimonadota bacterium | reverse complement strand
ACGATCGCGTCCGTCGTGAGCGCCAGGAACCGATCGGTACCGGGCAGGTGCAGCAGTTCAGCGTCGCTCTCCCCGAGGCCGTTTCTTTGATCCGGCGAGCGGGGGAGGCCCCGGACCAGAGATTCCACCAGCGCGTTCTCGCGCACGACAGCCTTCATGAACATACCTGAATCGCCCCCGGCACGACCCCGAAGATCGCGTCGCTCGTGCGAATCACCTCGCCGTCCCTCTCGACGGCGAACGGGCGCGCCGCCCGAACGCTGACCCGCCGTGCCTTCCAGGTCCGTGTGCCGCGCCCTCCGAAACGTCCGGCCAGCATCCGGCACAGGACCAGAGCGAGTCGCGGAAGTGGGATTTCGTCGATCAGGTGGACGTAGAACTGGCCTCCGACTCGCTCGTGCGGCGATCCGTAGCACAGGGATCCGCTGAAGTTCGGGTTCTTCACGACTCCGAGATTGCGGGCGCAGGTCCGGATGGCCGGTGCCGCATCCACCGCGAGCTCGATCGGCTGCGGCCGATACCGGAGGATCGCATGAAGAGCCGAGTAAACCATCCCGGCTGTGGGCATGGCCCGCTTCAGGGCACCGAGTACTCGGTTGGGCCGGTTGAAGAACTCGTTGGCTTCGGCCGTCGTTCCCACGCTGGCGTTGATCAGCCATTCGCACTTCATGCGTAAGTTGAGGTGCGATGCGTAGTCCAGGGTGCATATGTCGGTCAGGAGTGCGTGCGAGAAGTCCAGGCGCACAGGGAATCCGCCTATCGTCCGGTTCTCGGCGAACGGCTTGTGGAAGTCGTTGCTCGAGCCCAGGCCGATCGCGCCCAGCCGGATGCGCCTCAGAGCCGCGGGTTCCGCGTGCTCGATGAGTGCCGATGCGACCGCGTTGACGGTGCCGTCACCCCCCGCGGCCACGAAGTCCGTCTCTCCTCGCTCGAGTTCGCGCACCACGCATCGCGTCATGACAAGCGGGCCGGCCGCGACGGTGCACCGGAACGGACCGATTCGCCGCCGAACCTCGTCCTCGATCGCGCGCCACCGCTCGAGCGCTCGGGCTCCACCGGCTTCCGGATTCAGTAGGACGAACATGAGTCACCTCCTTCAGATCTGCTCGCGCACGGGGCGCGAACGCATTGCCGCCAGGTACGCCGCCACGAACGCGACCATTGCCGGCGCCCAGGCCGGTGTGTGGGCCACGGCGACGCCGCCGAGCAACAGCAGATAGGCATGAACCACCGGGACGATCGCGAAGTAGGCCTCGTCGTCTCGACGCACGGCGTGCAGCTGGATCTGCGCGAACATCGAGGCCAGGATTCCGGCGCCGATGAGGGCAACCGAAATCACGATGCCGACGGCCTGGCCGACCGTGGCGTCCACCTCGGTCCCCGATACCGAGATTCCCGAAGCGTCCGCCGAGAGCAAGGCACCTGCCACCGCGATCACGGCAAACCCGTCGCTCACCAGGCACGACACGAACCGGCCCCCGCGGACGGGAAGCGTGTCGTATCCGGTCATCCGGTCCGCGGAGATGTCCTTGAAGTACCCGGCGAGAACGAAATTGGCGTACCCGAAGAACACGGCAGCGCCGGCGCCTCCGAGAGCGAGGGCCGTCACCCGATCGCCGTCACCGCCCGCGCCAAGCCCCGCCAGGACTCCCGTCAGCATGAGCGCGGCCACGATCCACGCGTTGTAGAACGGTCCGGCCCACCAGCGCCTCTTGAACCAAGTGTATGTGGCCAGGCCGACGGTGCAGGCTACCACGAGGGGTAGATTCCACGGGTTGGCGGTCACGAGTGCCGCTGCAACGGCCGTGAGTCCGACGACGCTGGCCAGGATCACCTGCCTCCGCCCGACCGTACCCTTCACGAGGGGGCGATAGGGGGCCGAAATCGTATCGGTGTCGATCTGGAAGCAGTCAGTCAGAGCCTGTCCGAATCCGTACGACAGGAAGAAGGCCACCCCGAGTCCGACCGCGGCGGCGAAAGGCACACCCGGGACCAGGGCCATTCCCACAATCCCCGTGATTCCTGATACGAACAGCAGGTGAGGTCGCATCGTGATCGCGTACGCCCGGACGAAGGCGAGGCTGGCAATGGGAACGGGAGTCGGCCCTCGGGCGGCATGCGTCGGGTTCACGCTGCACCTCCGATCCTGGACTCCAGGTTTCGCGCCGATCGAAACGGGAGCACATCCGCACGGCGCCCGGATCGAGCGCGGTCCGCGTTCAGCAGTGTCCAGCCGTATCGCAGGCAGACGGCTCCGCCGGCGATGCAGATCGTGTTGAGTATCATCTCGAAAACGGCGGCGCCGGATATTGACGCGTACAGCCCGACCCGGACGTAGAACGCCAGGTCCAACAGCCCGAGGTACAGGCTCATCGCGGCCGCGACGATCATCAGGTAGAGGCCTCTCGGATCTCCGCGGAGCAGCGTCCAGCCCGCCGCGCACAGGAAGAGCCCCAGCGCTGTATCCGCCAGGAGGAACGCCGCTTCGAACGCGGCGATCAGGGGATCGCCCTGTCCGAGGTCCATCGCGCCGGTCAGGTACAACGTCCAGAAGAGCAGCATCAGGGCGCCTCCAGCCAGCATGATCAGGCCGAGGGCAGTGTGCCGGTCTCGTGAGCGCGAGCTTCTCATCGTTCGCCTTCCAGGTCCGTCAGTCATGGAGATTCGATCGGATCTCCCGCCACGACTACGCTCGCCGGATCCGGTCAAGCAGCGGTCAAGCTCCACCCTTGATCCGTGCTTGATTCAGCGCGGTGAGCGTGTAAGCGGTCGAGACAGAGCCCCAAAGGACGGAGACTCCGATGGAGAGGCCGAAGCTCCAGATCATCGTGCTGTTTCAGAACCTGGGCGAGGAGCGCTCATACTTCGCCCGTTCGCCGGCGCCTCCACTGTCCGGCATCCTCCTGGCGGGGCTCACGCCCGACATCGTCGAGGTGGAGGTCCTGCACGAGATGGTGCGTCCGATCGACTACGAGACCGACGCCGACTTCATCGCGCTCAGTTTCATGGACTTCTGCGCTCCTCACGCGTACGAAGTCGCCGGGCGCTTTCGAAAGTCGGGAAAGACAGTGGTCGCGGGTGGGAAGTATCCGAGCACGTTCCCCGATCGGGTGGCGCCACATGTGGACTGTGTGGTGGTGGGAGAGGCCGAGCCCGTCTGGGCCCACGTAGTCGAAGACCTTGTCGCGGGCCGGCTGCAGCCCCGATACGAGTCTCCCCTGGCGCCCTGCCTGAGCGACATTCCGCCGCCACGGTACGATCTGGTGGAGCCCGCCTATTCCGTGCCTGTCGTGACGGAGGCGACTCGTGGCTGTCCGTTCGCGTGCACGTACTGTCAGCTGAACATCAAGCGTGCTCCCTACCGGACCCGCCCCATCGAGGACGTAATTCGGGACCTCACCGCCACTCGCTCGCTGTCACTGCCCCGGCGAAAGATGGCCATGATCTACGACAACAACTTCGGCGGTGACATGGCTTACGCGAAGGCCCTGCTGCGCGAGATCGCTCGGCTCGACCTGTGGGGCGTGGGCTATCAGTTCAGCTTCAACTGCCTGAGGGACGACGAGTTCGTGGACCTGCTGTCGGACGCGCACTGCGCGATGGCGTTCATCGGAATGGAGTCCCTCAACCCGCCCAGTCTGATGGCCGTCCAGAAGAGGCAGAATCGAGTGGAGGAATACCAGGAGCAGTTTCTGAAGCTGAAGGAAAGTGGAATCCTGATCTTCACCGGATTCATGCTCGCCCTCGACGAGGACACTCCCGACTACTACCGCAGCGTGCCCGATCGGCTGGAGGAGGTCGACCCGAGCGCCCTTCTGATCTCGATCTCGATTCCGATCCCCGGGACCCCGTTTCACGACGAGGTGGAGGCGGAGGGCCGCATCTTCGATCACGATCTCTCGCACTACGAGGGGGACCACCTCGTGTTCAGGCCCCGAAACGTCAGTCCGGCGGAAGTGTTCGAGGCGTTCGAGACGATCAACCGCGTCTTCTACTCGTGGAGGGCCATCGTCCGGCGCTGGGGAAGGTTCCTGGGAACCTATCTGGCCGTGGGACTCCGCCAGCGGGGGGCTCTCGAGGTCGGCCGGCGGCTGGTGCGATCGGGGCTACTCTCGTTCATCTACTTCAAGCTGTCCGTGTTCCAGCGGCACCACGCCCAGCACAAGGTGTTCGGTCGTGCCGCCCCCGTTACCGACAGGGATTCGACGACTCGCCGCGATGCCGCCTGAGATTCGCTCATCGCGGGTACGCTTCGTCTCGCTAATCGCTGCGTAGCACGGACGCCGGGTCCGTGTGCGCGGCCCGCCGCGCGGGGATCCAACTCGCCGCCAGCGCTGTCCCGAATAGCAGTGCTGTCATGAGGCCCAGGGTAAGCGGGTCCGTCGGACTCACGCCGTACAGCAGGCCACCCAGGAATCGGGTGAGCGCGATCGCGCCCGCGAGG
>CAZRRU010000084.1:0-3544 GCA_964602635.1 uncultured Gemmatimonadota bacterium | reverse complement strand
GCGCCCGAGTGGCGCCCGTTCGTGCTGAGTTACGCCGAGGAACGCATACGCGACGTGATCTCGGAGGAGACCGTTGAAGGATACCGGAGCGCGAAGGAACTGGGCCGGGCGCTGCGCCCGGAATTCGTCGCCCTGGTCGAGTCAGTGGAACGCCTGCTCGCCGAAGACGACGACGATACGGCAGCCATTTACAACATGGTGGGCTCCACCAACATGGACTACCGGTCCTTGCTCATGGATGGCGAGGTCGCTCTCCTGATCTCGGGTCAGGGCTCCATGGCGGGCTTTCTCGACGCGGTGATCCTCGCCGGCCAGACCAAGTGGCTCGACGACGTGGAAGAGCTCGACCAGTACCTGCCGCGCTACGAGGGCTTCAAGTGGAAGACGAGCCGCTGGATCAAGAACATGCTGTAGGAGTCACGGGAAGGCCCAGCCCGACCCGAAACTGATTACCCATCGGCTGCCGGTCACGTCCTGTCCGAAGCGATACCCGAGGTCGATTCTCCCAGTGTCGGCCGCCGATCCGCGAGATGAGCCCGTACGGATTCCAATGCCCGCAGCTCCGCCCCACCTCGGGGACTGATCCTCGTACCACGCCCCGCCGTAGTCCACGAAACCCACGAATCCGATGCCGAACAGGTTGAGCACGTTGTCCATCGCCCACCAGCGGTGCTCGAGTGTACCCCACATGGACCGGGTTCCGACAAACGAGTGCGGCTCCCAGCTCCGCGGCGGGAAGCTGAACCCCAGGTCGTATTCTCCACTCGGCGGAGGGTTTTCCATCATCCCCACGCGGGCATGAAGCACCGTGGCGTGCCGCCGGGCGAGCTTCTGGGCCACGGTCACGGCGAGGTTCACCCTGCCGGAGTCGAGGCCCGCGGCATTGAACAGACCGTTGGCGCTCAGCTTGCCGTGCACGAATCCCTCTCCCAGCGATCCTCCCGCCTGCAGGAACATGGAGGGGCCCAGCCCGAAGCTGTCGTATCCGAAGGCGTCGGGAGCGATGTTGAGCCCGAGCGACACCGTGGCGCTGAGGTCGATGTCCTCCTCGGCGAACCCGTTCATGAACCGCAGGATCCGGAACTCGGACCGGCGGTACTCGCCGAACACCCCGACGAAGGCGAGAACGGTGTCCGGGACCAGCTGCGAGGTGTCCTGCACGAGCACGTACTTCTGGTTCCTGACCTCTCCGATCACCCCAAACCGCGTGTAGTACCGGGGGGTGGCGTTGGTGGCGAAGCCCAGAATCCCGCGGTTCGAATAGTTCTCGTGCCAGTATCGAGTCGTGTCCCTGACGGAGCTCGACTCGACCCGGTACTGAATGGCCTGTCGATCCGCGGCGTCCCCGGCGTAGATGATGGCGCGCTTGTCGTTGAAAGACCGCCACGGGTCGCCCACGAACCAGTCGCCCCAGTTGCCGTCCGACAGGTTGTAGTACTGCCCGCCCACGTTCACCTGGGTACCGGCGAGCCGACGCAGCTCGCCGGACAGCTCCAGTCCGTCGCGGTCGACGTCCTTCCGGTAGGCGATGTGCGCGAAGTTGCCGGTACCGAAGATGTTGGTCTCCGTCAGCCCGAGGCGGCCCGTGATCGTCCCGTCGGACTGGAAACTGAGCTCGATGAGCGGCTGGGTGCTCCAGGCGTCGCGGGTTCGCACGGTACTGACCAGCTGACCGTTCTCGGTCACGGTGTCCACGCTCACTTCAGCGAACAGCCCCAGGCTGCGCAGATTGCGCTCGGTCTCCTCGGCCAGAACGGAATCGTAGGGCTGGCCGACCCCGATGAGCAGCTCGCGATCGACCACCCACTCGCGCGTCTTAAAGCGGAGCTTGTTGGCGAATCTGAAGATGCCGGTGTTCTCTGCCTCTTCGTCCGTAAAGACGTTCTGCGTGACGATCGCGACCGAGTCCACGACCGGGGCGATCGTGTCGGGGGGCGCCGGAGACACCTCCTGGCCGCTGACCGGAGCCGCCGGCATGCAGAGAAGAAGCAGGGCGACGAGGAGATATGGAGGACGCCGGCCGCGGCTGGTCTCCCATCGATCCAGCCGTGGTGTTCGCGCCTTCGGGCCGGGGCGATATCGCAGGGGTAGCGTCAACAAGTCTCCGGGATGTCTGGCCGCCTCAGCTTGCCGGTCCTGCGCTTCGGAACTGCAGCAACATAACTTACTTGCACACCGTCCACACGAAGACTCCGGCCGGCCTCGGGCCGCCGGTTCGCAATGGAGAAAAGACATGCGCTGGAGTCCTGCCGTCACAGTCTCGATCGTGCTCACTCTCGCGTGCACTGCGTCCGCGCTTGAGCTTCCCGCTCTACGAGCGTTCGGCAACGAGCCGTTCTGGAACGTCACGCTTTCCGAGGCCGACGGGATCCTGTACTCGCGCCTCGGCGAGGAACCGATCGCGTTCCCGTATCAGGCTCCGAGCCACCCCGCGGCCGATGCCACGATCCGCCTGTTCGGTCCGCTGCGGGATGATTCGGGAGAGCACAGGATCGAGATCCGGATCGCGGAGGGAGACTGCCAGGACACGATGGCCGACGCCGTCCATCCGATGCGCGCGACCGTGACCGTGGACGGCGAGGAGCTGACCGGTTGCGCCAGGCGCCTCGACGATCCGCCTCCGGAGTCGCCGTAGTTCTTTCTCTATTGCCGGGAACCGAGCCAGTCGATGAAGGTCGCGGACTCGTAGATCAGCCTCACCTCGTCCGTCCCCTTCTGGACGATGACCGTGGCCACCGATCCGCTCGACGTGTCAGTCCACTGGTTGCCCCACTCGCCGTTCCCGTTCTCGATCGCGGTGCAGAAGTCGTCGGTGAACGGATAGTCGTAGTTCTCGATCGGAGCGATCAGGGGATAGGTCAGCGTCACGTGGTCCCGGTACACCCGGTACTGGCCCTCGCAGTTTCCTTTTTCAAGCCTCAGCTTCACCGTGTGCTGGCCCTTAACCAGGCCGTGCCCGCCGAGGATAGCGTACAGGCTCAACGCCGGTTCACCGAGCAGGGACTCGCGATAGGACAGGACCACGATTCCGTTGTCCAGCGAGTCGACCTGGGCCGGGTCGCCGAACTCCCCAATGATATCGGCATCTGAAGAGCCCCAGGAAATGCCGTTGAATCCGTCTATCGACATCGAAACGTGCTCCTGGGCGCCAATGTCCGAAGCCCCCGTCGAGAGGATCAGGAACGCCAGGAAGGGTGCGACAGGGCTGGTTCTCATCCGTCTCTCCCGGGAGGGTACGGCCTCGCTTGCGCGCATGGGCTTCCCCGTTAGATTACCCCGCCCTTCGCAGGCTGGGTCCGGTAAAAGTCGATCAGGCAGAACCGGTCCGCAACGCGGGGGGTAAGTCTTCTCGGGATCCTGGAGGCGATCGCCGGGCCCAATCGGGCCGAGGACATGGGAAGCAGACGCTCGGGTGGCGGAATTGGCAGACGCGCAGGGTTCAGGACCCTGTGGGAATAATATCCCGTGGGGGTTCGACTCCCCCCCCGAGCACTTGCCCAGGTGGCGGAATTGGCAGACGCGCTAGCTTGAGGGGCTAGTGCCC
>CAZRRU010000083.1:0-4970 GCA_964602635.1 uncultured Gemmatimonadota bacterium | reverse complement strand
AGCGCCGATGGGTCCCGGATGGCACCCCATTCGGCGAGTTGCAACATGCGGTCGAGACCGACGATGGGCAGCGCAAGCCCGGACAGGAAGAACATGGCTCCCAGCACCCGAACGACGATTGGAGTACGGGAGGCGGAGGCGCATATCCACAGCAGGGCGCCCATGGTCAGCCGCAGCGCCACCGCGAACCACAGCCCGCTCGGCGTGAGGAAGAAGTCGGCGAACTCCTTCAGGCCGTGCGGCTGCACGAGGACCCAGGCCCCCACGCACACCACGAACAGGCCGAACCCGGTGACGAACCAGCGGGCGATCATGCTGGGCCTCCATCACCAGGGACGGGAAATTCCTCGGGCCAGTACCTCGCGGCCGAGACCAGGGGATTCAGTACCACGAAACCCAGGCCGCAGATCGAGGTCTCGACCAGCAGCGCCTCCAGCGCCTGGATCGACTTCCAGTCCAGCGGTGTGCCGTCGGCGATCGATCGCTCGAGCAGCATCACTGCCTTCTGGCTTCCGTCCCGGCAGGGCACGCACTTCCCGCACGATTCATTTCGGAAGAACCTCACCACATTCGCGGCGAGCGGCAGCATCGGGGTACCCTCGGCCACGACCACCAGCGCACCCGAACCGAGCATGCTGCCGGCCTCGTCGAGCGCCTTGAAGTCGAGCGGCGTGCCAGCCCGGTCGGCGGGAAGGAAGTGCGATGATGCCCCGCCCGGCGCGAAGCCCTTGAGCTCGCGCCCCTCGCTCACCCCGCCGGCCAGCTCGATCAGCTCGGCTACGGTCGTGCCCAGCGGGATCTCGAACACGCCGGGATGCTCCACGTGGCCCGAGACGGCGATCGCCTTGAGGCCGGTGCAGCCGTTCACGCCCTGGGCCTTCCACCACTCCCCGCCGCGGGCCGCGATGCAGGTCGCCCAGGCGAACGTCTCGACGTTGTTGATCAGCGTCGGCTGTCCGAACAGGCCCTTCGCGCCCGGGAATGGCGGCTTGTTGCGCGGCTCACCGCGCCGGTCCTCCAGCGCTTCGAGCAAGGCTGTCTCCTCGCCGAGGATGTAGCCGCCGGGGGAGAAGAACACCTCGAGATCAAAGCTGAAGCCGGAGCCGTTGATGTCCTCCCCCAGCCAGCCGGCGCCGCGGGCGTACGCGATCTCCAGCTCGAGGGCTTCGCGGGCCACTTCGTACTCGTGGCGCAGGTAGATGATTCCGCGCTCCGCACCGACCGTGAGCCCGCCGAGGATCATCCCCTCGATCACCAGGTAGGGCAGCTGCTCCAGGATCACCCGATCCTTGAACGTGCCCGGCTCGCTTTCGTCGGCGTTGCACACGACGTACTTCGGCGTGGCCGCTTCGCCGCGCACGATCTTCCACTTCAGGCCGGTGGGGAATCCCGCGCCGCCCATGCCGCGCAGCCCGCTGTTCTCCAGCTCGACGATCAGTCCGTCCAGCGCCGCGCTTTGCTCGGGGGCCTCGAGATACCTGCGAAGGGTCGAGTAGGCCGCTTCCCGGTCGCCGCCATACGGGTCGGCCTGCCAGTCGCGCAGCGGGGCCCGCCACGCCGGTGGTCCGCCGTTGGTCACGGAAGCCGCCAGGGCCTCCGGGTCCTGACCGCCAGCCGGCAGTCCGTTCACCCGCACAGCGGGCGCCAGCTCGCAGCACCCGAGGCAGGACGTCTCAATCACCTTCACGCGGTCGATTCCCCGGCAGGCGTCCTCGAGCCGCCCGACCAGTCCGTCGCCGCCAGCCAGGTGGCAGCTCATGTCACGGCATACGTGCACCTCGACGGGAGCGGGCGGATCGAGCCGGAAGTGCGGATAGAACGAGATGATCTCCTGCAGGCGGTACAGCGGTTCGCCGATCCGCCCGGCCAGCTCGCGCAGCGACTCGGGGTCGAGATAACCGCGCTCTGCCTGTAACGTTTCGAGCTCGTGGATCAGCGACATGAACCTGCTACTCCCGTGAAGTTGACAGGCGTCAATCATAGAGAAGCCGGGGATGACCGCCAAGCGGCACCGGGACAGACGCCCGGACGGGCGCCGGACCAGGTGCTGAAGGCGCCCCCTCGATGCGATCTTGCAGACTGACGAAACCGTTTCGCGACATGCTGTGTCCGACAGGGTGAGAGACGGAACGGGACCCGAACCTGGAAGCCATGGACGACCGGACGCTGGTGCAGCGCGTGAAGGACGGAGACCCCGCCGCGGAGCGGGCCCTGTACGACGCGCACGTGGATCGAGTCTACGGGCTCGCGTACCGGATGACCGGGGATGAGACCCTGGCCCGGGACCTGACGCAGGACGCGTTCGTGCGGGCCTTCGACCGGATCGAAGGCTACCGGGGTGACGCGGCGCTCTCGACCTGGCTTCACACGGTGACCACCTCGGTGGTGCTGAACGGGCTGCGGAAGGTGAGACGGATCCGGGAGCGGGAGGCGGACCTGGACGATGCGAGAGGAGCCGCGGAGACGAAACGAATGTCGGAGCCGGATCTGAAGGACCGGCTTCACGTGGCGATCGCGGGACTGCCGGATGGATACAGAAAGGTGTTCGTGATGCACGACGTGGAAGGATATACGCACCAGGAGATCGGGCGGGCGCTCGGCGTGGCGGAGGGGACTTCGAAGGCCCAGCTGTCACGTGCCCGGGCGAAGCTGCGGGTTGAGCTGGCGGATTACGCCGAGGAGTGGGTGGCATGACTGACGAACGCGACGGGACGCAGGACGAGCCCGAAGTGGAGGAGGCGTTCGTGCGCGCACTCGGAGATGCAGCACGGAAGCTGTGGAATGCGCCCCCGGAGACACCCAGGGAAGAGATGTGGGACGAGATCCGGGCGGCGCGGGCAGGCGAGGTGGCGGAGCCGGAATTCTCGACGCGCCGCTTTCCTCGACCGAAGCCCTGGTGGCTCGGTATAGCTGCAGCGCTGGTTATCGGAGTCGCGCTCGGTCGGGTGTCGGACGGCCCGGTCGACCCGGATGCGAGCGGCACCCCGGCCGTGGCCGATGCCGGCCCGGCAGGGACGCCGATCACGGGTTCTGGTGTGGAGTCCGACTCCGAGTCCGGCTCGGAGACGCCGAGCGAGGCGGCACTGCTGCCGTATCGATTCGCGACGACCGAACTGCTGAATCGCAGCGAGACGTTTCTGACCATGGTCCGGGCCGGGGGAGCGGCCGAGGAATCGGCGGATGAGGTGCGGGAGTGGGCCCGGCCGCTTCTCACCCGGACCCGGCTGCTGCTCGGCTCGCCTGCCGCGACGGACCCCGAGCTGCGGTCCCTGCTGGATGACCTGGAAATCGTGCTGGTACAGATCGCCCAGCTCCCCGAAGACGATTCGGAAGAGCGCGGGTGGATAGATGAGGGAATGGACGAGAGCCGGCTGCTGTTCCGACTCCGCGCGGCTTCGGCTGCCGGGGCGGGCACGGTGCGGATGTAGATGATGATGGGGATGAGGAGGCACACGATGAAGACCGCAATGAAAACCGGATTCGGCCTGCTGGCCGCGGGTCTGTTGCTCTGCCTGCCGGCGATCGCTGACGGACAGCCGGCGATGTTCGAGGATGTCGTTCCACAGCAGGCGCAGGAAGACACGATCTACAAGTCGGCTCGCCGGGCGATGAACCAGGGCGACTACGAGCGCGCCGTCGAGCTGTACCGCCAGGCGATGGCCGAGGAGCCGCAGTACGCGGCCGACGCCCTGTACTACCAGGCGCTGGCATACCAGAAGATGGGTGGAAACTCGAACTACCGGGCCGCGCTCGCGGCCGTGGAGCGGCAGCTCGAGCAGTATCCGGATGCTGCCACGCACGCGGAGGCGCAGGCCCTGGCGATGCGAGTACAGGGCGAGCTGGCTCGGCAGGGGGATGCGCGGGCGGCTGAAGCCCTGGCCCGAGAGGCCGATCGCATGCAGCGCGAGATGGAGCGGGAGGTGCAGCGGGAACTGTCGCGCTCCGAGGCAGACCTCGAACGGCAGCATCGGGAAATCGAGCGCCAGGCGGCCCAGATCGAGCGGATGAGCGAGCGCGAGATGGAGATCGAGATCCAGCGGCAGCATGAAGAGCAGTCGGCGGCCGAGCGCGAGGCGGAATTGAAAATGTTCGCACTCCAGGCGCTGATGGAGTCCGACCCGGAGACGGCTATTCCGATCCTGGAAAATATTCTCACGACCCGGACGCCCGAGACCGCCATGCTGCGTCAGCAGGCGGTGTTTCTGCTGGCCCGTCAGGAAGGCGATCCCCGGACCACCGACCTGATGCTGGACATCATGCAGAACGATCCGGATCCCGAAGTCCAGATGCATGCCGCACACTGGCTGGCCCGCAGCAACGATCCACGAGCGACGAACGCGCTCATGGATGCGGCGCGAGGCGGTGATACGGAACTGCAGGAGGCCGCGGTGTTCGCGCTGGGTCAGATGCCGGGACCACAGTCCAGCGCCGCGCTGAAGGAGATCGCGAGCCAGCCGGGCGTGGATTCGGACGTCAGGGCGATGGCGATTCACGGTCTGGCAATGCAGCCGTCCGCCGAAAACGTCCAATACCTGGAGGAGCTGTTCCGGACCCTCCCGAAGGAGGAGACGGACGCGCGGGAGGCGGCTCTGTGGGCCCTGTCGCAGACTCCAGGCGCGGTGAACGGTGAGTTCCTGTACTCGGTCGCATCGGATCCCACCGAGGATCCCGAGATTCGCGAGATGGCGCTGTTCGCGGCGGCGCGAAATGGGAGCCTGACGCCGGCACGGCTCGGTGAGATCTACCAGGACGCCGAGACGCAGGAGATGAAGGAGCAGGTGATGTTCGCGCTCACCCAGAGCGAGGATCCGGCGGCGTTCGACGTGCTGCTCGAGATCGCGCGGACCGAAACGGATCCCGACCTCAGAGAGAACGCGGTGTTCTGGGTTGGACACTCAGACGATCCGCGGGCGAAAGCGCTGATGCTCGAGATCCTGGAGCAGTAGACGCAATGAAGTAGAGCGACGCGA
>CAZRRU010000082.1:0-9994 GCA_964602635.1 uncultured Gemmatimonadota bacterium | reverse complement strand
GCACTGAGCAGTGGAGCGAGGTGCCACTTTCGCAGCTGCGAGTCGGGATGATGCCCGGAGGACCTGTCATACTTGTTACTCTTCGTCTGTGAGGTGCCGCTCATCCCGCCACCTCACGCGAACTCTGGCCCGGAAGGCAATCTCTCAGCCCATTCCATGAATACCCGCAGTGTATTCCTCAATCCTCAGTAGAAATCCCTGCGGGTAGGTTCACGGTCTTCCACGCGCACGCCCCCTCGGGGGGGCGACGGCCCTTCGCGGGAGAGGGCCGCAGGAGAGAGCAGCATGTGAGGAGGGAACGAAGGCTCGCCTACGAGTTGTTCGTGAGGATGATGTAGAGAAAGAGCAGGAGCGCGACGGCTAGAACGACTTGAATTAGGGCACGCTGGCGAGAGGTCATGACCAAACCTACCTAATCCTCAAGGTGATAGGAACCAAGGAGAGCGCTTCGCTTCTTCCACTGGTGACGACTCCCTGCTACTCTCCTGTTCACTGCAGCCTCGTACCACTCGTAACCGGAGACCCAGTCGTGCTGACACTGCTGTCACCCGCAAAAAGCCTTGATTTCTCCGTCCCTTCGGAAGGGCTTCAGGTCACGCGCCCGCAGCTCGAAGAGGACATCGCGGTCCTCATCGAGCGCTGCAGGGAGCTGGACGTTGCAACGCTCCGAAGGCTGATGAAGCTGTCGGACAAGCTCGGTGCGCTGACCCATGAACGCTTTCAGGACATGACCGCGCCGCTCGCACCGGAGAACGCAAAGCCGTGCGTGCTCGCGTTCCAGGGCGATGTCTACAAGGGGCTCAACGCCGCAACGCTATCGGAGAGCGATCTCGAATGGGCTCAGAGCCGGCTCCGGATTCTCTCCGGTCTTTACGGGGTGCTCCGCCCGCTCGACCTGATCCAGCCCTACCGGCTCGAAATGGGGACGCGTCTGGATAATCCGCGCGGTCCTGACCTGTATGCCTTCTGGGGCGATCGCCTGGCCGAGGCGCTCAACGCGGAGCACGAAAAACGGCCGGTCGAGGCCGTGCTGAACCTCGCCTCGCAGGAGTATTTCAAAGCGGTTCCGGTCGACCGATTGCGGCCCAGCCTCGTGACGGCCGAGTTCAGGGAGCTTCGCGACGGGGAGCCGAAGATGATCAGCTTCTACGCGAAACGGGCGCGTGGGCTCCTTGCCAGGTTCGTGATCGACGAGCGGGTCGAGAGTCCGGAGGGGTTGAAGGAGTTCGACGAGGAGGGCTACAGCTTCCGGCCCGAGCTTTCGGGTCCCGACCGTTTGCTGTTCATGCGCGATCAGAACTGGAAGACCGACTGAGTTACCGGTTGCCCCTACTCCATCGAAATCTTCTCGTGAGCCGCCACCCACAGCACTTCGTTGAGCGAGGGATGCCTGAGCAGCAGATCTGAGCCCTTCTGCCGCAGGCGTTCCTCGGTGAAACCCGCGACCACCAGGTCGGCCTCCGACGACTTCGCCTGCACGAGACTGGTGAAATCGATCCTATCATCCGTTCCAATGATCTGGACCTTCCTGGGGGATACCGGTATCCGACCCTCCCGGATCATCGTGTGCAGCTCTTCGGTCCGTTCGCTGGCCTGTGCCTTGGGGTAGGCTGCGAAGATCTGCAGGTCCGCGGTTCTCCAGTCGGGATGGCCCAGCAGGATGTAGGAGAGAAGGATCATCAGGTTGGCGTTGCGGTGGTCGTGCCACGTCAGCCAGACATGGATGCTGGCCAGATTGCCAAAATGGTGGTCTCCGTGTCGGAGAACCAGACAGTCCATTTCTGCGCTGCAGGCGAGGTGTATACCGGCTACACACTCTTCCACCACCTCCGGCCCATCGTGCTCCGAGAACTCGAACAGGATCGTGTTGTTCTCGACGCCGGCAATCCCCGGAGCCTGGAGCGTCTGGGCAAGGGCGGACCGCATTGACGGGCTCACCATGGTGTCCACGAACACGCCACTGTGCCGCTGGGACGCGGCGCGAATCAGCCGATCCAGGACCATCCGGCTCTCGCCGTAAGTCTCCGAGTTCAGCATACCCTGGATGTAATGCAGGTAGGTACCGAAACCGTAGCGGTGACACAGCCAGGACAGCATCCGAATCGGAGCGGAGCGGTCGAACGTCCGGCCGGTGATCATGATGATGCTGGGGCGCCACTCCGCCGGCGGTGTCTTCTGGAGCCGGATCTGCATGTTGCGGGTGGCCTGGGTCATCACACCCTGGAAAATGGTCCCGATCCCCTCCCGTGGACGGCCTCCGGTCAGCTCGATCGTCTTGTAGAGCACGGCCATGATCACGATGGCCGCCACCGCGTACGCGGGGTCCATCTGGAACATCAGCAGGAGGCACATGACGGCGCCGAGCAGGCTGAGGTACCACTTGGTCCGGAACGCCGGACGGTAGGAGGGACGAGCCGCGAAGTGCTCCAGGAAGCTGATCGCGCACAACGAACCGTAGGTCACCATGAAGAACATGGAGATGATGCGGGCGACGTGGTCCACGTTGCCAGACAGGACGACGAGGAAGGCGATGGCGCCGGTCACAAGCGTAGCATTGCGTGGATCGTTGGCCCGGCCCACGCCGGTGGACAGGAACCGCGCGATGCCTTCACCCGGCACTATCCGGTCTGCGGCGAGCGCTTGAAGCGTCCGAGGCGCGACGAGGATCGAGCCGATGGCCGATGACAGGGTCGCGGCAGCCAATCCGATCGGGATGATGGGCCCCCACAGCGCGATGTCAGCCATCACCAGTCGATTCGTATCGGCGAGCAGCTCGGTGGGGGCCGAGCTGGCCAGCTTCCATGCGATCAATACATAGGCCACCATGCCGACCAGCGTGGCGGACAGAATTCCCAGTGGGATCGAGCGGCGAGGATTCGCCAGGTCGCCTGAAAGGCCCACGCCTGCCGTCATCCCGGTGAACGCCGGGAAGACGATGGCGAAGACGAATATCAGCGGGTCCGCCGCGAGCAACTCGGTCTTCAAAATGGCGTCGGCCTCCGCAGCCGCCCCCACCGGCTTACCGAGGAAGAAGAGCACGAGCGAGACGGCCAGCACGCTGACGACTACCCACAGAGCTGATACGCCAAGATTGGCGCCGCGGGTCAGGATGAGCACAACCAACAAGACCAGCGCCGGAACCGAGATCAGCCTCAGGTCGAGCGCGAAGCCGGTCAGGTCCTGGAACGCCGGGCCGAGTACCCTGAAAGCTTCCGAGAAGGCGATGATGTAGAAGCCCACGGAGATCGCCTGGGAGAAGAACAGAGCGATTCCGATCGCGCCTCCAATGGTGCTTCCGAAGGAGCGGGAGATGATGAAGTACTCGCCGCCGCCTTCCACTCGGCGGTTTGTCGCGATCTCCGCGATCGCCAGGGCTGTTGGAATCGTGACGGCGTGACCGAGAAGAATGATCCACAGCGTTCCGAGAAAACCCGTGTGGGCCACGGAGTACCCGAAACGGAGGAAGAGGATGGCACCGAGGATCGTGCTGATACTCGCCAGGAAGACCGGCGCGGTCCCGAAGCCGTGACCACGCTGTCCTTCGCCGGATGATGTCCGCCGCTTGGTCAGGTGCAGCGTACCCAATGCTCTCTCCGCTGGCAGACCGTGGGACTGCAGGGCGGGACGCAGGCGCTATGGCGCTCGTCCCTGCACAATGATGCGATCGCGGATCGACCCGTCAAGATCACCCTGGGAAACGGATGCGCTGGGCGAAGCCGATCCTTTCCCGTTGTCGCGCGGCACCCCCTCCGCCCCAGCAGATCGCGAAGTCCCCTCCGACCCCGGTACCAGTAGAAGGAGCCGCCCGACGAACGGACGGCCCCTTCGTGCCCAAGGGTGCCTGTCACCGCTGTGGCTCAGACCTACGGCATCATGCCGTCCAGGTTGAACTCACGTCCACAAATGACCACCTGCGTTGCGGCGTCACGGAAATCGACCACCGACGAGCTGGACGCGAAGTTCCCGAAGGGTCACGAGAAGATCAGACCGTACCTGAGAACGACGCCGCAGCCCAACCTCTGATGCGACCGATTTGGCGGTCGGCCAGGATCGGCCGGCCGCCGTCCAGCCGGTGTGGTCTACTCAGCAGTGCCCGTCAGACGGGCCTGGCCATCTCGATGGGGCCCCGCGTTATAGCCGTGAGCTCCTCAATCGAATCGAAAACCTTCGCGCTCATATCTGACAGGGCAGGATGGGCTTTCACCGCGCCCGCGAGCGGGCCTTCGAGATACTCCTCGAGGGAAGATTCATCGTTGAACAGATAGAGCCCCCCCGCCTCGCTCTCGGCTTCGTTCATCAGCCAGATCTTCCACTGGAGACCTGGCACCTGCGCGAAGTCGCTGGCAAGCGGAGACACCGCCTGCTCGTACTCGGCCCGCGGCACGTTGAATCGGAAATTGAGCTGCAGAATCTTGCTGGACATCTTCACCCCCTGCGTCGTGGTATGAGAGGTACGGCCGGTCACAACAGGAGGGGTACTGCGCGAGGTCGCCTCGTATGCTTACACCATACCCTCTGACCCTGAAGCGTCAAGCCGGCCGACGTCAGTGCGGCACCGGGTGCTCGGTCTCCGGGTCCAGGTGATCCCGTATCTCGGACCACAGCCGGGGGTGGACTTTCAGCAGGTAGCCACCCATGAACGCTCCAGCGAGCAGATTGGCCGCGAACACCGACCCGATCGGGAGCTCGATACCGCTCTGCGCCGCGAACGACACAAACGCGGCCATGACGGCGAACAGACCCGCGACACCGATGAACAGGGCGAGCACGAAGAAGCTCGGGTGTCGCTCGGTCTGCATCACCAGCCAGGCGGCCACGAGGCCGACGACGAGGAACACGAGCACGTGCAGGCCGTTGAAGGCCAGGACGGCTCCGGCTGCTCCGCCGCTCCCTGCCGGCGACACGAGCCCGGCTCCGAGGTGGGCGGCGGTGGAGAAGAAAGACTGCCCGGTTACGACGTTGAGGATTCCGTAGAACAGGACGACCACGACGTACCCTATGAGACCCGTGATCAACCCTTCCGACATGACGCGGGCGCGATCCGGCTTCACGATGACCTCCACGCAGAGGCGATCGGCGGGGCCCGTCCCGGACGGGAACCCTGAGCCCGGCCGCTACACCTAATAATGCGTTTCTCGGACGCATCGGTCCAGCGCGCGGGCCCGCGACATGCAGCTTCCCGGCGCCTCTCCCTGGCGGCCCGATGGTGCTACTTTTACGTCATGACCCGTTCTTCGTCTCTATTCGTTCTGCTCGCGGCCACTCTGGTCAGCTCGGCCAGCGCTCCTCAGCCGACGCCAGTGATCCGTACGATCCTGTTCTTTTCTCCGACCTGTCCGCATTGCCATACGGTCATCACCGAGTCGCTGCCACCGCTGGTCGAGAAGTACGGCGAATCCCTGGTCATCGTAGCGATCAACATCCAGTCACTCGAAGGACAGCGGCTGTTTCAGAACGCAGGGCGCCTGTATGGGATTCCACCGGAGCAGCTTGGCGTGCCCCTGCTGGCCGTGGGCGATCGGGCGCTGGTCGGTGCCTTCGACATCCCGGATCAATTGCCGGTGATCGCCGACGCGGGGCTCGCTGCCGGGGGCATTCCGTGGCCGGAGATCGATGGCCTCCAGGCCGCGCTGGTAGCGGCCGGAGTCGAGGAGCCAGACGCGACCCGGACTGAGGAACGGGTCGCAACGGAGGAGAAGGCCCCGTCGGAAGGCAGGGAGGGAGCTGCAGCGGAAGCCGAAGCGGAACCCGCACCCGAACCGGTGGCCGAAGCCGCGCCTGAATCCGCGGCGCCACCGGCTGAAGGCGCTGCCGAGCCACCGGGGCGCGTCGAAGTCACCGCGCCTGGGGTTCCGGCCGACCTGGCCTGGCCCCCCGAGATCGCCGAAGCGGAAACGACCCTGGCGATTCCGGACGCCGGGGCCCGTCGGGCCATCATGGATCTCGCCACGGCGGAGTCGCGCACGGCCACGCTGGCACCATGGCAGAAATTCGATCAGGACCCAACCGGCAACTCGATCGCGGTGGTGGTTCTGATCGGGATGATCCTGTCGGTCCTGGCTGTCCTGGCGCTGTCGGGACGTCGAGCGTCGCTTCCTCACTGGCCGGGCTGGGCCGTGGGGCTGACCATCGTGGCGGGCCTCGTGGTCGCCGCGTACCTGAGCTACGTGGAGGTGACGCAGGCGGAGGCCATCTGCGGTCCGGTGGGCGACTGCAACACGGTGCAGCAGAGTCCGTACGCCAGGCTGTTCGGCCTCATCCCGATCGGGGTGCTCGGATTCTACGGGTACGCCGCGTTGGGCCTGGGGTGGTTGCTCCGCGATCGCGGACCGCTGCGGTGGAACTCGGGTCTGGCCGTCGGGCTGTGGTTCGGAGCGCTGCTGGGAACGCTCTTCTCCATCTACCTCACGGTGCTGGAGCCGTTCGTGATCGGCGCGACCTGCATGTGGTGCGTCACATCGGCCGTGTTGATGACGCTCCTGCTGTGGGCCGCGACGCCCGGGGCCATCGAAGCGTTCACGGCGCGAACCCGAGCTCGCGCTCCTGGGCCTCGGTGATGAGCTCCACTACCTCGGACCGATTTGACGTCGTCATTCGCGCGCCCGCGTCGTGAAGACTCTTCATCCGGTGACCAGGAACGTGATGAGTACGAGCACGAGGGCATGCGCCAGCTGATCGAGGCCGAGGGCCCACCAGAACTCCCGGTTGGTCGGATCCCTCAATTGCGGAAAGCGCACCCCGAGCCTGGCGCGAGTGAGGTCGATGACGAAATGGGTGACGAACTCGATCGCCACGACGGCGGCGACCAGTCTCAGGTCGAATCCACTTGCCACGGCGACGATCAGCGCGACCAGAAGGGTCTGCACGCCCGCGTGTGACGCGATCGGGGAAACGGGGCCGCCGGCCGCCTTGGCCTCGAGCATCCGGCTGGTCGAGAGCGGGGTGAAGTCGCCCAGGTAGTGGGCCAGGAGCAGACACGCGAGCAAGCCGGCAGCGAACACTGTCACGCTATTTCAATCCTCAATCCTGTGGGAGCGTGCCGATCAGCCGATCGTCGAAAGCGAGTCCCACGAAAACCGTTCGTTAGAGTATCTTCAGAATCGCCCGACGAGCGCAAGTTCTGTGGCGAGCTTTCCGCCCGCCCGGGTCCTCGGACACGGCGCCACAGTCCGTCGGCCACCCTCGCTTCCTCGCCGCGTGTTTCTTAGAATCAACGCTCGCCTGGTAGACGCCGCCGCGGAGGCCCAGATGTCGAACCGTGCCCTTCTGTTCCCGATCCTGCTTCTGGTCGCCTGTGGGCCCAGGGTGGAGTCGCGGGTAAGGGTCCAGCTGGATCCACTGCCCAAGGACAGCGAGGTCAAGGTCTTCGCCAGCGATCTGCCCACCTGCCCGTATGAACAGGTGGGACTCATCGCCTCGGAAGATCTAGGGGCGACGCTGAACAGGGCCCGCGAGATGGGCGCGAACGGGGTGATCGGAACGGTCCTGGCTGATACCGCGTCTTCCGCTTCCCGACAGTCTCCGTGGTGCCCGACCACGAACTGCATTCACTACAACACGGTGGCCATACGGTTCACCGATCCGGAGTGCGTGGAGTAGCTTCGCCCCGAGCTGGCCAATCGTTCCCCCTTCCCCCGCATACCCCGATATGGCCCGCTGGCTGCCAAACCACCACTCCGCGACTATCTTCCGGCGAGCCGGTTTACTATAGGAATCGGAGACCGCTATGCCCGAAGAAGGCCGACTGTTGGAGCGACTGCTCGGAGGCCTGGGAGAAGGCGACCCATTCTCCTTCGTCGTGGTTGCCCTGGCGCTCGGAGGGGTGGCCTACATGATGTGGCGCCTGCTCCGAGAAGAGCTGCCGCCGAAGAGCCGGATCCAGTGGGTTCGTCTCATGGCCATCGTTGCCGCCGGAGCCGGTGCGATTCTGGGGATCGTCGGCCTGGTGGCCACGTTCTCGTTCGCACCGCGGGTCGGACAGCACGTGGCCCTGCTCGGCAGTGTCTTCTTCTTCGTCGGGTTCCTCGTCGCGCTGATCTCCCTGACCGTGGAACTGAACACGAGAATGCGCGAGCGGTAGAGCGGGCGAAGAGTGGGGCGGCGTCACAACAACCTACGCTCGTGCGTTTCTAGGTTACTTTGAGCGTTCAGAATCGAGTCTCAAGCCACTCCGGACGCCAGAGACGAAGCCCCGGCCCTGCACCGGGGTTTCGTTATTTCCGCCCTCCCCGCGGAACGTCGGCCTTTCTCGGCATGCCACTGACGGCTAAGATCAACGGGCAAAATCCAGGCGTACGCCGGGCTTGTGAGTCCGTCGAAGGTGCATGTCACTGCAAGCCGGCAATGGAGCGTTGCTAGTGCACGAGGTCATTTCACGGGTGACTCCCCCGAGGGGGGTGAAGCGGGCGGCCGCCCGCCCGGTGCTCCTCG
The DNA here is from genome assembly GCA_964602635.1 of uncultured Gemmatimonadota bacterium. Lineage (GTDB taxonomy): Bacteria > Gemmatimonadota > Gemmatimonadetes > Palauibacterales > Palauibacteraceae > Benthicola. Next base: position 1,564 of record CAZRRU010000082.1, on the reverse strand, counting down.
TCCTCGGCCTGATCGCGGCTTCATCCCCTCTCACGGCGCAGGAGACGAGCAAGGTCGATGCGTGGGGCGTTCCGACGCGGCCGGTAGTGGCTTTGGGTGAGATCGCGGGCATCAACGTGATCACGTGGGGTCTCAACTACTACATCCGGGATCAGGACTTCGCCGTCGTGTATCCCAAGACCTGGTGGAACAACATCAGCAACGGCTTCGAGTACGACGGGAATCTGTTCGCCACCAACATGATCGATCACCCGTACCACGGTTCCACCTATTACAACGCATCCCGATCGAATGGCATCGGCTTCTGGGGCTCGGCGCCGCTGACCCTGGTCGGCAGTCTAATGTGGGAATGCTGCGCGGAGCGTCATCCGATGGCGTTCAACGACGTTGTCAACACGACTCTGGGCGGTATCGCGCTCGGCGAGACCCTGTACCGCTCGTCGTCAGCCGTGTTGAGCAACGAGGCGACGGGGGCAGGTCGCGTGGGCCGCGAGTTCGCGGGCTTCTTCCTGAATCCGATCCGAGGCTTCAACCGGATCATCTCGGGCCGAATGTTCTCGGTCGCCTCCAATCCGACGGATCCGAATGATCGCACGCCTGATTTTTTTCGCTTCTCTGTCGATGCCGGATACCGCGGGGTGGACCCGGACTCCGAGTTCCGCGACGACGTCACCGGGGGGTTTCTCAGGTTGCGGATGGACTTCGGGAGTCCTTTCGAGGGGCGCCGTCGCGGCCCTTTCGATGTATTCGAGTTCGACATGACCATGTTTGCGGGAGATCAGAACATCTTCGGCTCCCTGGCGATTCGAGGAAACCTGCTGACTCGCGACCTGAAACGCGGCGGGACTTCCGAACACGTATGGGCCGTGGTGCAGAGCTACGAGTACGAGGATGTGTCGGCCTTCCAATACGGAAGCCAGAATCTGGGCTTGAGGCTCGAGTCTCTGTGGACGTTGGGCGCGAACGCGAGCGCGGTCACGCGAATCCAGGGGGGCGCGATCCTGTTCGGCACTCTCGATTCGGCGCTTCGGCCGCTCGGTGAGACTCCCTCCGGATGGAGCCTGCGTCCGTTCGATTACACGACCGGATTCGATGGCCGAATCGAAGGTGAGGCTCAAGTCGGCCGATTCCGCGGCGGTGCCTCCTGGCGATCCTCCTGGATGACCAGCGTGAACCACAGCTCGGTGAATGGGGGTGACGCGTACCACTGGGTGCACCAGGGACGCCTCTCGGCTCAATTCAGTATCGGACGCCTGTTGGGCCTGGGCGCTGATTTCAGGCTCTGGATGCGGGACAGCAGTTACTCGATCGGCCTGTTCGAAGACGTCCGGGAGAATGTGCCCGAGTTGCGGCTGTACGGGTCGTGGATCATTGCGCCGGGCAGGGACGGAGCTGCACCCGGTTTCTTCTGAGCCGTCGCATTGCCGGAAGATACCTGCCTGCCGTGTCATAATATCGCCCGCTGCCTCGTTCCCACGGAGAAGAGAGCGCGTGGCGAAGGGGAGTGGCTCCTCGAAGGGACTTCCGGGTAGAGTGAGCCACTGACCACCCGGATATTGGAGGC